>JBAXOP010000549.1:0-2717 GCA_037133195.1 Verrucomicrobiota bacterium | reverse complement strand
CGTTGGTCGGCTGGGTGGCGCTGGGGCCGTAACTCGTACCACCGCTATTCGAATAGCTGTAGGTCACGGCACCGGTGGAACCGGTCGCGGTGGCACCACTGTTCGGGCCCTGCGGCGAGCCGGTGTAGGTGTAGGTTCCAACCGTCGGCGCGGTCACACTGGAACCGGCCGGGTTGATCGTATCGGTGAGAGTCTGCGGGGTGCCGCCGGACGTGCGGCTGACATCGCTGATTTTGTCGATCCAAGCATTGATGGTATGGGCACTGGTGCCATAGAACCCAAGACTCAAGTTGCCTGAATTGGTGATCGTTTGGGTGAACGTTTCGAGTTGCCAGGTACCGGCGGTCATCCCGGAAGTGTCGAACGCCATGGTGTACTTCGTCCCGGCGACATCGAAATATGCCACCCCTGCTCCCCCGGCCGCCGCGCCCGATTGCCTGCCGATATAGAAGGTCACCGAAAGCGTATCTCCGGCTGCAACACTGGTGCCCAAATTCTGCACCAGCGGAGCGGTGATCGGACAGTCATCCTCGTTGATGAGCCCGATGTAAGTGCCGCCGCCAGCGACGGTGCTGGAGAAGACGCCTCCAGCTACAGCCTGAATCACTTGGTAATTCGATGGAGAGCTTGTGATGCTCCACGGGCTTCCGAACTTGAACCAAGGCGCACCTGGCCCGCTTGCCGTCGTCTCAAAGCTCCCATTCGCAACGGTAACCGTCGTGGTCGAGGTGCCGATGTCGTTGTAGTTGGCACCCGTGAAACTCCAGGAGTCGGAAGCATAGGTCCCGCCGGTCGTGTGCGTCGTGTTCAGCGTGACCGTGCCGACCGTCGCGCCGGTCTCGCCATTCACACCGGTGATGGACGTCACCGTTGCCGAGTGCGCGCTGCCGTCGTAGGTCACCGTGTAGGGTGTCACCACCACGGTCGCCGTTGCCTTGGCCACCGTGCTGGAGGCTGTGGCAAGGGTTTGGGAGCTCGCGCCGCCACCGGAAACGGTGATGGTACCCGAATAGGGCGAACCGGCCACACCAGCAGTGGCTGCCAGGCGAACATAGATCTGAGTGTATGCCAGCGTGCCGCTGCTGTAAGGAACCGACAAACTGGTGCTGTAACCCGCGCCGCTGCTGAGGGAAACTTCATATCCAGATGGCGGGGTCACGGTCAAATTGCCGGGCGCACCCGTGAGCCCGCTGCCGGACACATGGAAGCTCGTCGGCGTGGCCGAGGGCGTGCCGTAGGTGGTGTTCACCGCGACCAACGTGTCCGCGAGGGTGAGGGTCGGCGTGGCCGTCCACTTGGCATAGAGCGTGATGTCGCCGATGATCGCCGTGCTGAAGTTGAACGGGTTGGCGAACGTGGTGTTGTCGGTATACCAACCGGCAAACGTATTGTTCGCCAAGGTCGGGGCAGTGGGTTGGGTGGCCGTGCTACCGTCGTTTACGGTCTGGGCCGAGACCGACGAACCGCCGTTGCTGTCAAAGGTCACCTGGTAGGTGGTGACAGGCGTCCACTTGGCATACAGCGCTATGTCGGCGGTGATGAGGGTCGAGAAACTGAAGGACGTCGTCAGCCCGGCGTCGGAATACCAACCGGCAAACGTATTGCCTGTCTTGGTCGGATCCGAGGGCTGAGTCGCAGTCGTGTTATACTGGACGCTCTGGCTTGAGATCGTCGGCGATCCGCCGTCCATGTTAAAGGACACCGTGTAGTTGCTGATCGACCACTGCGCATACAAAGTCTGTGCGCCGGTAATCGCGACCGTGCTGCCGGAAGTCACTTGCGTGCCCCCGCTTGTGGCCGTGAACCAGCCGTTGAATGTGTAGCCCGTGCGGGTCACTGTGGCCAACGAGCCATAGGCCGAAGCATTGGTCACACTCTTGGACGTGGGACTTGCAGCATCTCCGCCGTTGCTGTCAAACGTCACCGTGTAGCTGTTGCCCGTCCACTGCGCATACATCGTCGCGTTCGCCGTGAAGGCGTAACTGGCAGCGTCGGCATACGCGGTGCCCAAGCCGGTGGACGCCGTGTTCCAGCCGGCGAAGGTGTAACCTGTCCTGGTGAAGGTATTGCTCGTCAGGGTCGCCGCGCTGCTGCCCGTCTGCGCGCTCATCGTGTCCGACCCGCCGTCGTTGTTGTTGAACGTCACCGTGTAGGTGGTGCCGCCGGCATTCGCCAGACTGAGCACGCCAGTCGACTGGGTGAAAGTCCAGGTTTTGGTGCCATCGACTTTGGTCCAGACTCCGGAAGAATTGGTGAAACCGGTCACGCCGACCAGGGAGTAGGTTTTGGTGGTCACATCGACGAGGGTCCACGTATTGAGGTTGGTGGTGTCGGCATTGGTGGTGTCAATGTTGAATGTGCCATTGAAGTTTGCAGTGCCCGCGCCGGTGACCTTGTTGCAGATGTCGTTGGCACCGGGCGCGAATTTCAGGGTGCCGGTCGATGTGAGTGTGAGTATGCCAGCAGAGATCGTCGTATTGCCGGTATAGCTGTTGGCACCGGCCAGTTCCCAGGTGCCACTGGCACCGGTCTTGATCACGCTGGTGACATTCGCGCCGGAGCCGGGGTTGCCAAGTGCGGCGCCCAGGGTTCCGATTCCGAAATATGCAGCGCTCGGCGCATTGTTGCCCAAGGTGAGCGTGGCCGGCTGGTTGCTGTCGGTAAAGCCGATGTTGCCGCCGGCGGAGCCAATAATCCAATTGCCACAACCAGGGGCA
>JBAXOP010000548.1:0-2724 GCA_037133195.1 Verrucomicrobiota bacterium | reverse complement strand
CACCGGTAACCGGACTAAGATCAAAATCGTCAAAAACAAGGTGGCTCCTCCCTTTACCGAAGCGGAGTTCGACATCATGTATAACGAGGGTATCTCGTCCACTGGATCATTGTTAGACCTGGCGCTTGAAATGGAGATCGTTCAGAAACGCGGTTCGTGGTTCTCCTACAATGGCACACAGCTCGCCCAAGGTCGTGATGCCGCCAAGGAACTCATCAAGGCTGATGCCGCCCTCTACGAGGACCTCGAAGCCAAGGTCAAGGAAGGCCTCGATGCGAAGAAAAACAAGTAAGTCCAAAGAGGGTGCTTGGTTGTTAGGATTGTGGACGGAGGTCAGGGACTTCTCCCCAGGGTTTTCCGTGCTTAAATTTTGAGTCCGGATCCTGTGTGATGTCACAAATCCGCGTTCAAATTGCCTTTGACTATGTCATTCAGGGCTTTGCTGGTTTCTAGCAAGCTCGCAAATGCTCGCGACTTGTTTGAATCCTTGGCACGTCCCGTTTCGGCAAGGGTTTTAGGCCGTGTTGCGCCAATGAAAGATGACACCGGAGGTGTGAGGTCGTTGCGTCATGATTCATGACACCAAGACTTGGTTGTTTTTTGTTCTTTTAGTGGTGGGTTTGGCAAGCCTTTCCGCTGGGGCTGGTGCAGTGTAGGCGAGGGGAGCGATAGCGACCAGAGCCGCAACGTAGCCAGCCCCAGCGGTCGCCGCCCAGCGGTCGCCCGCCCTGGCCCTTTCTTCTGCCCGACGTTCTTCAATCTCTCCAATGATTACATGGATGGCCTGAAGCTTGGTTTCGATCAGTTCGGAGAGAAGCAGCGGATCAAGGGCCGCCCGTTGTTCACACAGCGCCAGCTTGCTTTCTTTACTGACATGATCGCATGCTAACAGACGATCGCAGGGCGTTTGCGGCTCGTCATAAGTTCTGATGATTTTGCTGCCGACCCGCTTTTTCTCCACAAGCTTCATGGCGGGGGTGAAGAGGTTGCGCTGCGGTAACCAGGCGCTTTCGTAGAGGTCATTGATCATCCCGACCAGGCGCAGATCGTCGAAACGCCCATAGCCTAACAACTGACGGACGTGGGTGAAGTTCTTCTGCTCCACGTGCGCCTGATCGTTCTTTTTGTAGGCTCGCGAGCGGGTCCATTGCGGCGGGCGCACCTTGCGCAGAAGGTAGTCCTCGAGCGTTGTGTTGAGGAACTCGCTGCCGTTATCGCAGTCGAAACCGTGCATTTCAAAGGGCATCCGAGCCTCAATCCGGCGCAAGCCAGCACACACTTCGCGCCCACTGTCGCCCCACAATCCCGCCAGTTCGGTCCAACCGGTGTGGATGTCGGTGAGTGTTAGGCTCCACATGAACGCGCCGCTGCTGCTGCCTCCTCCGTGCGAAACCGTGTCGGCCTCCATCCAACCGGGCCGGTCAACATCCCATGGCCCGCAACGCACTGCCACGGTGGTTTTGAGCCGGTGGCTGGCACGCCCACAACTGCGGCCATGCCTCCCTCCCGCGCCAAGCTTGTGAGGGGCTGTAATGCGGTCGAGTTGTCGGGCACTGCACTGTAGGATCTTACAGTGCGTCATCGCACCCAGCTTGCCGTGGTGCTTCTCGTAGCTGTCGAGCCACAGCGCTATGGTGGCCTTGAGCCTCTTGCCGCATGGTTGCTCGCTACGCTTCCAGATCTCCACAATGACGCGCTGCTCGACTTCGGTGTAGGTGGCTTTCGATCCTCGTTTCCTTGCTCCCTGCCCAAGACTGACTCTGCCGTTGAGGGCTTTGATCGTGTGCTTGCGATCCCAGCCCTGAACCTCGCTTACCTCGTCAATCATCGTGCTTCTCCCGGCACGATTCCGACTCGCGTAGCGCGCCCGGCAGCTTTCCAAATATTCGTTTTTGCTCTTCTGACTCATGATTCCGGTATGTGTTCTCATCCCGGTGTCATTCTTTCTGGCGCAACGACCCTCTACCGTCTTTTTCCGGAGTCTCTCCCGGTGTCATTTATTTTGGCGCAATGCGTGCGCCGCATGTTGCGGGGATTTCCGTTGATTGATTAGAAGGCTCCGGGCAGAATGCCCGGGCCACCGTGGTGCGGGCATGCTGCCCGCCACCCTGAAAAACATGAAAACCTACAAAGCCCCATGGAGCGTTTCGCTCATCATCATCTCTACGCTCACCACGGCCTTGTGCATGGGTTTCGCTGGCACCATGATTGTGGGCAACCGCTGGGTGCATCCGAGGTGGATTCAGCTATGGCCTGCCGTGCTCTCGCTAGTCCTCATCATACGCGCGGCATTATTCACCATCCGCGGATACACGATCACCACCGATGCACTTCTGATCCATCGATTGTTTTGGAAGACACGCCTGCCACTGGCGGGACTGCGGTCCGCACGCCACGAGCCGTATGCCATGCGCCGGAGTCTGCGCACATGGGGCCCCGACGGCGTGTTTTCATTCACCGGCGAGTACAACAACAAGGCGCTGGGGATCTATCGCGCGTTTGTCACCGACAAGCACCGCACAGTGGTGCTGAAATTCTCTGACAGACGCAAGGTGGTCGTGTCTCCGGAAAAGCCGGAGGAGTTCGCCCATGAGATAGGACTGTATTGCGCGAAGTCGGTTGTGGTTTCTGAAATGAATAATTTGAAAAGGCTGTCTGACCAACTCACAATATGATAGGCAATGCAATATTCGGAGTGATTTTCCACTGGCTCGGTGGCCTGGC
>JBAXOP010000547.1:0-2737 GCA_037133195.1 Verrucomicrobiota bacterium | reverse complement strand
GACAGCTTTGGATGTGGAATGGAATATGGGGCATGGCGAGGCAGTTGAGATTTGAGTATCCGGGCGCGGTGTATCACATCATGGCGCGTGGGGACGGCGGAAAATGCATTTTTCCGGGCAAGGAGGACCATCTGTCATTCCTGCACTGGCTGGAACAGGTGTGTGGCAGCCACGGGTGGCGGGTGCACGCGTGGGTTTTGATGGGCAATCATTTCCATTTGTTGCTGGAGACGCCGGAGCCGAACTTGTCGGCCGGGATGCGGGTGCTGCTGGGCACATTTAGTCAGGCGTGGAACATCCGTCATCAGCGGCGCGGGCATGTATTTCAAGGCCGCTATAAGGCGGTGCCGGTTGCGGGCGGGCGGGCGGCTGACGCGCATTATTTCAAGGTGGTGGCGGATTACATTCATCTCAATCCCGCCCGCGCCAAGCTGGCCGGGGGCGGGCAAGGCAGGTTGGCTGCTTATACGTGGAGCAGTCTGCGGCAATTTGCGAAAGGTGAGCCGCCGCCATGGCTGGAGATCAACCGTGTGCTTGATGCCTTCCAGTTGAGCCATGACCGTCGGGGCCGGACGGCCTATGTGACATGGCTGGAATCCCGTGCCGCAAGCAACGGCGGAAAAATCGATGAAGCCGCGATGGAGGCGCTGCGCAAGGGTTGGTATCTGGGTGAGGAGGGTTTTAAGGACAAGCTGCTGGCCATGGTGGACAGGGCAAGGGCGAAAATTCGCAAACCGGGCCATCACGCGGGTGGGGCGGTGACGGCACATAACGAGCGGGAGGCTGAACGGATCATCCGGGTGATGGCGGCAAGATTGGATCTGCCGAGCGGGACGGCGGAACTGGCGAAGTTGCGCAAGGGGCATCCCGACAAGGTGCGGTGCGCGGCCTTGGTGCGGCTGCGCACCGCGATGGAGAACGAATGGATTGCGGCTAGGCTGGCGATGGGCGGGAGCACTTACGTCAGTTCACTGATCCACCGCCTGCTGCGCGACGCCAAGGAGCGGCGGACCCTGGCGGCACACGAGCGGGCGCTGGATGCGCACAGCGAAAAGGTTGAGAAGTGAATGAGGCGGCTTGCGGACACGATGTCTATCAAACATTATTGCAAACTTGAAGGACTGACCCCAACACCATTCAAAGTTGCAATGATGCGATTCCTGGGTATTCAGGTGTGACGGAAGGACATTCAGGACGAGGTGGAGGAAAGAGCGCCAATGAATCAACAGGCGGGACGGCCATCCTTGTTCAATTAAGAAGTTCAAACCACGAATCCAACGAATCATCACGAATGGAGCTTGCGCTCCGCTGGAAAGTGGAATCATGCCAATCGTGCTGTGGAATCTGACACTCTTCTGTCACTGATTTCAGAATGCGAAAAGTAGAGAAGTGAATGAGTTGACTTGCGTGCATGACATCTATCAACCTGGGTTGTAATTTTGAAGGACCGACCCCAATACGACCACTGGACGGTGTTCTCCCAGATCCACGCCAAGGATCACGAAAAACTCCCGGCAGTACTGACCCGCGAAGAGGTGCGATTGTTGTTAGAACATGTCCGCTTGCGCCGCTACCGCATTCCGCTCAAACTCATCTATTGCTGCGGCTTGCGCCTATCGGAATGCCTCGGCCTGACCATCCATGATATCGATGGAGCCGGCGGTAAGTTATGGGTTCGCAACGGAAAGTGCGCCAAGGATCGCATGGTGCCCATCGCGGCGGTAATGGTGGAGGACCTGCGCCGATATTGGGCCCGTCATCGCCATCCGCTGCTGTTGTTCCCATGCGTCGGACGCGGCCATGACACGCCGGAAAATGTAGCCGCCCGCATGGGCCGCGCCACCGGGCCGATGCCCGTCAGCTCGCTGCAAACCCTGTTGGTGGAGGCACGCAAGCAACTCAATCTGCCCAAGGCCACACCGCACACACTGCGTCATTCCTTCGCCACGCATCTGGCCGAAGCGGGCGCGTCGATCCACACTATCAAGGCGTTACCAGGTCACAAAAGCATCAACACCACCATGATCTACATGCATCTGACCCACCGCAGCGAGCAGGATAGCCGCGCGCTGGTGGACCAGCTCTGCGGTGAACTGCCCCGTTAGGCGCCACCCCGGCACTCCACCACTGAGGCCAGCCTTTCGCCGGACCCATGGTCACCACCGTCATCGAGGTGTTGCGCCGCTTTCTGCCTGATTTTCTGCGCGGCAGACCCCCGCTCAGCCAGGCTCAAGGGCGTGCCGTCTGGGCCATCACCCATTGCCGCACCCCGGTTATGGGCGGGCACCTCGATGCCTGCGAGCAAGGCTGCACGCGTGAATTCCACTACCACTCATGCAACCACCGGAGTTGTCCGCAATGCGGCAGGCAACACACGGCGGAGTGGGTGGAGCGCGAATTGAGCAAGCGGGTGGGAGCACCGTATTTCATGGTGACCTTCACCCTGCCAGAGGAACTGCGCGGGCTGTTCTTCACCGCCGCGGCCAAGGAGATCTATGATGTGCTATTTGCCGCGGCGGCGGCGGCATTGTCCGCGACGCTGGCCAACCCGCGCTGGCTGGGCGCGGTGACAAGTGGCATCACCGCCATCCTCCATACCGGGAACCAGCGGCTGCTTTTCCATCCGCACCTCCATTGCATCGTGCCGGGGGTCGGTCTCGATGCCTGTGGCCGGGTGGTGACGGTGAAGAACGCGAACTTCCTGGTGCCCCAACCGGTGTTGCGGCGGGCATTCCGC
>JBAXOP010000546.1:0-2739 GCA_037133195.1 Verrucomicrobiota bacterium | reverse complement strand
GGGTCGGCCGAGGCCGTCCGACCCTACCGGGCCAAGTTGTCGGTTGTCGGTTGTCAGTGAAGAGACGCTGCGGCCGGTAGGGCCAAGCGGCCTCGCTTGGCCCACTTTACCCCTGAGGGCGAGGTGCATTTGCTTGGCCATTCACAGCGACATCGCTCCGCCAATGTCGATTTTGGATTTTAGATGATGGATGTTGGATGTTGGATGTTGGATTGCAGAGAGTATTGCGCTGGCAAGTAGCGGAGCCCTCTTTTCTTCCATCAAAAATTCAAAATTAAACATTCAAAATCATCTCTTCCACTCCAGCCCGTCGAGCACCTCGCGCTGGAACAACCCCCACGCCTCGTCCTCGCTGGTGGCGCCAAACAGGCCGACCTGCAGGACCCGGCCCGCACCGCTGTGGCGGAGGACCGACGTGCGGAGGCGGGTGCTGCGGTCCTGGGTGTGGCTGGCCCACAGGCCGAATCCCTGGATCCACGGCAATTTATAGACATACACCGGTCGGCCATTGGTTTCTGCCAGCAGCGTGTAGTTGAATGTCAGCGTTTCGCCGTTGGCAAACGTGTGGCTGCGCTGACCGCCGGATTCCAGCAATTTGAAGCCAGCCGCCACGTTGCAGACTTCCGACTCGTGGCTGCCCACGGCCGCGAACGGACCCAGCTCGATGAGGTCCCATTCGAAGTAGAACACGGTCAATTTGCGGCCGTCGGGCAATGGCTTGGTCAATTCCGCGCCGCGATCGGCCCGGTACATCGCCAAGGCCTCGCCAAATGGTGGCGGGGCCGTCGTGACCAGGGGAGCCCCTTTCCAAGAAAACACCGGGGCGGTGGAAGGCGCGATCGGGGCGTGCCGCCAAGCCTGCACCCCACCTTCGATGGCAAGCAGCAGCAGCGGAATGATCAGAAGATAGCGCATGGGTGGAAGAGTAGTCGGTTGTCAGTTGTCAGTTGTCAGTTGTCTGTGGGGAAGAGGAAGAGTTGTCGGTTGTCGGTGGTCGGTTGTCTGTGGAGCTTGCGCGCTGGCGCTTTAGCACTTCATCGCAATCACGGACAACACTGAAGATGTTGTCGGTGGTCCGTTGTCGGTTGTCTGTAATCTGTGGAGCTTGCGCACGGCGCTTTAGCGCTTCATCGCAATCACGGACAACAGACAACGGAAGATGTTGTCGGTGGTCGGTTGTCGGTTGTCTGTAATCAGTAGAGCTTGCGCGCCGCGCTTCAGCGCTTCGCCGCAATCAACAGACAACGGACAACGGACAACAGACAACGGACCACCCACCCCCCTCTACCGCGGCTTCCATGCCTCTGCGTTCTGGATCATGTGACCAAGTTTAGCACCGATGGCGAGGCACAGCTCTGTAAATTCCTCAAATGCCTTGTCTGTCAGGTATCCGCAATCCAAGCTGGTCCGGAGCCAATGACGGGTTTCGGCGGATTCCGCGTCGGCGTCCGTTAGTTTCGCTGCAAAGTGCGCCGGATAGCGCCGCTTGTGCCAGCCCTCGGCGATATTGGCCCCCACCGAGCGTGAAGACCTGCGGATTTGGTCAGTTAGAGAATATCGTTCTTCCTGCGGGAACGCCTTTGTGAGTCCAAAGATCCCGCGCTGTAGCTCCAGCGCGAGTTGATACACATCGAGATCTTCGAACTGTCTTACGATCATGGAGTGGAAGATGTTGTCAGTGGGGAAGAGGAAGAGTTGTCGGTGGTCCGTTGTCGGTTGTCTGTAATCTGTAGAGCTTGCGCGCCGAGCTTTAGCGCTTCATCGCAATCACGGACAACGGACAACCGACAACCGACAACTCTCCCCCTCTTCACCCCCTCCTCCGCACGACCACGCCGGCGGCGCGGGGCATCAGCAGGCGGGCGGCGAAATAGAGGACCAGCGCGGCGACGCCAAATGCCAGGTGGCCGGCCGGGTCGTGGGCGGCGTGGGCGGCGTCCTCGCCGCGGCCGAATTGGACGCTGGCCAGGTACCAGGCGCGGGCGGTGTTGCAGGTCACGGCGGCGGCCAGCGCGGTGCCGATCAGCGCCAGTCGCGCCGGCCAGCGGAGCCACAGCAATTCGCCGAAAAACAAGGCCGCCATCACCAGGCTTTGAATCGAGCGGATCCCGCTGCAGCCGTCGGTGACGTCGACCGCCCGGCTGCCCAGCGACAATCGCTCGCCGATTTGCTCGACCGGTTGGCCGCCCAGCAGGAAAACCTCGCGGGTGAGTCCGACCACGATGCCGGTCAGGTGGCGGACCAGCGAGAACTCGAATTGCCAGAAATACGGGACTGCCGACCACGCAAAAACCGTCACCGGGAGGAAATACGCCGAGTCCTTCCAACCGCGCCAGCGCGCCAATGCCAGATGCACACTCGCAGTGACGAGTAGTCCGTGCAAAATCAATGGCGGGCGCCAAATCACGTCGCCGGTCTCAATCACCCGCAGCGGAATGAGCGCCAGCAGCGCGATCCCCGCCGCCGCGATCAGCAAGCGGTCGGCCAGTTTGCCCGGTTGCCACGCCAGCGAATTCACCGGCTCGCCGAGCAATCCCGCGCGCCGCCACGCAAAGCCAAATGCCAACAGCGGCACCAAAAACCCGTATTCGTAGTACAGCCCAAACCGCCACGACGGCACCAGGCACCAGAAAAAGTGGAGCCAAAGCGCGGCAAGAGTGAGTGGGAGCATGGGGGGGATGAAGAGTTGTCGGTTGTCAGTTGTCGGTTGTCAGTGAAGAGACGCTGCGGCCGGTAGGG
>JBAXOP010000545.1:0-2767 GCA_037133195.1 Verrucomicrobiota bacterium | reverse complement strand
CAACAAACGTTGCCACCACGCTGATGAAGCGATGGCGCGGAAAAATCCAAAGCCCTCGGCATGGGCGCGACTCGCCGTTCCCGTAGTGGGAATGGCAAAGGGCGAAATGCTGGGAAAATTCATCCATGATTTGTTTTCTTTCCATTCACCACAATGGTCAAGAATTAGATTCCGTTGATTATGAAAGACTTAAGATGCTTGAGGTTTTTTTT
Source organism: Verrucomicrobiota bacterium (assembly GCA_037133195.1). Classification (GTDB taxonomy): domain Bacteria; phylum Verrucomicrobiota; class Verrucomicrobiia; order Verrucomicrobiales; family Akkermansiaceae; genus Luteolibacter. The sequence goes on along the minus strand of JBAXOP010000545.1, from coordinate 2,555 downwards.
GCGCACCCTCTTGCCCCCCAATCTGGCGCAAATCCGGCGGCCGCCGGTCACAAGGAAAACACCGGGCTGCCAAAAGATCCGCCAACCCCCGCCATTTGGCATTGATGCAAAGGGTGGGGCAACCTAGGGACGGTATCGGGCGGCACAAAACCGTCACATGTGACGCTTTTTAGCCTGCAGGAGGTATGGCACGTCCCAAATGATGGTGGTGTAAAGCGAAAACCAAACGTTCGCATGAAACGAAAACATCAAAAAGGTGATTAACTCGCCTGGGAGGTTTTTGACTAGGTCGATTGGGGTCGTACAGAAAAGTCAAGATGAGATTCAAAATTTGGCTGGAGGGCTGGCCGCCGGTGGCGGCGCGCTTGCCTGCCGCCAGTAGATGTGCCATCCTCCGGGGTAACGGATTCGCATTCGCATCCATCCTGCCAACCACACGCCATGAATCCATACTCCAGTCCCTATGTCGTCAACATGGTCGCCGATTCGCCGGAGTCGGCGCGGGCCGAATTCATCCGCAAGACTTACGGGCACCTCGCCGGCGCCATCGCGCTTTTCGCCATTCTCGAAGGCATGTTCCTCAGCCTCGGGTTTGGGGTAACCGCGCTAGCCCTGCTCGGCACCAGCCGCTTCTCATGGCTGATCGTGCTGGGAGCTTTCATGCTGGTATCGTGGGTGGCGGAGAACTGGGCGACATACGGAACTTCCATGGCCAGGCAGTATGCCGGACTCATGCTCTACACGGTGGCGGAAGCGGTCATTTTCCTGCCCATGATCGCGCTCGCCGTCGCCATGACCGGTGACCTGTCGCTGCTCACCCAGGCGGGTCTCATCACGACCGCCATGGTCCTGGGCATCTCCGCCGTCGCGCTGACCACCAGGAAGGATTTCAGCTTCCTTGGCGGGATTCTCAAGATCGGCAGTTTCGTGGCCCTCGGCCTGATCGTCGTCTCATTCATCCTGCCGATCTCGCTCGGGCTGTGACTCTCCGCGGCGATGATCGTGTTCGCCTCGGGCGCGATCCTCTACAACACCAGCAACCTGATCCACCGCTACCAACCCGGCCAGCATGTCGCGGCGGCCCTGTCGCTGTTCGCGAGCGTGGCGCTGCTGTTCTGGTATGTGCTGCGGATCCTTATGAGCCTGAGGCGGAATTGACCTGCCCGGAGGCGCCGAAAAAAACGGCGGCGGTAACGTAGTCGCTGGGGAATCGGATGAGTATTCCTGGGATTGCCCCAGCGGGCTCGATCAAATTTCCAATTCGGGCTGCTTCTTCATCGCATCTCGGATAGCTTCCCAATTGTTCACGGCATCTGAGTTAAGCTCCCGATCTCCGCCGACATACTCGCGGCGTATGTAGAAGTCTTTAGCATTTCTGGTGTTTAAGGCTCCTCCAACCCGTTTGAGCACGCCGGCATTCAGCTTAGTAGCCGAACCGGCGTACATGGATCCCCCCACCGATTGCAGCTTGGGCACATCGATAACTTCGGCCGTGAAAGCGATTAGGTTCTCCCCTACCGATTGCAGTTTGGGCGCGTTGAATTCTACGGCTGCCTCGGCGTTTAGGTTTCTCCCCACCGATTGCAGGTGAGGCGCGTCGAATTTGAGGGCTGATTGAGCCTCAATGTCCCACCCCACGAATTGCAGATTGGGAATATGCAATTCCTCTGCAAAGTGGGCACCCAAACCGCCCTCAACGGATTGCAGCTTGGGCGCGTGGACCTTTTGGGCTATTTGGACGAATAGACTCCCCCCAACCGATTGCAGGTTGGGCGCATTGAATTTGTAGGCGCTTTGAGCTTCTATTGACGACCCCGCGAATTGCAACTTGGGGATATTGAAATAGATGGCGCAGATGGAGACCATCCTCCGACCGACTGATACGAGCACCGGTGCATTCAATGTCTCGGCTTCAGTCACAACGATTTCCCCCTTCACGTGGTGGTACGGAATATCCACTGTCCCTTCCGAGTGATTTATGAACGAACATAGAAGAGTCCTTTCTCCGGCGTCATTTGTGTTCTCTCGTCTTTCTGGGGGAATGACCGTTCTTACGAGTTCGGCGATGAGGGCATCTTCCACCACCTCATGCCAAATGACGGGGATCCACATTCCATGCTGGTCGTAGCGGGTAAGCAGAATGTCCTGAATCTCATGCGTCTCCTTGTAGTGGGCAAATGCGTCTCGAACGCGTTCGTCCCAGGTTGGTGTTTCAATGGCCATGGTAATGATTTTAAGGATAATACTCCCGGATTTCAAGGGCCGTTGCGGGCTCCGATCTCAAAGCGGATGGTTTCAGCAGACATCTGTGTGGGCGTGTGGGTTTTCCGTTAATCAGTTAGAATGCCGAAAGGCTGGCTAACGGGGAGACACATAGTTCCAGGCGCGCTTTGTTGGCAAGGTTTTTTTCGGGCGGCGCGACATGGTTTGCCAGGGCGCTCCGGTGCGACAGGGGGGCAATCTCTTGCAGGTAAGTCGGCCGCTGTGGACCGCGTCGGGGATGGGCCGCTGCCAGTTCGTCGGAGGAGCGGATCCGCGTGGCCGATTTTCCGGCG
>JBAXOP010000544.1:0-2774 GCA_037133195.1 Verrucomicrobiota bacterium | reverse complement strand
TAGCGATTTTCAGAAGCTTTGCAATGCGAAATATTAAGTGTTACATGGTACTAGATACCAATGCCGACGGCTTACTCAGCCTCGAGGAATTCAAAGCTGGACCGGCTGGACAAAAAAGCACGACCAAGGCAGAAGAATACTTTAAGCTGCTCGACAAGAATAGTGACGGCAACGTGACGCTTGAGGAATTCCAACACCACGGCCAATAAGCCCCCCAATCTGTGGCACCAAGAGTATCGTGAGCTAAGCATTTCTGAGGACATGGCTCCAGTGAACGACTTAACCGAGTTCAGAGGGATTGCGCGTCCGCGGGAAATGCCAAAACCGGCGCAGGATTTATCATTTGGGGCTTGGGGATTGACGACAGGAAAGGCGGAGGTCAGACTAGCCGGGCAAGACACATAATTCACATATGAAGGATCCCATTACCGTCTCTATCACTGGTGCCGCAGGCCAAATTGGCTATGCGCTGCTCTTCCGTATCGCCTCTGGTGCCGTCTTTGGCCCGGATCAACCGGTCAACCTCCGCCTCATCGAAATCGAACCTGCACTGCCTGCTCTGAGCGGTGTTGTTATGGAACTCGACGATTGCGCCTTCCCGCTGCTCAATGAAGTGGTGGCCACCGCCGATTTAAACGAAGGTTTCCGCGGCACCAATTGGGCCTTGTTGGTCGGCTCCGTGCCGCGCAAAGCCGGTATGGAACGCGGCGACTTGCTCGGCATCAACGGCAAAATCTTCACCGGCCAAGGCAAGGCAATCGCCCTCAACGCGGCCAAGGACGTCCGCGTACTCGTCGTCGGCAATCCTTGCAACACCAACGCCCTCATCGCCATGAACAATGCCATGGGCGTACCTAACGATCGGTTCTTCGCCATGACTCGCCTGGATGAAAACCGCGCCAAAAGCCAACTCGCGAAAAAAGCCAGCGTGCATCAATCGAAAATCACCAACCTGTGTATCTGGGGCAACCACTCGGCCACCCAATACCCGGATTTCACCAACACCAAAATCAACGGCCGCCCGGTCGCCGATGTTATTTCGCATGTCGAGTGGCTCAAAGGCGAGTTCATCACCACGGTGCAACAGCGCGGTGCCGCCATCATCAAGGCCCGCGGCGCATCCTCCGCCGCATCCGCCGCCAATGCCGCCATCGACACCGTCAAGAGCCTCATTACGCCGACACCGGCCGGCGATTGGCACTCAGTGGCCGTATGCTCCGATGGTTCTTACGGAATCGCTAAGGGGCTCATCGCCTCCATGCCCATCCGTACCCTAGCTAACGGCACTTGGGAAGTGGTCCAGGGCCTGCCCATTGATGCCTTCAGCCGTGAAAAAATCGATGCCTCCGTCGCGGAACTCCTTGAAGAGCGCGACGCCGTCAAGGACTTGCTCCCGAGCTGAACTGCCGCTGGACCACCCGACTCTAACCTCATCCCTGTTGCCCTCACGGGCTGCAGGGATTTTTTCTGCCGGAGGATGGGCATCTTGCCTGTCAAGGAGGACGCGCATCAAGCCCGCAGAACTCAATTTACGCCATCACCACACAGATCACCGCGCTTGCACCCGCACAAAAAGTTTGCCATTAACTGGCACGGCGCTGACATGAACCGTCACCGTCTCAATGGTGCCGATGGTGGTAACCGTTACCTCGGCGGCTCCGCCGTCCAACGCCCAAGCCCCCAGGCTGGTGGACGTGAGTATCTGATAGATCAAACCCGTGCCCACGCGCCGGGTGTATTGGAATCTGGCGGTGGATTTATCGAGGGGCTGGGTGATCGGGTTGCACGATGCTCCGAGCGTCGGATCGAGGCCGAAGGCAAATTCCTGTTGGTTAGTCATGCCGTCGCCGTCTGGATCCTGGGTGGGATCCTTGTCAGTAAAGGCGTGGGCGAAGGTGCCATTGGCCCAAATGTCGTAGGGCAACTGTGATGCCGGGTTCACCGTAAGCGTGCCAGGCTCATAACTGATATCATAGTTGCCCGCATTGAACGTACCGCCGGTGGCAGCACTGAGGGTGATCGGATAGCTCGCTACCGCCGCCATTGCGTCGCCACCGCTGCAGGCCAACGTCACCGACCCGATGGTTTCACCATGCTGCAGGGCGCTGCTGGTGAATTGCGTGCTGCCACTGCCAAAGGTAACGGTCTGGCCATAGGTCTTGCTCTGGTTATCCGCCGTGACGGTTAGAGCGGCGGGCGTAACGCTGGCTGTTAGTCCACCCGGCTGGGCGAGCGTGTAGTTACCGGCCTGCGTCCCGGTGAGTGTTTTACCGGTCACCGTCACAAGTTTGAGAGAGCCCACATTTTTGTCCGCAAGAGCACCTGTCGCCGTGCCACCTAATGTGATGGCATCGCCCGTGTAGGGTTTGCCGTCGGCGGTGCTGCCGGCACCTGCCGCCTCGGCCGCGGACAACGCTGCCGTGCCAGTTAGAGCGACAAATGTGCTGCCGTCATAAGTCTTACCGATTGCCGTGAGGCCGGTCACCGACAGCGGCTTGGGCGTGACCGTTACCGCTGCGGTGGCAGCGGCCAATGTGTAATTCCCGGCGGCAGCGCCGGTCAGGGTTAGACCGCTGATAGAGGGCGCTTTGAAGGTGGCGATGGCACCCGACCAATTCTGTGCCGTGTTCATGGTGCCGGTGAAGGACGCTGTGGAAGGTGTCGCGACCGTGGTGGCAATCGCATAAAGTCTGACCTGCGAGGAGGCGCTGGCGCTTGCCACGTTGGCGCTGATCTGGGAGCCACCCCCAATCACCGAGAACGTGCCGTTGCTG
>JBAXOP010000543.1:0-2791 GCA_037133195.1 Verrucomicrobiota bacterium | reverse complement strand
ACCGCGCCCGAGCGCCGCAATCTCACCGGAAAAAACCGCGTCTGGGATTTTTTTCGTTTGTCTAACGAAACGCGCCCGGCAAAGCGCCGCCAGCCCGCACAACCGCGCCGGAAAATCCGCCCTACGGCTATGAAACCCGTGTCGGGTATCCCCTATTGGCCATCCAGGGATCCTTTGGGGGATGAAATGTTTTTTCGTGGCTACGTCAGACACGAGACTGAAAACCTTACGGAATCGGCCAGAGCCAAGATTATCAAGGATCTGCGAGATAAATCATACGGTAATCCATATCTGTTTGTTGACAATATGCCCTCCAACGCATATGATCGCAGAGGCCTTGATAGGCAACTTATGGGAGGAGTGCACATGGAAGTTCGGATCGACGATTGGAAGGTCGTTGATGGAAAGTATGTGAAGGATGGCTCTACAGTGTGGGGTTTCGGAAGAGCAGTCACCGGGAAGGAAGGAAAGACGATGGGTATCCTTAAAGGTGTTTGCTGTTTTGTATACCAACCCGGTGTGGTTTATGGAAAACGGGAAAAAGACGAACCGGTGAATGAGAAGCCACCCTTGAAGGTGACGGAATCGACTCCGTGTGATGATTTGCGAGCCAGAAAGCGACTCGATGGACTGGAAGCTGATCCAATGGGGTATAATCTGTTTGTGCAGAACTGTAGAACTTTCGCACGAGGATTTCTCGCCTTTGGCATGGATGGATTTGGAGGAATGCAGCAAGACCCTTGCCAAAATCCAGATGGCACGCCATGGAAAAGATAGGATTCAAAGGGATCGTGCCCGCGCTAATTATTGGATTCCTACTTTGGTTTTCAATGACGGATGCGGCAGTGACTCCAGCAGGGGGAAAGGACGCCTTCCTAAGGTTCTTCCGAGAGAATGTTTTGTTCTCGCTCGTGGTTTGTTGCTTGGTATGTGTTATTCTTGTATTTCTTTACAAAATTATAAGAAATGACAGGAAATAGCACAACTTCGATATTCCGGGGTGCAAGGAGCAATCTGAGTCACGGATGATTCTGAGGACGTGTTGGCGAAGAAGGTTCAATCCCCGAGAACTCAGGGAGGTCGGCCCGCTGGCATGTGCGGATCATAGCCCCGGTTTGTGGAAAGATTCGGAATTGCTTGCATGAATATACGCAAAACCGCTATTCCGTCGGCGGGTGAGAATCAATCAAATTCGCCTTGACCTGTTTTGGGGGCGCCATGAACCCGCCAGCCGATCCTATAGCAGCCCCCTTCATCCTCGCCGCGCCGCGCCGGTCGTTTTGCGCATCCGGCGACTGGCCGTGGGACCACTGGGAACTCCTAGCAGCCCGATCCAATTCATGCACCGAGCTTGAGAGAGTGTTATCATTCAGACTTTGACAGCCTGCCCACCTGGGTTGGCTCCGGTTCTTCTGGCCCGCATCTTTCTCATGCCGCAGGGACACCACAGGATCATGCATCACCGACGTGTCTTTCGCTTTTCCTCTTATCATAACTCGATTTTTTTCTGGTAGGATCAAATGTTTTGACAGTTCGCTTGGAGAGTCTAGTCAGCCGCTGGATGCTCATGCGAGAGCCTCCCGGCGGAGCTGGCAAATTGCGGTTTCAGCCCACCGCTCGCTGGTGAACTCCAGAGTCCACGCACAGGTGATCACCCCGGCCCAGACCAGTAACGCGACGGCGGCCGACTGAGGGACAGGGCTGAGGTAAATCACCTCGGAAACCTGACTGAGGGAGCGGGGTCCGTTGGTGAGGGCCGCAACAAACCGGGGCCAATGCTGGCATTCCCCAACTGCGAGCCAATGGGAGAGGCAGCGGTCATGCGCCTCCTGCGTGAGGATGTCCTCGATACGGGTCGGCAGACAGTAAACGGTGCCGCCGCTGTGGGGCCGGGCAACCTCAATCATGCAATGCCGCAGCATCGTACGCAGCACCGAATCAAGCAGAGCACCGCGGCAAGTGACAGCCGTGCAGATTTCGGATCGGTGGAAGAACATTCTGGTTGGGTTCGTGCAAGCCATCAGGTAGCTCATAATCTTGCGGATGGTGAGCCTGACATTCTCAGGCAGTTTGAGATAATCTTCCCGGGTGGCTTTCATGGGGGATTTCCGGTTGTTGGCCGTGCCTTCGGTATTGGCGATGACGGCGGTATTGTCGGTGACAAGGGTAGATTCAGTCGGCTTCGTATTCATGGTGTATGATGTTTTTGGCGGCTTCATGGCCTCTCATGGTGGATGGGCTTACCTAACAGCAATCTTGGCAAGCGATATTTTCACTCAATTTCATTTTCCTCGGCATGGGTTTTCAAAAACCTCTCTGGAAGCGGGTTTCTCAGAAGGGCAGGTTCTTTTTCCAAATCATACTGCGTAAATCGTCAGGATCACTTCTCCATGTTTGGACCGGCAGCAACCTCCGGAGCGGCATGGACAGACTTCTTTCCATCTGCGGCTTTCTCAACCGTTGCCCTTGCCACCCCAAGCACCACCTTGACCGGCGTTACCGCCTCCGGCATATCAACCGGATCCAGGTCCAGCTTGACGCCGACCAGCGGCGCCAGCGATGCAAACAACTCCCGGAGCCCCGGAACACGCTTCAATGTCGCCATCACATGCGGCAGCGCCGCCACCATAACCAGGAAATCAGTTACCAATTTCCGAATCTTCCTATTAACCGGGGCGGCGACCTTGAATCCCGTCAGCTCAGCCTCACGCTTACCGGCCAGTTCCTGAAGTTCCTGGATTTCCTTGGTCAATCCATCGCGATCCTCACGGGCATGCTGATCGGCCATCCC
>JBAXOP010000542.1:0-2799 GCA_037133195.1 Verrucomicrobiota bacterium | reverse complement strand
CGGCTCAAGCGGTCCTTGAGGCCCCAATCGGCGTGTTCAAGGCCCTTGAGGAAGAACGGGTGTTGTTTGACGGGGATGCCGATGCCGTAATCGTTGGCATCCTTGGTGTTGTCGAGTTCAGCCATGGTGTTGGTGTGTTAGTTGGGGTGAGGAGTCGGGCGGCGGAGATCACAGTGCCTCGCTGAAACCCTTGAAAATAAGGGAAACGGACACCGCGCCGGGATCTACGTGGCCGATGACGCGCTCGCCGAGATTGCGGGCACGTCCGAATTTGGCGCGAAATTGCTTGGTCGCCTCGGCTCCCGCGGCGGCGGCGGCAGCGGCTTGGTTGAGGGCGAGGTGGATATCGCCAGTGGGTGCGGCGGCTTGCAGCGCCTCGAGTGCGGGCAGGAACGCATCCATCATGGTTTTATCGCCGACCACCGCGCGGCTTTGCTTGGCGAGTTTATGAATACCGCCAGCGATCATCGTCACCAGCGCGGCGCAATCGAGTTCGGCGAGTTCGCCGACGGCGTCACTCATGCCCATGAACCACGAGCCTAGCAGCGGGCCGGTGGACCCGCCGTCGCAATCCATCACATCCCAGGCTATTTTGGTGAGCAAGGGTTTGAGTTCGCTGCCCGGGGTATCGGTGATGGCCTTGGCGACGGCTTCCATGCTGCGCAAAATGGTCGTACCGTGATCGCCATCGCCAACTGCGGCATCAAGGCGCGAGAGTTGCTCGTGGTTGGCGCGGATCTGTTCGACAGCTCCTTGCAGCATCCGGCAAACTTGGAAATAGGTGATGGTTTCTGACATGGCGGAATCTATCGGCTCAATACTCAACTCAGTCGGCCCAACGGTTGGGCTGCACCTGACCTAATGTATTCATCCCTTCCGACGCAATAGAAAAAATCCGGATTTTTTGTCAGTGTCATCAACTGGTTCCCGATCTAGCCGGGCTCGCCCAATACGATTAGGCATCAGAGAGGTGGGGATAGATTTGAGAAGGCACGACAATAGGGTCGATACTCATTCATTTGTCACGCTGGCCACAGCGGCGAGCACGCGCGCCACGCTGAGTTCGCTCTGACAGCGCCCGTCCATCGGGCATTTTGCTAAAAAACACGGAGCACATTCCACATGGCGGCGCGGTGTGGCATGACACCTGCCCAGTGGGCGCTTCCAGGCCGGATCATTCGGGCCAAAGAGCGTCACACAGGGGGTTCCCACGTAAGCGGCCAAGTGCGGCAACGAGCCATCGGCCACCACCACCAATGCCTGCGCGGCGAGCACCGGCAAGGCGTTGGTGAGCGACTCAAACTGCAGATAGGGCAAGGTGCCGCCAAGCCGCTCTAGCAACTTTGCAGCCACCCGGCTGCCCTGGGCTAATCCGGCAAGGCTCAATGACCAACCGGCCGCCTGCAGTGCTTGCGCCAGTTCAACCCAGCGATGCAGCGGCCATTCGTGACTCACGCCGAAATCCGAATCCGGGCACAGCAGCAATGCCAGCGGGAGGCGTTGCGACCCGAGATTCACCGGTGCGAACAGCTCGGCGCGGGCAGTGTCCAGGCCCAAAGTTTCCACCAGTGCCAGGTAATGCCGCACGCGATGCTCGAGCGGGCGGTCCGCTGCCGCCAGCGCCACCGGATGGGTCAGGTACTTTTTCAGCGCTTTCTCATTCGGGCCGAGTCGGCGGGGAATTTTGGCACGGACGCAGGCGTCGGTCGCCCAGCCCGGTTCCCACAGCAGAGCCGCCTGCCACTTACCGGCCAATTCGCCAGCCAGCGTGCGCGGTTTGATATTAGCGGGAAAATCCAGCACCGCCAAGCCCGGCAATGTCTTCCAGAACCCGCGTTGTGCGGCTGCGCAGAGCACCCCGACGCCGATTCCGGAGGACATCAGAGCACGCACGGCAGGCACAGCGAAACACGCCTCATCCCAGCGCTCAGGCACTGCGACCAACATACCACCGGAGGATTGATCCTGTGTCGTCACGCCGGGCAGCATAGCTCCCCGGCCCGCCAGCGCAAACAGCAAAGTCATTGCATCAACACAACAAGTCTTATGGTGATAGGGGCTTAGCGGCGCGGACGGGGTTTTTTCGGCGTGAAATCCACTGTTTTCGGATCAAATGCCTCTGGATCGTAGCCAGGGTTCATCCATTCGGCATCACCGTGGAGCGCCCTCATGTAGGCAAATGCCCCGCTGAAATCTTCCGGCGGACAGGCCCGCGCCCCATCTAATAATTCCGGCGGACCATTGCCAGCCACGCGTTTTTCGAACATGACCTCATGAATCCACTCATCGGCGAAGTCGTAACGATAGAGGATGCGGACAGGCAATTTCCGGCGTCCCAGAAACTCGGCCACCGTGAGTAGCGATTCGTCCTGGAACTCGCCCGCCGTCTGGTCTTCCAAGCCAACCGGGCCGATCACATCGACGAGGCGTTTGCCCTTACCGTGGCGGAATTCGTGTGGATGCTTATTATCCCAGCCCATTGCCGCCTGGATCGCGTCGCTGAGTGTCAAAAACGTCACCTCCATACCTATGGTGAAACGCCGCCAAATCTGCGGTTGGATGCCATAGAGGAACACTTTGATCGATACCCGGTTTTCGTCTTTTGCTTTCGCCATGCTGCAAGCCTGAACCGGACGAACGTCCCAATGCAAACAAGAATTTTATGTTCTTCGTATCTTCGGCCGGCACATTGCGCCTGAGGAGCCACGTCCTTACTGTCGTGTCTTCGGCCAATGTGGGCAAGAGCGGCACGCCATGGAGCGCTGGCTTCAGCCGGCGCGTAACTTGGGCGGCACGCCA
>JBAXOP010000541.1:0-2816 GCA_037133195.1 Verrucomicrobiota bacterium | reverse complement strand
GGGTAACCGGCACAGACCACCTGCTGCGAGAGCTCCGGCAGTCGGGGTTCAGCGCACTGGATCCAGGCCCCACGGGTTCCGCGTTGGAGAAAAAACCCCTCGCCCGCCTTGATCCACGTCACCACACCGAGCACCTTGGTCCGCTCCCCGGGTATATCGCTGTCTTGTCGCCACTTCAGGTCTGGCAGTCGCTCTTCCGGGCCCTCGAACGCGCGGTCGGATTCTTCCTTGGGAATCTCGATATGGGTAAGGCCGGGCACCAGGATCTGGCGCTGCATGACCAGCGGTTTTTCAGAAATGACGGAGTCTGCTAGAACGCCATATACCCACACCCGCAGACCACGCAAATGACCAGGTAATAGCGACGGACGGGTGATGCCGCTGATGTAGACCGGGACCCGGTCCTCGCCATCGAGGTTCAGCCGGGCACGGTCTCCCTCCAGGGCCACCGAGTTGACCTGTAACTCGACCCGCATCCGCAGCGCTCCCGGAGCGTTCTCGATGTGTTTGAGCGATGATAGCAGCAATGGCTCGGGCAAGGTCCCTCTCTTGATTCGCCGGATCGTGGGGTTGGTATTGAAGTCCGCCCCCCTCAAAGTGCGGCCATTCAAACCGGGGTTCACGAAACCCACCACTTCGACGTAATCGCCGACAGTCACATTCTGATCATTGGAAACGTGGACATAGATCGCGGCCGTGTGATCCTGAAGGAAGACCATGCGGTGGCCGGGTTCGTAATAGGTCAGCACACCGCGGGTGATCACCGGGATTCCGTCCACGCCGGCTGGTACTGGCAACCCGATGACTTCCGCGACGGTCAGCGGACCGAGCGGATCCCTGGCGGCGGCAATGGCCGGGATGATGACCAGGAATGCCGCCAGCACCCGGCGGATCACCGCACGAGCCAGCCGCACGCCGCGTGCAGGACTTGTCGCTATGGGTTCGTGAGACGATGGCATTTGCGGTAAAAGCCTTGCACAAGCGCGATGTTTGACCCACACGGCGGCACCAAGGCAACCCGAGTAGAACGCGAAACGAACCGGAGAGCAAACCGGATTTTCACTGGTGGTTCATTCGGTGATTCACATCATCATTCTGTGACAGAGCTCCCCGCCGGTTCATGCCGGGACCGACGGGAGGATTTGCAAGATGCCGCGCAGGATAAGCAAGGAAAGGTTTTGGTTCCGATGGACCTGAGCGAACGGAGTCACTTGATACGAAACGCCATGTACGAAACCCAGACCGGCGCGGGCAGAACAGGGACATTGGCATGGTGGGATTTGCCGCAATGCCTGACATAAAAAGAGTCGCTCCGCCGCCTCATCCTCCCGTTACCCCTCCGGCCAATCTCCCCGGGACCCCACACACAGCGGAGTTCCGTAGAGTGACTTCAACAGCCGGCTTCAACGGCTACCGCGAGAACTATTTTCTCGACCCGCCCCGGCCTGAACCGGCGGCACAGAGCATCGCCACCGCCCCCGATGCCATCCCTGCTTGGCGCAAGGCCGTCGAGCACTTGGAAAATGACCGCGCCGGGGACGTTTTACCAGCCCTGCCCGCGCCGCATATACTGGGCATTGCTCCGCCCGATGACTGAGGAGGAGGTCGCCGATGATGGGGGAGTTCTCAAGGAGTGGCTGAATATTTTTCGCTTGCGCTGGTAGGAGCGGGGAGCAACGCTGGTTTTGTCAGTGCGGATTCCGCCATGGGGTGCCCGAGGTGTTGTCTGCCGTGAAAAGCCAATAACGAAAACCAAAGATCGCATGATTACCAGAATTTGTCGCTGTGGCGCAGCCGCCGTAATGGCTGTGCTGTTCTCGCTCCCATCTTTGTCGCTGGCTTATTCGCCTAACCCGGATCTGACCGTGACGGGAGCGATCGCGGCCCTGAAAGCCGATACCAATAGTTCGCCGGTTTATTCGGAGTCTTACAATCTCGGGGCCACCGGGTTGCGCGGATGGATATACATCGACCGCAACAATATGGGAAATGACGGGCTGCAGACGGCACAGAGTCGCCAGATCCTGGTGAGCGTGGTGGGCGCAGGCACCCCGGCCGCGACAGCCGGGTTGGCCGTCGATGATGTGATTCTTGGGGCCAAGGGCGGCACGGGGACCGTGACGGCTTTCACTGGTGATTGCCGCAAGGCGTTCGGCTGGGCCATCGGTGATGCAGAGACCGCAGCCAATGGCGGCGTGCTGAGCGTGTTGCGGTGGCGTTCTGGCACCACCACCACGGTTGCCATCACCTTGCCGGTGATGGGTTCCTACACCGATACCGCGCCTTATAGCTGCCCGAAGTCCGCTCTCATTCTGGCCAATGCACGCACCTATCTCGTGAGCCAACTTAAGGCGGATGCGAATTTTCTGGGCACCAACTATGGCGGTGCGATCAAGGGTTTGGCGCTGATGGCCGGCGTGGTCCCGACGGATACTGACTACGCCACAGTGCAGACCCGCTTGCAGACGTTTGCCCACGCGCTGGTGCCGGCAGCACCACTTACCGGTTGCGACACATGGAATTGGGGCTACATCGGAATTTTCCTCAGCGAGTACTACTTGCGCAGCGTGGCGGACGGTGCGCCCGACGCCACCGTGCTCAACGGAGCCAATGCCTACGCCGTCGCCCTGGCTAAAGGCCAAAGCAAGTATGGCACTTTCGGCCATGGCGGCGCGGAAGCCCATGCGGATGGCAGTCTGCACGGGTCGATCTCGTGGTATGGCCCGGTTAATTCTGCGGGCATCCCCGCCAATATCGCCATCGCCATGGGTAAGAAAGCCCTGCTGGCAGGCAGCTATGCCATCGATGCGGAAATC
>JBAXOP010000540.1:0-2817 GCA_037133195.1 Verrucomicrobiota bacterium | reverse complement strand
GGAGGCGTGCCCACTCATGCGGGCCGAGGAACGAGCGGGCGAGCCGTTCGGTATCATGCGGAGTGAGGTGGGGGTGATCATCCCAAATGGGCGCAAGCTGGCCGAAGCGCCGCCAAGCCGGAGGAAAGGCGGTGGGCAGATGAACGTCGGAGCAATCGTATTGGCGCCCGAGTTGTAGGTATTGGTCAACGTGATCGAGGACTTGATGGCCTGACATGATGGAAAGGGTTAGGTATGGTTAGGAATGATTTTTGGTTTTATTTTGCTAGATTGATGACTGCGGGTCAGGGTGGCCAGATCTGTTGGGACGAGGGCGCAACTGGGAAGCCTGGCGGAGCTGGGCAAGAAGAAAATGTTGGAGTTGGGAGGCCAGCCAATTTTTAATGACGGGACGGGCGGCGCTGAGGGCGAGGGAGCCGAGCAAGCCGCGCCAACTGCGGCGGCGCTTTGGACTGGCAGGGTTGTGTCGCAACAGGAGGGTGGTGCCCAGCGCCGTGGCCAGCCCCCCGCCGAACCAAGCGAGCGGGTGGCCGCGCAGGGATTGGAGCACGCGTCCGGGCACGTCGAAGCGTTGCCGGAGAGCGACGGCTTGCTGGCTCAGGTGGCTGCGGGAGGCCGCGCTGAGACGAATCAGTTGTTCGATTTGCGGGGTGATTTGAGGGTGGCTAGCCATTCACGGTCTTTGATGAATTCAGCGCGGGTGACGGGGAAAACCGGACTGTAGGACGTTCTGGCCCGCAGTAGGCAATACCCCGCCGCCAAGGCATGAGCAACGGCGGCGGCTAGGGCGAGCCAGTACCATGGCCAGGCAGTGGCAGCGGCAAGCGCGGCGATCCCACCGGCGACAAGCAAGGCCCAAGCGCAAATCAAGGCAATAGCGGCGGCAGCGATGCATGCGGCAAGTTGGCCGGCCTGGCGGGCGGCGGTGCATGATTCGAGGTGCATCAGCGCGAGGCGCGAACTCATGAGAGCGCCGAGCGCCTCGCTCCAACCCGTTGCTGCCGACGCCTCCGCCCGGTGCTCGGCGTGAGCCTCGGGGGCGGATGATGGGGGCATGACAGGGGGAGGATTCATGAGGCAACGGGCATACGTCCCGGCCGGTAAAATGGCACGAGCAAATCAGGAACTATGAGCCAGCAGGCTTAACGGCGGACGATCAACCCGATGAGTACACCCAAGCCAAGCGCACCAACGACACATTTGGTGGGGTTTTGGCGGATGTAATCCTCGGCGGTGACATGAAATTCCTTGGTCAGAAAACGGGTGTCGCGCCATTGTTCGGCGGCGCTTTCCTGCAAGCGTTGGGCATGTTCGGTGGCGGAGTGTTTGATTTCGCCGGCTTTTTCCGCAGCACTGGCTTTGAGTTGGCCGACTTTTTCGCCGGCCACCTCGCGGAAGTGTTGGGCGCTACCGATGGCGAGTTCCTTGAGGGAAGACGCTTGGGCACCGACGTTATGGGCCAGTTCCCTGGCCTTTTCCCCAGCGACGGCGCGCAGGTCATTGGCGGCTTGGGCAACGGTGGGCAACGGGGTGAAACCGGTGTCCGGATCAAGACTGGTGGCTTGGGAGAGTGGATCTGTCATGGCTCACGTTATGTTAGAATTGGTTGGGCCCCCTTCATGGAGTGCCGCGTGCCGCAACAATGCCACGCCACCGGCCCACAGGCAAGGTGGGACTTGCAAATCCGCAAAAATCAATTCTGTTCGATGAGGTGAGCCTTGGGCGGCAGCAACAAGATCTTGGATTGCTCGAACGGGGGCTGGGTGAAGGCGGCATTGCTCCACTCCGGCTTGTCCAGCGGGCCGCTGCCACGAAATTGGAATAAGCCATACAACGGGCGCAACGGCAATGTGACGATACCTAGCAAGCCGCGGGCATCCACCCGCAACGTCATGTCCAAAGTGCGGTTTTTCAAATCCACGCAACCATCGCCGGCAAAGACCAGCGAAGTGGTGGACGTGTGGAAATCCTTGGTGTGAAGGATGCCGTCTTTAATCGTGAAGGTGCAAAAAGCACTGCGGGCCCGCTCAAATCCGGCGTGGTGCCCGCCTAGCACCGCCGCGACCAAGGGTGAAAGCGGGCCGAGCATGGGGGCGTCGAACAGGACTGCTTTTTCCACAGCAAACAAGCCATTGCCGCTCATTGTTTCGATTTTATCCTGGATAAAGTCGAACTCCAGCCGGCCGGTCAGCGTGCCGCCGCCTTTCATGTTAAATCCATAGGTGGTGTTGATGGCTAGCAACGAGAGGTCCGTGAAACTAAACTCCCCACTGACTTTTTTTGAGTTTACGACGTGAATACTGGCGGCCACCGGCCCTTCGAAGGTGTTCACTTCCAAGTCATCGACGAGCACCGAGTTGCCGCGCACGGTGACCTTGCCGGAGGCTTGCTCGAGAGTCAGGTTCTTACCCAGAAACACGTACTCCGCCGGATCTTTGCTGTGAAACCCGACCGTCAGGGCGGTGCGTCCCTGCGGAGTGACATCGATCACGCCCGAAGCGCTCAGGCGCGGTGGTCGGTGGAAGCGATACGCCTCCAACGAATCCGCGATGGCCGGAGCGAACATCCGCAACACCGGTGCTGCCCAGATATTGCCGAGAACCTCCTCGACCACCACTGTCTTATTGGTCGAGTCGTAGCGGACGCGCCCAGCATGGACGGTGCCGTTGTTGGGGCCAGCGAAAGCCTTGCGTTGCTGGTAGTCCTGATAGTTAAAAACCACCGTGCCATCGGAAAAATCCAGAGCCCGGCTGCTGAGAGACATTTTGCACTGTGCGGAATCCACTGGCACGCCGCGGTAGCTGTGGTTTTTAAGCT
>JBAXOP010000539.1:0-2817 GCA_037133195.1 Verrucomicrobiota bacterium | reverse complement strand
CCGAAAACCGCACAATCCAATAGATTCTCTACTATTTATCTGTCACCCTGTAATGCTATTTATCTGTCACCCTGTAATGTTTCGGTGCGGATCAGGGATTTTTCGTGGGTGTATTGCGGAAATCCGAGAAGACCATCACCCGAGGGCTGCGCTGGCCATTTTCGTTGATGATGAAGCCCACGTAGCGGCTGCTCGGGTCGTGGCGCCATTTGGTCTGGCAGAGTGGATAGATATGCTCGTTGCCGGGAATGCGGAAAAACAATTTGACCGGATAGTCAATGTTGCCGGTGGCGGGCGCGTTGAGCACCACGCGGGCATCCGGCTGGATCTTGAGCGTCTCGGAGCCGAGTGTACCGCCGACGATATTTTTTGTGAGATTGAACCAGAGTGTCTGGCCGAGTTTGAGCTTATCGGAACCGGCGTTGATCATTTGCATGCGCACCGGGACGATAGTGTTGGTGGTATCACTGGATACCAACAGATAGAAGTCGGTGATCCCCTCGGCGACGAGGACACCCGGGGCCTCGGGTGGGATTTTGGTAGGATCGGCTGGAGGAGCGGGCAGCAGGCGCAGGTTCAAGGGACCGGCCGGCAGTTCATAGACTTTGGAGAAGTTCATGCGCGGCAATTCCACCTCACGACACTTGTTGCCGTCGAAGAGTTGGAGTTTTTCCGGGGCGTTATCGGGACCGTCAAGGAACAAGATGCGACAGGTGTGTTTGGGGGCCTGCTGCGCCAGAGCGGCGCAAGGAGCAAAAAATAATAGGCAAAGGTAGGGGAGGCGTTTCATGGGAGGGAGTTAAAGATAAAGAACCGCTGCGAGAAGAAGACACAAGACCGCTGCGCTGCAAGACAAGAGCAGAACCCTTGGGCAGCGCATGACACCTCTTATTCCAGTCTTCTGTCTTCTGTCTCATAGTCTTCTGTCTTCTGTCTATCTCTTCACACCTCATCGGTGGCGAGCCAGCGGAACGAGACGAGTTGGAAGCGACGGCCGAAGGATTTGTTGGAGGACGCGGTGGGCGGAGTGAGAATGTCGGGAGCATCGGCGGGATCGGAAAAGTCACGGACGCGGCGCACCACCGCCTCGCAGACGATGCGGGCCAGAATACGGCCCTTGGCATCGCGGGCATCGCCATAACCGCGGATAGTGAAGGTATCGTCGCGCACTGAAAGGATGGGCGCGAGCGGTCGCAGAATGTCGGCCTGGCGTGTCCAACCGGGCAATCCGTAGGTGCTGTAGCCGGCGGCGGCAGCGTCGGGAAATTGATATTCGGGGGTACAACCGGCCACGCTTGACGGATTTGGATCGGTGGGCTTCGAGAGGCTTTTCAAGATTACGAATGGATTATTCGACTGAGTATTGACCACTTCATTGAGGGCGGATTGGATGGCACCAGCGAGGGCGAGGTTGCCGGAGGAAAGCTGGCGATTGACGAATTCCGCTAGGGACAGGAATGGGCCTCGGAGGCGGACCTGGTTGACGACTTCGGCGGCGAGCGAATCGAGGAACTTACCCTCAAGGATACGGTAACCGGTGAACTCGGTGGCATCGGGAAAGTCCCCTGATGAACCTGGCTTGCCGACCTCGGTGTCCCCCGCCACACTGAAGCGGCTAAAGGCATAATCAGTTTCGGCGGAAAGCGCGGTGTCCCACGAGGACGCGCTTTCGCTGACGTATGGGATGCGCTGCTTTCGGCAATGGCCAAGCAAGGCACGCCAAGCGGCGACAGAGGTGGAATTGACGTTGAACATGCCATCGACTTCCAGCCTTGAGGCGATGGTTTTCCAGGAATCGGTTTTGGCGACGTGGTCGGCGTAGAGTTTGGCTGCATAGGCGGCATTGCTGGCAGCGGCAACCCGGTCGGCGGCTATCGGCTGATAAACACGGTTGCCCAGCGGCGTGGTGCCGTTGACAAATTCCGTGTAGGTTGCCTGCTGGGACCGCCCGCTACTGCCGAAGCCGGTCGGATCGGGCGCGATGGAGGAAACAAACCAATCGTCGAAAAGCAAGTGGTTGGCGCAGTAGGAATCGTCATACTGGAGGTTGTCCGGGAGTGATTGTTCAGGGGCGTTGACCACGGCGTTGGTGGGCAGCAGCGGGCTGGCGTCGGAGTTACCTATCAAGTTGAACGCGTACGGCGGCAGCGGGTTTTCATAACGCAGGTCCCAATTGACAAGTTCACCTAACGAAACGAGCGGGCGGGTTGGCAATTCGTCGATGACACAGCGCGAGAGGCCGTCGCTGCTATTGAAGCCGGTAACGATGTAGCCGCGGTTGGAGGAATCGCTAGCATTGGGCAACAGGCTATCATTGGCAGACGGATGTTTGATGAAGCTATAGTCGAAGGGTGAATTGACCGGATGCACGGTGCCGCCGTAGTGGTGGGTGAACGGGTACGACCGGTCTTTGCCCATGGCTGTGTAATTGACAAACGGACTGGATTGGACAAAGCCCTTGGTGGCGAGGTGGGTGCGACTGGCCATGCGCGCGCCGAATACCGTCGAGAAAAACGGCATCGGTTTATCCAAGCATTCTTGGAGGGAACTCGCGGCGAGATTCTGCAGAGGTTTGTAAAGAGCGGTAGCAAGTTCCGGCGAGTAAACCATCCGGTAGGCCAAAACCCAGTTAGTGATTGAAGAATCGTTAATGTTCATATCGAGCATGATGCCAACGCCTTTACCGTAGTCATCCATCTGGTTGTCGAACTTGACGTCGGCCTGGATGGTGGCATCAGGTTCCGAGGCGCACGTTTTGCCAGTGTCGTCAAGGATAGGAAAGTAATCGCCGCCACGGTTGTGGTAGCCGGGTATCAG
>JBAXOP010000538.1:0-2820 GCA_037133195.1 Verrucomicrobiota bacterium | reverse complement strand
GATGCCGACCAGTGCCGCGGCATTGGTACATTGTTGTTGGCGGTGATGTGGCTCACCGCCTTGCGGGCAGGCGTGGAACAATTGGTGGCTTACACGCTGCAAGATAATCGCCGCGCGGCGAAATGGATGCAGGATTGCGGTGCGAGCGGTTCCTGGGACGGCTACAAACTCGTATTCCGTTGGAATCTGAATCAACCCGCCGATCTACCGATAACTCCCTCGGCAGTGGATTTGGCCGCGTGGCTAACCAGCCTATCGCCCATGATCTCCCGAGTCCCTTGAGGATTGACCGCAAAAGCCGATGGGGTCAAAAGCCGATGGGGTCAGTCCTCGCTTGGTAACATTATTACAGCCATTTCACAGAATGGCATGGCTAATGGCTAAAAATAGGCTCGTATTAGGGTACAGAGAAATAGTCCGAATTGTTTGGTAGAATGGTAAGCGGGGTCCCAAGCACCGTATGAACTTTCAGGCGGGGGTGTAGCGTAGGAGTCATCGCCAGGCCTCGATGAAAACCTTGTCGCATAAAGGATTTTTTAACCACAGAATGCACGGAATACACGGAGTGGGTGCTCCCGCGTTCCGCATGGTCTTCACGTGCTCTGGAACGAAAATCGCACGCATCATGAAAATCCTTCTAAACCCAAGCTCTACATTCCGTGTATTCTGTGCACTCTGTGGTTAATAAATATGGAACCCAACGAATTTAATCGAAAAGATCATCGGAGAGCCTCACACAAAGGGCGGAACTGCGTGCCGCGATGGCTGCGGACGCGGAAGCCGACCGCTTGAATGGCCTCCAACCGATAGTGGCGGAGGCTTCGAGAAACCTCGCGCCCGCCCTCCAATCGAACTTGTAAGTAATCCTTACAAGTTGCCGCTTCGACCAACTCGCCATCGGCAAAAATGCCTCTCAAGTGGAGGGTTACATTCTGCGGCGTGGCTTTGCGTTGGGTGAGGAAGAAGCCGTGTTTCGCAGTGAAGGGGTCGTAGCGCGGGAGGGAGAATATTGAATGGCTCCTACTTAAGCCGTGGTGGATTCCTCGTCTTCGTCGAAGATTTCCTTGGGGATGATGATCGGCTCGGGCTCCTCAACGGTGAACTCGAAGGTGGCATCGCGGTGGCAATGGAAACCGGAACCTGCCGGAATGAGATGCCCCATGATGACGTTTTCCTTGAATCCAGTTAGGTAATCGACCTTGCCGAGGGTGGCAGCTTCGGTCAGAACACGGGTGGTGTCTTGGAAGGAAGCGGCGGAGATGAACGAATCGGTTTCCAACGACGCCTTGGTGATACCTAGCAAGACCGGCTCGCCCTCGGCGGGCTTGCCACCGTTGGCGATGATCTCGGCATTGACGCGCTTGAACGTCGAACGATCGACTTGATCGCCCCACAGGTATTGGTCGGCATCGCCGGGATCGGTGATTTTGACCTTGCGCAACATCTGCCTAACGATGACCTCGATGTGCTTGTCATTAATTTCCACGCCTTGGACGCGATAGACGGATTGCACTTCGTTGACCAGATGTTCCTGGAGTTCCTGGGCACCGCAGGCTTCGAGCAAATCTTCCGGAGATACCGGGCCTTCGGTGATCTGATCGCCGCGTTTGACTTGGTCGCCATCAGTGACGACGACGTGCTTGCCCATGGGCACCAAATGATCGACTTGCTCGCCGGTTGTTGAATCGGTGATGACGACCTTTTTCTTACCGCGGACATTTGAGCCGAAGGAAATCTCGCCGTCGATCTTGGCGATGACGCAGGAGTCCTAGGGTTTGCGGGCTTCGAAGAGTTCTGCGACGCGGGGCAGACCACCGGTGATGTCCTTGGTGCGTGCCACCTTGCGCGGCGTCTTGGCTAGCTGAATACCACCGTGGACGATATCGCCTTCCTTCACAGATAGATGGGCACCGACGGGGATCGAATAGCTCGCCTTGATCTCCTTGGTGATCTCGTCATAGATAACCACCTGCGGATGGAGGTCTTCCTTATGCTCGGTAACCACCACGCCCTTCTTGCCGGTTTCCTTGTCGGTTTCGTTGGCCACGGTGATGCCCGCGATCATATCACGGAATTCAACACGACCCGCCTTCTCAGTTAGAATCGGCACGTTGTAGGGGTCCCAGGTGACGACGGTATCGCCCTTTTTGACGTCCTCGCCGTCTTTGATGGAGATGATGGAACCAATGACGATGTTATGGCTTTCGAGTTCCAGGCCGTCCTTGCCACGGATTGAGATGGTGCCATTTTTATTGAGCACCACCCAGTGACCATCGGCGGACTGGACCGTACGCATGGCCTTATACACCAATTGCCCGGTGTGCTTCACCTTGATCATGGGTTGCTTGAAGGTGGCAGCAGCAACCCCGCCGACGTGGAACGTACGCATGGTCAACTGGGTGCCGGGTTCGCCGATGGACTGGGCGGCGATGATACCGACTGCCTCGCCGATCTTCACCGGCTTGCTGGTAGCCAAATTCAAACCATAACAATTCGCACAGCAACCGCGGTCCGATTCGCAGGTGAGCACCGAGCGGATTTTGAGTTTGAGGCAGCCGATTTTTTCGATGGCGGCGGCTTGGCGCTCATTGACGATATCATCGATGTCGATAATGATTTCGCCGGTGACGGGGTCCTTGATCTGCTCGCCGGAGACGCGGCCATAGATACGCGTGGAGAGCGAGGCAGCTTCCTCATCGCCATCGACGATGGCCGCCACGGTGATGCCGTTGACGGTGCCGCAATCCTGATGCGTGATGATCACATCCTGCGCCACATCGACGAGCTTGCGGGTCATGTAGCCGGAGTCCGCGGTCTTGA
>JBAXOP010000537.1:0-2823 GCA_037133195.1 Verrucomicrobiota bacterium | reverse complement strand
GCGGCGGCGGCGGCGGCGGCTATAAAGGCGGCGGCGGCGGTGGCCACAAAGGTGGCGGCGGCTGGTAAGCTCAAGTCTCCCGAATCAATTTAACGAAACACCCGGTTCGCTTCACAGGCGGCCGGGTGTTTTTTGTGCCAGGAATTCAGCCTTGTGCTAGACCCGAGATGGGATTAAGAAAAGCGCGTCACTGTGGTTATCAAGCCGTGGCACTCGGCCCCGCTTCATTCCACACCCTACGCCCCCCAACCAACCTCATGTCCCACAAGCTCGAAACCATAGCCCTGCACGGCGGATACTCCGGCGACCCTAGTTCCCGCGCGGCTGCGGTGCCGTTGTACCGCACCAGCTCGTTTGTCTTCGACAGCACCGAGCAAGCCGCCAATCTTTTTGCGCTGCGGGAACTCGGCAACATATATACCCGCATCACCAATCCCACCACCGAGGTGCTGGAAAAGCGCGTCGCTCTGCTTGAAGGGGCTCCCGAACTCGGCGGCCTCGGCGTGGCCTCCGGCACTAGCGCGGTATTTTATGCGATCATCAATTTAGCCAGGGTTGGCGACAACATCGTCTCCTCCCGCAATCTCTACGGCGGCACCTATACCCAGTTCAAGGATATCTTGCCGGACCTTGGCATCGAGGTGCGCTTCGTCGATTCCAATGATCCGGAAAATTTCGCCAAGGCGATCGATTCTAACACCCGCGCCCTGTTCACCGAAACGGTGTCTAATCCCACCCTCGAAGTGGCCGATCTGGAAAAAATCTCCACCATCGCCCATGCACACGGCTTGCCGCTCATTGTTGATGCCACGTTCTCGACTCCCTATCTGACCCGCCCGATCGACTTCGGTGCCGACATTGTCGTCCATTCTCTGACAAAATGGTTCGGCGGACATGGTGCCGGCATCGGCGGCATCATCGTCGATAGCGGAAAATTCAATTGGGCGGCGGGCAAGCATCCGCTCTACGACCAGCCCGACAACGGATATCACGGCATGCGTTGGGGGCACGACCTGCCAGCCGCGCTGGCCCCGTTGGCGTTTATTTTGCGGGCCCGCACAGTGCCGCTGCGCAACCTTGGCGCGGCGATCGCACCAGACAATTCGTGGTTCCTGCTTCAAGGCATCGAGACGCTCGCACTGCGCATGGAGCGCCACACCCAAAACGCCCTCGCAGTCGCCAATCACCTCATGGGTCACCCAAAAGTCTCCTGGGTGCGCTACCCAGGCCTGCCCAACGATTCACAATTCGCCCTTAACCAAAAATACCTCGGCGGTAAAGGCGGCGGCATGGTCGTTTTCGGCATCCAAGACGGCATGGACGCCGGTAAGAAATTCATCGAAAGCCTGCGTATCTTCAAGCACCTCGCCAATGTCGGCGACGCCAAGAGCCTGGCTATTCATAGCGCCTCCACCACCCATTCCCAGCTCAACGAGGCCCAGCAACACGCCGCCGGTATCACCCCAGATCTCATCCGCCTCTCGGTGGGCATCGAACACATCGACGACATCCTCGATGACATCGACCAAGCCTTGGCCTAAGCTGGGCAGTCATCGCGATGCCGAAAATCGTCATTCTATCAGACATACACGCCAATGAACCGGCGCTCAAGGCAGTGCTGCGGGAAGCGGCCATGAGCAAGGTAAGCCGGATTGTTTGCGGCGGCGACACGGTGGGCTATGGCGCGAGTTCCAATGCCTGCGTGAGCAGGCTGCGGAAAGTGAGTAGCACCTGCGTGATGGGCAACCATGATTATTATACCAATTGTCTGCGCGAGGATCCGACCGTGTTGCCTGCTAACCGGGATTGGCGCAAAAACCCGGTCTGGGCCGGGGTGGCCGACGCCGCCCGCACCTTGAACGACAACAATGCCGCTTGGTTGCGCTCGTTGCCGCGCGAGTTGGCAATCCCCGGCGGCGTGCTCGCTCATGCCGCCTTACACAACTTGGAGGAATGGCCCTATCTGCGCTCACTCGGCGACGCCATGCCGACCTTGGCGCGCTTGCGCGAGTCGGCACGCGGGATCGGATTTTTCGGTCACACTCACCGCCAGGAGATTTTTTTTGAACCTACAGCGGCGGTGCCACCGGAATGGCTCAGCCCCACCCGCGTGCATCTGCCAGAGGGCACCGTCTGCGCGGTGATGGTCGGTTCGGTGGGCCAGCCCCGCGATGGCGATCTACGTGCAGCCTGGACTCTGTGGGATTCCGACACCCGGGTGCTGGAATTCCGCCATAGCGAGTACTCCGCCCTTACAGCCGCGCAGGAAATTATCGCCGCCGATCTCCCAGTGGAATCCGCGCTGCGACTCCTCGACGAGGATAGCGTTCGGGAATTGCGCCGCATGATCGGGATGTGAGGACCTAGCTACGGCAAAGTTCGCAAATTTTAGGCTTGCGCTGGGCTATGCATTTTCTACTTTGTAAGTGCCTCTTGGCGCTTGCCTTGCTTATTATTTCATGAAAGGAGTGCAAGGGGGTGCAATCTCAGCCATCATATCCTATGAAACATCTCGAAAAAATCACCTTGCTGGCAGTGACCACGGTGTACGCCGGTTATTTCGTTCGGCAGGCCGTGCGCACCCGGGCCGAGCGCTTGTTCCGTCTGGCAGCAGGCGAAAGCCCCTACGAACGCGTCCATCCCAAGCCCCTCAGGCCGAAGTCAGCCTGAACTCACCGGCGCAAGCCAATCTGACCCAATGCGGTCAGTTTTGTCAATGCAGTGGCAGGAATGAAGAAGAGGCGGCGGGCAGAATGCCCGCGCCACCTGTGGCCCGGGCATCCTGCCCGGAGCCTTCTGTAACGAAAGCAAGCGCTAACCTGA
>JBAXOP010000536.1:0-2833 GCA_037133195.1 Verrucomicrobiota bacterium | reverse complement strand
TCCAATCGCGGGATGGAGCAGCCAGGTAGCTCGTCAGGCTCATAACCTGAAGGTCGTAGGTTCAAATCCTACTCCCGCAACCACTTCAACGCCAGTATGTTGAGTGGAATTTTTACGGGTTTTCCGGAAGGGGCGATTCTGCCACCGTGAACAAAAGTGGCCGGAAACCGTGAACAAGCAATCCCACCGTGGGGACGTTGTTCCACCGGGTTCCGCCATTTCCCGTCCCTCCCAGGGCGGGAGTTTTTCACAATTTCGCCAGTGTTGGTGTTTGCCGGAACCAACACCCGACCATGGCGACATTTTACAAGAGACCCGACAGCCAGCAATTCTCAGTGGCCTGCTACCCCCGCCCGGGGGCGAAGCTGGTCCGCGCTAGCCTGGGAACCGACGATCCGGCGCTTGCCGAGAAAATCACCCGCAAGGTGGAAATCCTCTGCGAGTTGGAAAAGCTCGCGGATGTGCCGGTTCCCGAGAAGATCCTCGCCTCTTTCGGGTGCATGACAGTCAGGGTTGAACGGGAGGCACCAAGCTCCGCCCAGCCGGCACCCGTTCAAGCCGCGGCCGTCCCTTCACCGGCTCCCGGCAAAGGCGGATCGATCCCGGACGCCATCCGGGCGTATCTGGTTCTCAGCGCGGTCTCGAACGTGCCCCAGGCCACGGCGGACAAAATCTCCAGATTGCGTCAATTCTTCGGGTCCGCACTGATCGACTCCCTCGATCCCCGCCCGCCCGAAAAACTCGCCCACGCAAGGAAGCACGAGGTGCTCCCCCTCGAAGATATCAAACCCAAATGCCTGTCTGACCTCACACCGGGTCTCATTACGACCTTTCTGCTGGCAAAAAATTACGGGCGCTCCAGCAAGCGCCATTATCGCGAACTCTTTCACGGTCTCTTCGATTGCGCACTCAAGAGTGGAATCTATCAACCACCGAATCCTTACGCTCCCAATCCCGCCGACGACCTGCCGTCCTTCAATGGGCGTGACAAACCAATCATCGTTTTGACCGATACCGAGGTCACCGCCCAATATGCCGCCGTCGCTGCGGATCCCCTGGTGCTCTTCGGCTGCCAACTGATGTTGGAAGGAGGCTTCCGACTTCATGAGATTCTAGCCCTAAGGCGATGTGATCTCGAGGTTGAGGGAAAGATCCGGCTGATTCTGCCCGAGATCATAAACAATGTGGGCACGGGCCTCAAAACGGGCGAGCGGACGGTCACGGCGCGGAACATCCTCCGTTCCTTGATCCGTCAGTATCTCGACTCGAATCGTGGATCGGCGACCGACTGGATTTTTCAATCTCCCACGGGGCTGCGCATGACTACCGACGCTTTCGGCACGAGCCTGCGAATGTTGAACCAGGCCGCCAAATTGAAGTGGACCACTCAGCATTTTCGTCACACCTTCGCTACCCAGCGGATCGCCGAGGGGTGGAACCTGAAAACCTTGGCGCAGGAAATGGGAACGTCTGTCACGATGCTCATGGCATATTATTCGGGCCATATTGATCCTCCCGTTTTGGCCGCCGACGGGTTAACCGCCTAGCAAGACATGGCACAACGACCTGTAGCATCTTGCATCCGACTCGTCTCCGCCATTCTCATCCAGGTCATCCTCAGTGTCGCTCAGGTCATCCTCAATATCGCTCAGGTCCACCTCAATGCCGCTCAGGTGCTTCGCCATGCTGCGCAGGTGCTCCGCCATGCTCCGGGCTTCCTGCGGGTCCAATGTCCGCAACTTGCGCGCAAGCACCAAGGCATCTGGCATAAAGATCGGCTTTTTGACGACGATTTCTGCGAGTTTGTTGGATAGGACCTCGCATTCGTTACCAAGGGCAGCTTGGTCCGCAACGGACTCGCGCCCGTGTGCCGATTCCACAAACGGAGTGAAGCGGGTTTGTCGGCTTGATCCCTTCGGCCGGCGGAGCCTGAACACCTCCCAAATCATTTCGTGGCGGAAAAAAATCCGGAACCGCGTGGCAACCGGGCATCCGCCATCAGCAGGGCGGGCTCTGAGGCTTTCGCGGCAACAATCCAGTGCGGCAGCAGCAAGGCCGGCATGGTCCTTGAAGAAGTCGAACAAGGAATCCAAACTATCGAATTTCGCAAGATAGTCAGAATCGTCCGGCGCGAAGGCTGCAAGCCATTGCAGCTTGACGGCGGTCGCCAGTTCTTCGCACCAGGTGCGCAATGCCTGGTCACCTCCCTGGGATTCGATAATGCAACGGACCATCAACCTCGAATCCAACCGGTCCAGAATCAACCCGAGATCCCCGGTGCGGGCGAAATCAAGTGCCAAGGTCTCGAGCGGAAAACCGACATCGGCTCCACTGCGAAACAGCAGCGCCGCCGCCATCTCGTTGGTTTGCGAAATCTTGTGCGTTAACCACCCGTGGGAGCGGTCCTTACCTCCCAGGTCTAGTGCCAGTCCCACTATTGCCAGCAGTGGCCCGATATCCACAAGCACCGAAGCGTCCTCCTGTTTGGCCCAGAAAAGATAAGGGTAATTCCGATGGGACTGGAATTGCCCCGTATAGGAGCGTCGTATCCCCGGAGTGCCTGACCGGACCGGTGCGACATGATCCATTGGCATGACGCAGAAAAACTCGAAATTACTTCGAACCCAGGCCTGAAGCTTGTCGGTTAGTCCCAGACTGCCTCGGCAGAGGTTCGCAAAAACCAACGCCAAGTCCTTGTAAAGCGCGAGAAGCCGGAACTTGGCACCTTGAGTGCGACCGACATCCTTGTCAGCAGCAAAGTGTTCCTGGACCTTCTGATTAAGGCCGCGTATCTCGTTAAATCGGGCCACGGCGCTGGTCGCCGGTCGATTGA
>JBAXOP010000535.1:0-2837 GCA_037133195.1 Verrucomicrobiota bacterium | reverse complement strand
ATAACCAATAACCAATAACCAATAACTCTTCCATCTTGGCTCTTCCTCCGTTTAGAATTTAGTATTTAAGATTTAGGATTTTCTTCTTCATGAGCAAACACCGCGTCATCCCCGGCTTTGGCTTGTCCCTGGGATTTACCATCACCTATCTGAGCCTCATCATCCTCATTCCGCTCGCCGCTTTGTTTATCAAGGCCGGTGGGCTCGGACCGGCTGAGTGGTGGCGCATCCTCTCCGCACCGCGGGTGTTGGCTGCCGCCAAACTTACCTTCGGAGCCAGTGCTGCGGCGGCGGTTGTGAGCGTGGTGGTCGGCTTGTTAGTCACGTGGGTACTGGTGCGGTACCGGTTTCCGGGTCGGCGCGTGCTTGATGCGATGGTGGACTTGCCGTTTGCGTTGCCAACGGCGGTGGCGGGCATCACGCTGACATCCATATACGCGCCCAACGGTTGGATTGGGAGTTACTTGGCAGGGTGGGGGATTGAAGGTGCGTACAGTCCGTTCGGGGTGTTCATAGCGCTGACTTTCATAGGGTTTCCGTTTGTGGTGCGCACAGTGCAACCCGTGATGGAAGACTTGGGCCCGGAATTGGAGGAGGCGGCGGCAACCCTGGGTGCCGGGCGCTGGACGGTTTTTTGGCGGGTGATTTTACCGGCCTTGCTGCCGGCTCTCATCACCGGGTTCACGCTGGCCTTTGCGCGGGCCATCGGCGAATACGGCTCGGTCATCTTCATTTCCGGTAACCTGCCGATGAAAACCGAAATCCTGCCCTTGCTCATCGTTTCCCAACTTGAGCAATACAAATACCGCGAAGCAGCAGTGATCGCCGCCGGCATGTTGATTGTTTCCTTCGCCCTGTTGTTCCTCATCAATTTGCTGCAACGCCAACTCAATTGGCACAAGCGTTAGACCATGCACCACCGCCCCGTCACCACCGAATCCGCACCCGTGCGCTGGCTGCTCATTGGCCTCGCGCTGCTGGCGCTGAGCATGTTTTTATTGTTGCCGCTACTCGCCGTGTTTGTGGAGGCATTTCGTCGAGGGGTCGATGTGTTCTTCGCTGCGCTGCACTCGCCGGCCGCGCTCTCGGCGGTGCGCCTCACTCTAACCGCCGCCGCGGTATCGGTGCCGCTCAACACCGTGTTCGGCGTGGCCGCCGCATGGGCGGTGACCAAGCACCAATTCCGCGGCCGGGCGTTGCTGCTCTCACTCATCGACCTGCCGTTTGCCGTCTCGCCGGTCATCGCGGGTTTGGTGTGGGTGTTGTTATTCGGGGCCAAGGGCTGGTTCGGCCCGTGGCTGGCGGAGCATGATATCCGAATCATCTTCGAACTGCCGGGTATCATTTTGGCCACCGTGTTTGTGACCTTTCCGTTTGTCGCACGCGAGTTGATTCCGCTGATGGAGGCGCAAGGTAGCGATCAGGAACTCGCCGCCGTCACCCTCGGTGCCAGCGGTTGGCAGATGTTCCGCCGCATTACCTTGCCTAACATCAAGTGGGGCCTCCTCTACGGCGTGCTGTTGTGCAATGCCCGCGCCATGGGCGAATTCGGTGCCGTGTCGGTGGTATCCGGCCATATCCGCGGCAAAACCAACACCCTGCCCCTGCACATCGAGGTGCTCTATAACGAATACCAATTCAGCGCCGCCTTCGCCTGCGCCACCCTCCTGGGCTTGCTCGCGCTGCTCACCCTCGGCCTCAAGACGGCCGTCGAGCAAATCACCCACCAACGCGCCAGTCGCCACATCTAAGCTCATGTCAATTTCCATTCAATCCATCCACAAGACATTCGGCACTTACACCGCGCTCGACAACATTTCCCTGGAAGTGCCGGACGGGTCGTTGACTGCTTTGCTAGGCCCGTCGGGTTCAGGCAAGACCACCTTGCTGCGCATTGTCGCGGGGTTGGAAATGGCGGACTCCGGCAGCGGGCGCATCCTGTTTCACGGCAACGACGTGAGTGATGTGACGGCGGGCAAGCGCGGCGTGGGTTTCGTATTCCAGCATTACGCGTTGTTCACCCACATGACCATCGCGCAAAACATCGCCTTCGGTCTGGATGTGATGCCGCAGGCGCGGCGGCCCACGCGAGCCGAGATCCGCGAGCGGGTCGGCGAATTGCTCAAATTGGTTAGACTCGAAGGCTTGGACAAGCGCCGTCCGCACGAACTCTCCGGCGGCCAACGCCAGCGCGTCGCCCTCGCCCGTGCCCTGGCCATCCGGCCCAAGGTATTATTGCTAGATGAGCCATTCGGGGCGCTGGATGCCCAGGTGCGCAAGGAACTGCGGCGCTGGTTGCGCCTGTTCCACGACGAAATCAATCTCACCACCTTGTTTGTCACCCACGACCAGGAGGAAGCCCTGGAACTTGCCGACCAGGTGGTGGTGATGCGCAATGCCCGCATCGAGCAGATCGGCACGCCGCAGGATATTTACGACGAGCCTAGTACTTCATTCGTTTACGAGTTCCTTGGCGAGGTCAACAAGCTGCCCGACGGCCGCTACATTCGGCCGCACGAGATTGAATTGCGTTTTGC
This sequence comes from Verrucomicrobiota bacterium, assembly GCA_037133195.1. Lineage (GTDB taxonomy): Bacteria > Verrucomicrobiota > Verrucomicrobiia > Verrucomicrobiales > Akkermansiaceae > Luteolibacter. The sequence goes on along the minus strand of JBAXOP010000535.1, from coordinate 300 downwards.
CGCGGAGGAAGGTGTGGACGTCACCGGGCGGGTCAGTCATTTGTTTGTTGCTGGTCCGTTCGCCCGCGTCAGTGTGGTGCCCGAACACGGACGCCGCGGCGAACTGGAAGTCTGGGCCAGCCGCGACCAAGTCGAGGAAATGGCCCTCGCCAGCGGCGATGTCATCGGCTTGCGTTTCCCCAGCGTGAAAAAGCCCGGCTGAGCGGCACGGCCTGCCCGCAAGACCCATCAAGCATCTGGGATGGGTTGTAGCGGCGGTCTGTGACCGTCGCTGCGCATGCCTTGTCATTGGCTGCGACG
>JBAXOP010000534.1:0-2841 GCA_037133195.1 Verrucomicrobiota bacterium | reverse complement strand
CCCATGGGCAGCATGCCCGGTCCACGTGATGCGGGCATGCTGCCCGCATCGCCCACGCGCGGACTCGGCTCAATCGTAGAGGTAGTCCACTCGCTGGGCCAATTCTATATCATGGTTGGTCACACCGCCCTCGTCATGGGTGGTCAAAGTCACCGTCACCTTGGTGTGGCGGACGAGAATATCGGGAAAATGCTGGGCCTCATCTGCAATCTCCGCGAGATTGTTGACAAAATCGATGGCATCCATGAATTCCTCGAACTCAAAAGTCCGGGTGATGGCTTTTTTTTCATACTCCCACTCAGGGCATTTTTTCAATGCGGAGGTGAGATCATCATCGTCTAGCAGTTCTGACATGTGTTGTTTCGGTTCGGCGGTTCGAGGCAAGAATGAGGCGAGCACTTTGCACTTGGCAAGCCCCCGTTTCAATTCTTTTGGAAAAAAATTTTTCGCGCATTGCAACGGCAGGCAAGAATGCATAAAATCAGCGCATGAAGAAGCTAGTGATTTTGCTCATGGTGGGATTGGTGGCGACGTCCTGTGTACCGATCACGCCGCAGACGCGGATTGAAAAACACCCAGAGCTTTACGCCGCGCTGAGTCCCAGCGAGCGTACTTTAGTTGAGCGCGGCGAGCTAGCCAAGGGCATGTCGCGGGACGCAGTGTTCCTAGCATGGGGGCCCCCGGCGATGAGTTATGAAGGCTACCACCAGGACAAGGCATCAATGCGCTGGGATTACACGGGGGCGCATGCCGTGTATTCCGAGCGCTTCTACGGCGTGTACGGTTACGGGGATTTCGGCCACCACGGCCACCGTGGCCATTACTCCACCCCGTACGCCGCCTATGACTACGGATTCGCACCCGAGTTGGCTTTCGTCCCCTACCGCCGGGCCAGTGTCTGGTTCGTCAACAACCGGGTCGATGGTTGGGAACGGCTACATTGATGACTCGCTGGGCTCACAAGTGGCTTGCGCTTAGCCGCTGACTCGCTACTTTTGCGCCAGCCCTACCCACCATGAGCATCAAACCATCCCTCGTCCTCGCCGCCGCAGCCTTGGCGGCCCTCCTGTCCTCGTGCAACCTCCAACCCGGCGGTGCCAGTCTTGCCGCTTATCAAGCCTACGACCTGCCGACCAAACTGCCGACCAACCCAAACAACGTGCGGGTCAAAGTGTCGCTGAGCAAACAACGGGTGTACGTGATGGAAGGTTCCACCATGTTGCTGGCGATGCCCGTATCCGTCGGCGTGCCCGGGACAATAACCGCCACGCCCACCGGTTCATTCACCCTTTTCAATAAGGAAGCGAAACACCGCGCGGCGACCCACGGTTACGCATATAACGGCAATCAAGTGACGCAAACGTACCTAGCTAAAAAACCCGCTGGATGGGCGTTCAAAGGCACGCCGATGCCCTACTGGTGTGAGTTCAAGCCCAATTACGGGTTCCATACGGGCTGGGTCAAGCACCAGCCCTGCACCCACGGCTGCATCCGCATGCATGAAAACCTCGCCCCCAAGTTCTTCCGCCTGGTGAAGGTTGGCACCCCGGTCACCATCGCCTCCTCACAGCCTGAAGACACCTCCGTCACTATCGCACTCTCTCCGGATGCCGGCCCACTGGATGATTACGCCGGTTCCATGTATGTCGGCGATGGCTATTTCTCCCAGCACAAGGCGCCGAGCTACAATTGATCTCCAATCCCTAACAGTCATGAATCGTCGCAACTTCCTCATCAGCGGCACCACATTAGCCGCCGGTGCGTTCAAGCTTGCCGCAGCCGATAGCCCTACCGGATCCGCGCCGCCGCCCGCCGCCGATCCGGTTATCAGCGGTTCCGGCGCATACCGCTACCAATATTTGCCGGAGCGGCTCGTACTGCCGCCGGAGGTGAAGATGCGCAACGGCCACGGCCTGTGCCATGATGCCAAGGGCAACATTTACTTCACCTACGAACCGGAGAAAGTCGAAGCCGCCACGCGCTGCTTGCTGCGCTTCGCCCCCGACGGCACCCAGCCACAACTCCTTGGCAACGATAACACACTGGCTTTTGGCGTGCCCCACGGCCTCAATATTCACGCCGACGCCGATGGCAAGGAATATCTCTATCATGCTAACAACGCCGCCACCATCTTCAAAACCACCCTCGATGGCGAGATCGTCTGGACCCAAAAGTGGCCACCGGCGATGGGCAACTACAAACCCACCGAGACCATCGTCACGCCCGACGGCAAGCATCTGTTGGTGGCCGATGGCTATGGCAGCAGCATGCTCCACGCCCTCAATACGAGCGACGGTGTCTATGCCGGAAAATCCTGGGGCGGCCTCGGCACGAGTCACGGCGAGTTCAATTGTCCTCACGGTATTACCTACGACCCGCGCCGCAACCTCTTGTTAGTGACGGATCGCGGCAACAAGCGCATCGAGTACTACTCGGTCAACGGCGCCTATCAAAACAGCCTGGAACTCGCCGCCAGCCAGGCCCCCTGCAACGCCGACTTCCTAGGCGACCTCGTCCTTGTCCCGGACCTCAACGGCCCGCTCGTCATCCTCGACAAGGATAACCAGGCGGTGTCGGTGATCGAAGTTGGCAAGTTGTTAGGCCCGCAAGGTTTTGTCCATCCGCATGATGCCATCTGGCTGCCTAACGGCGACATCGTCGTTTGCACCTGGAACCCCGGCCGCCTCGGCTACTGGAAACGCTTGCCTGCATAAAGTCCTGATTACACTGAGAGCCACTGAAATATGAATCCATCAGTCGGTGGGGTCAGTCCTCGCATGGTAACATCGGTGGGGTCAGTCCTCGCATGGTAACATTATTACAGCCATTTCTCAGGATAGC
>JBAXOP010000533.1:0-2844 GCA_037133195.1 Verrucomicrobiota bacterium | reverse complement strand
ACATCGGCAAGTTGAATACCGGGTTTGAATTTCACATCATGGATCACCCCGGTGTGCTGGTCGTGAAAATGGCCGTGCTCCTCGAGGTTGGGGCAATAGCGCGACGGTTCGCGCTCGAAATTCACTTGCCGCACCAAGCGGTGTCCCACCAGTGCCTCCAGGCAATTATAGACGGTCGCCAGCGAAATATGCGGCAGCCCGCCTTTCACCCGCATGAACACGTCGTTGGCCGTCGGGTGATCCCGCCGCGCCAGCAACACCCGGTAAATTTCTTGCCGCTGCCGCGTCATGCGCAGCGCAGACGCATCCTCGACAACCCTGGCGCTGGCTCTCTTGGATACGGATTTCACTTGCATGGCGGCGGGAAACTACCCACGAAAATACCAATAGCAAGAATTATTCTAAATTCATTTCGGACTTTGCAGAGGCGGTCCATGACCGTCTCTGGTCCCGCGCGGTGCATGCACAGCGACGCTCACAGGCCGCCGCAATATAGCCCATGCGTAGCCTCAATTGGCCGGCTGGACGTAGCTATCAACGCGCCTGTTGTTGGACGGGATGGAATCGGTTTGGCCGCCGCCAAGCCGCACTGAAGAGTCGAATTGGAGGGGGACGGCTGCGTTCCAGTTCGCGATAGGTAGCGGCAAGGTGAATGTCTGAATGGCGTTTGGCATCAAAGTGGTGATATTGAGCGGGACCGTGCCCGCCGGCGAGTTCACCTGCACCGCCGCATTGACCAGCATCTCGGTACCGCGATTCTGAATGACCACCTGCAACTGCGGATAGGGAACCTCCGCACTCGGCGGTATCACAAAATTGGAAGCCACCGCCGCATCATAAATGCCCGGCGTGTTAGCTTGCATCACCCGCCCCACGTCCACTGTGCCTCCGCCGGTGGCGGCATCCGCGCCGGGCGCGCCGACGTCGTCGAGGTGGGCGAGCACCAGATTTGCCGCATCCCCGGCGTTGAGGAGTTTTTGACCACCGCTAGTCATAGCCGCGGCAATTGCCCCGGTCATGATCGGGGCACTGGCCGAGGTGCCGGTAAAGCCCACCGCCTGGTCGCCGGTCCAGGCGGCGTTGATTATATACCCGGGTGCTGCGGCGGCCAACGTCTTGCCGTTATTGGAAAAGGCCATCGCGGTACCCATTGCATCCACCGCGCCGACGGCGATGACGCCCGCGTTGCCAGCCGGAAAGGCCAACTGCCCGAGCCCGTCATTACCGGCGGACGCGACGATGACTACGCCAGCTTTGTTGGCATAGTCGATGGCATTGCGCATGATGGGGCTGTCGCCGCTGCCACCCAGCGAGATATTGATGGGGTTGGCGCCTGCATCCACTGCGGCGACGATGCCCTTGGCGATGAGCATGGTATTAGACTGGCCGAGGTCGTCGGCAATGCGCACGGAGAGAATATCCGCCCCCGGAGCCACCCCGGGGGTGAGTGCATCTTTGCCGATAATCAGTGATGCCACGGCGGTGCCGTGGCCATTCCAATCCGCCAGATCGGCTGGCAAGGGGACCAGATTGAGCGAGGTGATAGTACTGCCAAAGGCGGAGTTGGGACTCACGCCGGTATCCAGTACGGCCACCAAAACGCCTTTGCCCCAATTCGAGTTGTCGCTGGTGATGCCCAGCACGCTCAACAACTGATCGCCCACCCCCACCATTCCGTTCTGGGTGATCGCGGGCTTGGGATTGGGCACATATGCCGGAAAAATCATCGATTGCTCCTCCGTCCCGTCCAGCAACCCGGCCAGTACGTCAGGATTGAGAAAGCCCACTTGCAGCGCATTGAGCGCATCAATGCGCCCGAGAATGCGCAAGCGCCCCGCCGCCTTCGCCAAAAACCGCTCCAGCGCCTCCTTATCCTTGAACACCAACCCACGCTGCCCCGGTAACCCACCCGCCTTGAGCGCCTCGTCGTCACTCCGAAAACCCGCCCGATCCCCATGCCGAAACGCCACCGCCACCTCCGGCTCCCCCCCGCTAGCCACTGGCGGCCCAGCCACCACCGCCGCGCCGGGTCTCACCGGCTCCGCGCTGCGAGCCAGCCAGTAGCCCACCATCGCCGTCAAACAAAACCCGACAACCAGAAGAAATGAACGATTACATGGCACGACCGGATAAAACCACCAACCTAGGAAAAAAGTAGCGAAATCTCTAGTTTTTGGCATATATCTTTGCACTTTTGCCTGATTTTCATGATAAATTGGCACAATCCTTGCGTCAGAGCCAAGGTTTTTGGTTGCTTGGTTTGATTTCACGAGTATAGGGTGGCCTCCGCCCCGTGCATCAAAATCATCGCAGCCTATGCGCTGAGTGCGGAGCGTCACTCCCACCTCCTCCAGCGATGAATCCAGACCGAGCCACTCTCAATTTCCTCAACAGCTTCCCGGTTGAAGCCCGCAAACGCGGCGAAATGCTCCAAAAAGATGGTGGCGTGACCCAGATTTTCGGCAATCACCTCTTCATCCAGGGCCGCGTCGAGGATGAGAGCGGCACCCATCGCACCAGCCTGCGCCTGCAGGGCAACCGATGGTTCGGCTCGTGCACCGCCGAAGACGATACCGTCTCTGGCACCTGCCAATATGCCACCATGATGGAGCGCATGCACCGCGGCGAAGATCTGCCGGAGTCTCCTAACGAATTTGACGACACCCCTATCCTCGACATCATCGAGGAGAAACTCGACCGCGAACTCGATGACAAAGAGGCGGATTTCGTCACTAAGCTCGAAAAGCGCTACCGCCGATACGTCATCGAAGGAGAACTTCACGATCACGACATGGTGCGCATCACCCCGCGCTGGGAAATCACCACCTACGAACCCCTCGAGTT
>JBAXOP010000532.1:0-2871 GCA_037133195.1 Verrucomicrobiota bacterium | reverse complement strand
TCCTGCCACTGCATTGACAAACCTGCCAGCATTGGGCGTCGCGCCCAATACTGTCGGGTTAGCGCATGATTTCGTTACAGAAAGCTCCGGGCAGGATGCCCGGGCCACAGTGGTGCGGGCATCCTGCCCGCCGCCTCTTCTTCATTCCTGCCACTGCATTGACAAACCTGCCAGCATTGGGCGTCGCGCCCAATACTGTCAGGTTAGCGCATGATTTCGTTACAGAAAGCTCCGGGCAGGATGCCCGGGCCACAGTGGTGCGGGCATCCTGCCCGCCGCCTCTTCTTCATTCCTGCCACTGCATTGACAATGCCTGCCAGCATTGGGCAAGACGCCCCCACTCCTTGAAGCCGACACAACCATCCAGTATCGCCCCTTAACGTGACGCGCATGCCCCGGCGGGCTGGTTGTGGAACGATGAGTCACTCGGGAAACTACAACAGCCGCAATTCCTTGGTGAGCGCCGCCACCGCCTCTGCCATGCTCACCGGGTGTCCAGCCTCAGCTTCCAGGCAAGTCATAGCCACCCCGTCCAATCCGCATGGGGTGATGGCAGCAAACGCCGACAAGCATTCATGAGTTACGTTGAGGGCAAACCCGTGCATCGACACCCACTTGCGAACCCCCACCCCGATAGAGGCAAGCTTGCGGTTGGCCACCCAGACACCCGTTAAGTTTTCCCGGCGACCGGCGTTCACACCACAGGTGGCGCAGGCGCGGATCAACGCGTCTTCGATGCCGCGAAGATGCGCGTGGAGATCGCGGCCACGCTGTGTTAGATCAAGGATCGGATAGCCGACAAGTTGGCCCGGCCCGTGATAGGTAGCCTGGCCGCCGCGGTTGGTTTCATACACGGGATGGGGCAAGCTGGCGGCTTCACGCAGCGACGATTGGTCACGCAGACGGCCTATGGTGTACACCGACCGATGTTCTAACAAATATATCAAATCACTGCCGCTACCGTCCACAAGCGCCTCTACGGCCAACTCTTGGAGGCGCAGCGCGTCCGCGTAATCGATGACATCGGGCAAATGGATGATTTGGGGCATCCGAATAATCTGTGGTAAAAATGGACGGTATGGATCTCTCCGAATTCCACATTTGGATCAATGGCACACCGGGCAGGAACTCAGGGAGGTGAAAAAATCATTGCCTTTGTTATCGACGAGAATGAACGCCGGAAAATTTTCGACAGTGATTTTCCAGACGGCCTCCATGCCGAGTTCAGGGAACGCGACAACTTCCTGGCTCTTGATGTGATCTTGGGCTAACAGAGCGGCGGGTCCGCCGGCGGAGCCCAGATAGAAGCCGCCGTGATGCTGGCAAGCGGCGGTCACTTGAGGCGAGCGGTTGCCTTTAGCCAACATCACCAGCGAGCCACCATGAGCTTGGAACTGCTCGACATAACTATCCATGCGCCCGGCAGTAGTGGGGCCAAAGGAACCCGATGGCATGCCTGCGGGGGTTTTGGCCGGGCCTGCGTAATAGACCGGGTATTTGCGGAAATACTCTGGCAACTCGCCGGTGGTATCGAGGATTTCCTTGAGCTTGGCGTGGGCAATATCGCGGGCGACGATGATCGTTCCCGTTAGAGCAAGGGCGGTGGTCACCGGGTACTTGGCGAGGGTTGCCAGGGTTTGCTCCATGCCGAGATCCAGGTCGATTGGCACGCCTTTGAATTTCCAATCACGGAAACGTTCGGGAATAAAACGACCGGGATTCTTTTCGAGTTTTTCTAGGAATATCCCGTCCTTGGTGATTTTTGCCAGCGCCTGGCGGTCTGCCGAGCATGACACACCGAGGCCCACCGGGCAGGACGCACCGTGGCGCGGCAAGCGTACGACACGTACGTCCAGAGCGAAGTACTTGCCACCAAATTGTGCGCCGATGCCCAGTTCGCGGGCTGCCGCTAACAATTCCTGCTCAAGTTCCAGGTCGCGGAATGCCCGGCCGTGCGCGTTGCCGCAGGTCGGCAATTCGTCATAGTAATGGGTGGAAGCGAGCTTGACGGTTTTGAGGCAAGTTTCCGCGGAGGTGCCGCCGATGACAAACGCGAGATGATAGGGCGGGCAGGCGGCAGTGCCCAGCGAGCGCATTTTTTCGATGCAGAATTCTTTGAAGCGTTTCGGGTTGAGCAGGGCCTTGGTCTCCTGATAGAGAAATGTCTTATTGGCCGAGCCACCACCTTTACTCACAAACAGGAATTTGTAGGCTGCGCCGCTGGTGGCATACAGGTCGATTTGGGCGGGCAGGTTGGTCTTGGTATTGACCTCCTCAAACATGCTCAGCGGGGCGGTTTGCGAGTAGCGCAGGTTCTCCTGGGTATAAGTCTGATAGATCCCGTGCGACAGGGCTTCTGCGTCATCGCAACCGGTCCACACTTGTTCGCCTTTTTTGCCGACAATGGTGGCGGTGCCCGTATCCTGACAAAATGGCAGTATCCCGTGTGCCGCAATCTCGGCGTTCTTGAGCATCATCAACGCCACCATCCGGTCGTTTTCCGATGCTTCCGCGTCGTCCAGAATCGCCGCCACCTGTGCCAGATGTGAGGCCCGCAACGTGAAATTGATCGCCTTGATTGCTTCGGCCGCCAGCAAAGTGAGGCCTTCCGGGGCGATTTTGAGTACCGGTTTGCCCTCAAACTCGCCGAGCGACACGTGTTCTGAGGTGAGCAATTCGTATTGGGTGGTATCGGGGCCGAGGGCAAAGGGATCTTGATAGTGAAATGGCTGGTCAGACATGGGGAGCGGACTTTAAACGGATCCGTCCGACGCTGCAAACCCATTATTAATCTGAGTTTCAGAACTCTATGGCTTGAAGAGGCGGCGGGCAGGATGCCCGCGCCACGTGGCCCGGGCATCCTGCCCGGAG
>JBAXOP010000531.1:0-2873 GCA_037133195.1 Verrucomicrobiota bacterium | reverse complement strand
GCCAACTCAAACGCACCTGATTGCCCGGCAGACCGGAGGTGATCTCAAGCAACGGTTGACCCAGCGGACTCTCGGCACGGAGCGATGCGGGTATCACCAGCAATAACAGTGTCGCTAGAAAGCGGGATTTCATTGCCGCGGCGGTATCCGGCGATGACGGGCATTGAGTTTTCATAAGAAGGGTTGGTCGCTTTTTTTGATTGTTAGAAAATCGCGCTTGTGACTTTTTCCATTCATTAGAACCCAGTGTGCCCGAATCGGGGATTTCCGGCCCAGCCCTTTTCCAGAGTGAAAAGGTCATTTAATATGGCTGTAATCCCGTGTCGAGAGAAATAATTGCATTTTTTTCTTTTTCTTGCCGCTTAGGAGAAAAGCTGCGTTCGGAGGCGACAAATCTCATCACCGCCAGCCAGCGGAAGTCGTTCCGGTAGGCGAGCATGTAGGACTGCTGGATGAGTGATTTGTAAATTTGTGGTCAGAAAATTTTTTAAACCACGGAATACACGGAGTGGGTGCTGCCGCGTTCCGAATGGTCCACGCGTGTGGCCTCGCCGATGCTGGGGGGCTGCTGCTGGTGTTGGACGAGAGTTTGCGGAAATTCACTATCGGTACCTCCGCGAGCGGGTCAATCCGATCTAATAAGCTAAAACAGGATACTTTATTCTTGACATGGAACATGTGCCTCTCTAACTGTAGCGGCGTGGTTTGCAACTCCCGATTTTTCCAGATTCATTCAACCAGAAATTATTGTCATGCAATCGATGTTTCGGATGCTATTGATTGCCGCGTTGATTCACGGCACGGTTAATCCGGCCCTTGCGGTGCCAGGAGATGTTGAATCGGGTTTTAATCCGCTGGTGAATGGTGAGGTGGCCAGCGCCACCCTGCAGCCGGATGGCAGGATCCTGATAGGGGGTGCGTTCACCACAGTGGGCGGAGTGGCACGCAACCGCATCGCGCGACTCAATGCGGATGGCACGCTGGACACCGGTTTCAACCCGAACGCGAATGCGGATGTGCGCGGCTTGATGGTGCAGGCGAATGGCAAGATTCTCATCAGCGGCCAATTCACCACAGTGAGCGGGGTCACCCACAACCGCATCGCGCGCTTGAATGCGGACGGCACGCTGGATAACAGTTTTAATCCGACCATCAGCGACTGGGTTCGTAACACCCAGTTGCAGGCCGATGGCAAAATTGTCATCGGCGGCGAGTTCTGGACAGTCAACGGAGTGACGCGCAAATACAGCGCACGCCTCAACCCGAATGGTACGCTGGACACTGGCTTCAATCCCAATGCGAACGGATCGGTGCGCAGCACGGCGATCCAAGCGGATGGCAAAATCCTCGTGGGCGGCGATTTTACCACAGTGGGCGGCGGGATCGTGACGCGCAACCGCATCGCACGCTTCAATGCGGACGGTTCCCTGGACACCGGCTTTGATCCCAATGCGGCGGGCTCGGTGCGCAGTATGGTGCAGCAAGCGGATGGCAGGCTCGTCATCGGCGGCAATTTCACCACCGTGGGCGGTGTGACGCGCAACCGCATTGCCCGGCTAAATACGGATGGCTCCTTGGATAGCGGTTTTGATCCCAATGCGAGTGACTGGATTCGCAGCGTGGCGTTGCAGGCGGATGGCAAAATCATCATCGGTGGCTTTTTTTTCAATGTGGGAGGATTCCCGCACAACTACGTCGCACGCCTGGACAATGATGCCGCCACTCAAACCCTGGGCGTCACCAGCATCAAACGCATCGAGTGGTTGCGCGGCGGCAGTTCTCCGGAGACACTCGAAACAACCTTCGAGGTGTCCACCGATGGCGGCGTGAGCTACACCTCGTTCGGCGCGGGCACGCGCATCGCCGGCGGCTGGGAGCGCATCGGCAGCGCGGACCCGAATGCCGCCTATCGAAACCTGCCCGCCAGTGGCCAGATTCGCGCCCGTGCTCGCACGGTGAGCGGTCACTACACCGGTTCCCGAGGACTGGTGGAAGCCATCGCATCGTTCAGCGGACTCGCCGTGCCTAAAATCGCGCTTAGCGGCAATGGTGTGAACATCGTCAATGCCGATGCCATCCCGGATGTGGCGGATCACACCGATTTTGGCACCCAGCGCATCGCTGACGGCACCGTGGTCCGCTCGTTCACGATCCAGAACACCGGCACCGCGGACCTCGTGCTGGGACCCATCGCCATCAGCGGCGCGAACCCTGCCGATTTCACCGTCACCGCCCCGCCGACCTCGCCGGTCACCGCCGGTGGCAGCACCACTTTCCAAGTGTCTTTCGCCCCATCCGCAGTGGACGCCCGCTGGGCACATGTCGGCATTCCAACAAATGACTTCGATGGATATTTCTTCCAGTTCGAGGTCAAAGGGATCGGTGCCCCCAACGACGCTGCCTTGTCGAACCTCGCCCTGAGCAGCGACGCAGTGCTGAGTCCCCCTTTCTCCGCCGGCACAACCGCATATTCCGCGGCGGTGGGCTTCAATCAGTTCGGCATTACGGTGGTTCCAACCTCAGTGCAGGGCGGTGCCACCCTCACCGTCAATGGCAACGCCGCGACCTCTGGCAGCGCCAGCGAATTCCTCCCTCTCAACGTCGGAATCAATACCCTCAGCGTTCGGGTTACCGCCCTGGATGGCATCACGACGCTCACCTACACCGTCGTGGTCACCCGTGCCGCGCCCTCGGCCGGGGATGTCGATCCAGACTTCAATCTGCATCCAAACCTCAGCGCGGACGGGTCCACCTACATCTCGGATTCCAATTTGTTCAGCATGTCGTTGCAGCCGGATGGAAAAATCCTCTGCGCGGGGGACTATGGGTATGGTGGCGGTGGCCGGCATAGCTTGGACCGGAAAAATGCGGAC
>JBAXOP010000530.1:0-2879 GCA_037133195.1 Verrucomicrobiota bacterium | reverse complement strand
GTCAGGATAAAGAAAGATCCGGAATAGGCCCAGGCGGCATACGACTGCACGGAAACGGTGTAATCCTTGTAGGTAGTGCCATTTTCAGCCGTGACGCGGTAAACGACGGATGAGGTGAAATCATGCGTGGAGCCGGATGCGGGACTGATGGTCGCTTTGGGAGAAACACTGAAGACGGGTGCCAGCGCAGTCAACACTTGGCTTGGCGACACGGTCAGCGACGCGATGCCGCTAGCTTCGGAAATCACCGCCTGACCCAGCACGCCGAAGTCGCATGTGAGCATCGCACACGCGGTGCTCGGTAACAGGCTGGTCAGGGTGAGCACGCCGGTGGTCGTATTGAAGGACCAGGATTGGCTGCCAATCACTTTGGTGAAGACGGGAGCGGAACCGGTGAAACCTGTTAGATTAAAGGTGCCGCCAAAGGATTTGGTAGTGGCATCGACCAGGGTCCAGGATCCCGTGGTCACGGTCACCGCCGAGGTGTCGATGGTGAAAGTACCATTGATGGTGGCGGATCCAGTGCCGGTGACCTTGTTGGCCGTGGCGTCCGTCACGACGAATTTCAAGCCTCCAGTGGTAGCAACGGTCAGCATACCACCGCTGGTGACGGTGGTGTTGCCGGTGTAGGTGTTAGCCGCAGAGAGGGTCAGGGTGCCGCTGCCTTCCTTGACTAGATTTCCAGTACCAGAAATGACACCGCCCAAGGTCTGGTTTTGCGAGCTGGCATAGTCGAGGATGGTTCCGGTGGCGAGCGAGATGGTGCCCGAAAAATTGCCGCCACCGAGGTAGCCCGATCCCGGGGTGACGGTTCTATCGCCGAAAACAGACGTGATTTCACCACCAATCACAAACCAGGCACCGTGGTATGTGGAAATTCCACCATCATAAATCAGACCTTTGCTGTTGCTTACGGCAATCGGCCCGGTAAAGGAGTTCTGCCCACTGAGGCAAATAAAAGCGCCTTGGCCGGTGCCCGAGGCCGACTTGAAGTCAGCATTCACCCCCAAGGTGCCGCCGCTGCCGTTCTGGATGATTCCAGAAAACGTGAAGGTGGTTCGTTCGGCATTTCCGCCACCGAAGCCCTGGATGATGGATAAGGTTTGAGTGCCGCTGGTGCCACCGGTCACACCGCCGCTGAAGACATATCTGCCACCCGCCGATCCCTGTTTTATGGCGGCTGTGCCGGAGCTTACGATGATCGGATTGCTGACGACATCCCCCACCGAAACAGACCCGCCCTGCGTGCCCACCGCGACTCCTGCCGCCACCTGTGCGGTAGGATTCCAGAGCAAGGACGTGCCACCCGCCATCGAGATGGTGCCGCCGGAACTGATGCTGGGGATGTTGGCAGTGCCATCGCTGCCATAGGTTAATGTCAACTGTGATGTGCCCATGAGCGTGATCGTGCCGGCGAAACTGTTCTTGTTGCTGAGCGTCAAGGTGCCGCTCGTAAGGGTCACTCCACCGCCGCTGGTGCCGCTGAATGCGCCGCCAAACGTCAGACTGTTGGCATTGGCCAAGGTGAGTGTGTTGCCTTGGACATTCACATTGCCTCCGGAAAAACCGCCGCCGGCAAGGCTACCGATAGTTTCGTTGGCGTTGAGCAGCAAGGTGGATCCTGGCGCATTCGCCAGCACCACCGCCCCGGTGTCCACAATGGCGCTGCCGCCGCTGAGGGCCAGGGTGCCTGCGTTGATCGTCGTGGTGCCGGTGTAGGTGTTTGCGCTGGAAAGGGTCAGGGTGCCCGCGCCTGATTTGGTCAGGGCGCTGGCTGGGGCACCGTTGTTCTGGATGATCGGGGCGATGTTCAGCGCGTCGGTGGAGCCATTCACGCGAATGACGAGTTCTCCACCGCTGCTGGTGGACTGGATTTTCCCGGCCGTGGCGAGCGCAGCAGCGGATGCACCGGCCGAAAGGATGCCGTTAACGCTAAGAATTTGGGTCGTGTTCTGCAGGGTGAAATTGTTCGCGCCGAGGTTAAGGGTATTGACCGAGGCGGTGGTTTGGGCGGTGATATTCCCCGATATCTTGACGTCCTTGGTGGCATCATTGATCCCCAAAATGGCCGCCGTGCCTATCAGGGCGGAGGCATTGTTATCCGTGCCGTAGGTCACCGCTCGAAAGTAACCTGCCGTCGTGTCGTAGCGGGCATAGTCCGCCCCCCCGAAGAGAACGCCCTGGTTGTTAGATCCGCTGCCATTCACAGGGGCATTCGTCGGACTGGTCAGGACGATCTTGTTCTGGCCGGCGGTGGTGTTGGTGGCCAGGGAGAAGTTTTCGGTGGCACCGGCAACCCGTGCAGCCAGTGAGGCAAAGCTCAGAGCGGCAGTGGAACCGCCCGACGCGGCGGTCGAGATGACCGAGCCATCGCCCGCACTGAAGGTGAGTGCCCCCATGCCCTGGGTGCTGCTGGCGGCTTCGGCCACGTTGAGGGTGCCCCCGCCGGCATTGAAGGTCAACGCCGTGCCGATGAGGCTGCCGCTGCTGCCATTGCCGACCGTCAACGAACCGCCGCCGCTGATAGTCGTGGTGCCGGTGTAGGTATTCGCCCCCGTGAGTGTGAGTGTGCCCCTGCCAGCCTTGGTCATGCTGGTGCCAGCCCCGGCGAGAACCACGCCGATAGTGTCGGAGGTATTGTTTACCGTGATGGTGGAAGCGGCTGCTAAGGTGATGGTGCCGAGCGCGCTCGTGGCGCCGAGTGTCACCGCCTGGCTGCCCAGCCCGTTGCCGAAGACGATGTTGTTGATGGTGACGCCGGTTCCAACAATTCCGATCGTGGAAGCCGTGCTGCCCAGAGTCAGATTGTTGGTGCCGAAGTAGATCGAATCGGTATTGGTAGGAGCCGTGCCGGTAACTGCGCCTGTCCCGTCCAAGAT
>JBAXOP010000529.1:0-2890 GCA_037133195.1 Verrucomicrobiota bacterium | reverse complement strand
CGAGCGGTGGCTCGCGCTCAGCGACAGGTCAATGTGAACGAAATTCCGAAATCTGTCATGTCGTTAAAAAAACTACAAGGACCAGGGGCCGGGGGGAGGAGAAGGAAGAGATTTTTAATTTTGGATTTTGGATTTTGAATGGAAGAGAGTCTTGCGCGGAGGTGGGGCTATTCATTGCAGAAACGCGAACATCGAACATCCAACGCCGAACATCCAACGCCGAACGGAAGAGAATCAAGAGAGAAAGAAAACGCCTTCAGGCTGTTCCTTTCGCCTCTTTTGTTCGACGTTGGGCGTTGGATGTTCGCTGCACGGCGGGATGAAAGCGCAAACTCATTGCGACGGGCCGCGCGGTCGATCATGCACGCCAGCGATCATCTCGTCATAGCCGAGATCTCTCCTCCACAGGCACGATCCATTATCCCAGCCCGTCTAGCGTCCCTGGAACTTGGCGATGGCCTGGGCGCGGGTATAGACGTGAAACTTATCGTAAATGCGCCTCACATAGGTACCGACGGTGGTATTGGCGACACCCATCTCGGCGGCGATTTCCTTGTGGGAGAACCCCTGGGCCATCAATTCGAGAACCCGTTGTTCTTGCGGGGCGAGGTGATCCATGGCAGGCACCACGGGTGCTTGGCGGCGGAACGACTGGGTGATCATGCGGGCGATGCCGCCACTCATCGGCGAACCGCCGCTGGCAATCTCGGCAATGGCCGCCAGCAATTCGTTGCGGGTCGAACGTTTCAAGAGGTAGCCGGCGGCACCCGCACCCAGCGCATCAAAAATGAGTTCGGAGTCACTGTAAACCGTCACCATCATGAATTGCGTCGCTTCCATCTGCGGTTTGAGCACACGCACACACTCAATGCCATTGCGGCCCGGTAAATTGATGTCCACCATCACCACGTCCACGGCACAGTTAGGTAAGTCCCGCATCGCACTCTCCGCATCGGCAAATTCACCCACCCATTCCAGGTGCCCGGATGCCTCTATCCAGCCCTTGAATAGGTGGCGCAACTCGGCATCGTCCTCAACAAGCGCCACGCGAATGCGGGCCGCTTTGGCATCATTTTTCATAAGGTATTCTTTCTAGCAATGAGTGGCACAGGCACCACAAACACGACATCAGTCCCCTGCCCCGGCCTGCTGGAAACCCGGCACTCCCCGCCAAGTTGTGTCATGCGTTCGTACATGTTGCGCAGGCCATCCGCCTCTGCGGCTGGCAGCGCATCGGCAGGCAGCCCGCAGCCGTCATCGTGTATGATGAGCCGTAACTGGCGTGCTTCGACGCTGAGGGTGAGCTGCACTTCGCGAGCGGCGGCGTGTTTGACGATGTTGTTGAGCGCTTCCTTGAAGGCCAAGAATATATCATGGCGCAATGCCGATGGCAGGAACCAGGCAGGTGTTTGCTGCGGCAGGTCCAGGCGCATCCTCAGGCCAGCCGATAGCAGGAACTCGCCGGCATAGTCCACCAGGTAACGGACCATGCTTTCTAACGTATCGTTTCGCGGATTGATCGCCCACACCGTCTCGTCCATGCTGCGGGTCATCTCCTGCGCCACCGCACGAATGGCGGCGAGGCGGTTGCGCATGCCCTCCAAGTCGTCCTGCTGGCTGATTTCAGCGTCGGCCATCACCGAGACTTTCGTCAAGCTCGTGCCCAGATCATCATGAATGTCCCGGGCTATGCGGGCCCGCTCCATTTCCAGCGCGTGCTCGCGCTGGAGCCTCAACCCAACCCAATAGCGCCATACCGCAAACAGCAAACTCGCCACCAACAAACCTATCAGAACCCAGAACCACGCTTGCCTCGTCACCGGTAGCACCACCGTCAAATCCAATCGTTGAGGCGCACCGCGTTGACGCTCGCTCAGACTGATTCGCCACACGTTTTCACCGGCCTGACTCACCCCGGTGACCGCGCAACCCGTGGCCGATTTCAACAGCAACGGCAAGCTGCTATAGATAAATAGATCTCCGTCACGCGCTCCTGCGTCTGTTAGCTCGATCGCCATGGAGCCGCGCTTACTGGCCACACGCTCGATCTCGGTCGCCCCGCAGTAAATGTGCAGGTTCGAACCGATGATCACAGGCTTGTCAGGCGCAAGATCCAAATCAGTGAAACATAGCTGTTGCGATGCCATGGGTTCCAGGCCCGGCGTCGTCCATGATCCTTGCGCCACTCCCAGAAATCGGTTATCCCAAAATGACCAAACCGCATAGCGATGCCGCGAATCCATACCAGCTTGCACAAAATCCAACGTGATCGCCTGCTCGGTCACACCCGGATTCCACAGCAACGCAACAGCCGCATCGCCCCAAGCGCGCTTCACATGTCCTAACAACCGAGGCCATTCCCGCGCAGTCCCAATGTCCAACACCTCGCTGCGTTCCTTGGCCGGCGGCGTCATCACTTCCATATTGCGCCAGTATGGCTTGAAACTCTCCCGATAGAGCGGGTCCGACGTGATGGCAGTGCCGCAGGATAAACCAACCATGCTCATCCAGGTGCGCACCAGCGGCCATTTACCGGCGATTTCGCTCACGTTCTGGCTGTCGGTGCCCATGTAATACGTGTCGTTGTCCAACGCGAACCAGCGACCGTGAAGGTGATAGGATCGCAGCACATCGCTCATCGCAAACCGCAGGTCGGCTTGACTCGTGCCGCCAATCGAGCGAGCGGTGCGGTTCGCATCGGCACCAATGCGGCTCGCATCCATCAGGCCAACCGTTATCCTGCTAGGACGGGAATCACAGTAGGCCAGATAGGTATCCTCCCCGGCGGCCTTGCGGATGGCAGCATAATCGCCCCGATAAATCTCGAACGTGGTGCGTTTCCCAATTGGCATATCGCCGAAGTTGAGGTGATTAATCTTCAGATAGGTGA
>JBAXOP010000528.1:0-2891 GCA_037133195.1 Verrucomicrobiota bacterium | reverse complement strand
GGGGATGGCCTGCGGATTGAGGACAACGCCGCCGGCCGGGTTATTATTGCCGTAGTAGCCGGCGTGGTTGGTGCCATCGGGGTTGGCGGTCCAGAGGCCTTGGGCGTTGCCGAAGTTGCGATCGATGTATTCCCAGCGATAATAGATCAGGCGGCCATCGGGCAGCAGCGAGCCGTGGCCTTCAAACAGGGTGCTCTTGCCGATCTGATGGATGTTGGCACCGTCGGGTGCCATCCGGAAGAGATTGCCCATGATGTGGATGTTGCACATGCAGTATTTGGGCTCGCGTGAGGAGGTGAACACGATGTTGTCGTCCGGCAGATAGAGAGGGTCGATGTCAAATACACCCTCGGCGGTGGTGAGTTGCTTGAGGCTGCTGCCGTCTGCGTTGATTTCGTAGAGGTGATAGTTGTCGCGGATGTTTTTGCGCATCGAAAACAGAATACGCTTACCATCGAAGTGGACGTCGGGGTCACGCAAACGGCCCTCCGGCCCCGGGTCGGTCACCACGCGGGTGTCGCCGTTGTGAGCCAGATCGATAGTTTTGAGGGGGCCGCCGGGTTGGTAACTGCCGGTGTTGCACTCGCCGGTTTGGAACATCGTCTCGGTATTGTGGTGATCGCCGCGGTATTGGCTGCGCACCACATAGAGCAGAGGTTGGCCGCAGACGAGCGGGTTGGCTAGCAACGCCTCGCGCCGGAGTTTTTCAAATTCCTCGCGCGGCAGTTGCGGCAGGCTGGTCATCGTGTCGAGCCGCTCGAGAAAATCCTTGCCGCCGGGATAACGCTTGCCATAGGTGGTGGTTAGGTCGGTGATGGCGTTGTGCAGCGCCTGTCCCTCATTGGTGCTGGCGGCCGGTAGCCCATCTGCCATGGCCGAGGCCACTATCGCTGTGCAACTTAAAGCTAGGCATGCGTGCAGGCGCTTGCTCCGGAGTATGGAAGGAAAGGTCATCAAGGTGGGGAGGTGGGATGAGTAGGGTTTTGCGGTGCGCCTGCGGTGATGTATAGACCGACTGATACGCAGCGGCAAGGCCGGGCTTTCAGGGCGCTGCGATTGGGCTGCGATTGGGCTGCGATTGGGCTTGAGTTTGCCGTGGTGCGGCCCTATCCCACGCGGTGCGGTGGTGTTTGGTGCAGCCCATGCCGCACGCATTGCCACGCCATCACCGCCCCCAGACGCCCGAGACACGCCAACCGCCTTGTCCCCCATGAACCACCGCCTGTTGCTGCTCCCCTCCGCCATGTTGCTAGCCTCATGCCAACTCGGCCCGGATTTTATTTTGCCCGCCGCCAGCGGCAGCAGCCAGTGGAAGGAAACCCGCGACACCCCCCCCAATCCTCTGCCAGACGATTGGTGGAAACTTTTTGGCGACGCCAAACTCAACCAACTCGTAGAGCGCTCGCTGGCTGCCAACAACGATCTGGCTGCCACCAAAGCCCGCGTGGAAACCGCCCGCGCCTTGGTCGGGGTGGATCGTGCCCGATTGTTTCCCAGCTTGGATGTGGCCGCCTCCGCAGGTATCGACCGCACGTCTGGCCATGTGGCCACGATCCCCTTTATGAAGCTCACCAACGAGGATTACCGCGGCAGCTTCAAACTCGCCTATGACCTGGATTTGTGGGGGCGCAACCGGCGCTTGCTCGAAAGCGCGAGCGCGCAGGCCGACGCCAGTGCCGCGCTGTTTGATGCACAACGCCTCGGTCTGGCCACCGAGGTGGCACGCCAGTATTTCGTGTTGCGCGGATTGGACGCCCAGGCTGCCGTCGTCAAGGATACGCTGGTTAGCCGCAAGGAGGCGCTCGATTTGCAGCAAACCAAAACCGATGCCGGCCTGACTGACGGTTTGGCCACCAGTCGCGCCCGTACCGAGTTGGAACTTGCCAACAACGATTTGGCGCTGGTCCAACGCCAGCGCGGCTCCGCGGAACATGCCTTGGCCGTGTTGTGCGGCACTCGCCCGGCCGATTTTTCCTTGCCGCCAATAGTGGTGGATACGGCGTTGCCCACCATCCACGCCGGACTGCCCGCCAGCGTGCTGCTGCGCCGCCCTGACGTGCGTGCCGCCGGCCTTCACCTGCGGGCCGTCAATGCCCAGATCGGCGTCGCTAAAGCCGCTTTCTATCCGAATTTCAACCTTCTGGGAGGGGCCGGTCTGGAGTCGCTCAACGCTGCTAGTTTCCTTGCCGCGGAAAGCCGCATCTTGTCGCTAGGTGCCGGAGCCATGGCCCCCGTGTTCGATGCCGGTGCCAACAAGGCCAGGCTCGCCGCCGCGCGCGGCAACTACGACGAAGCCCTTGCCGGGTACCGCCAGACGTTACTTGTCGCCTTGCGCGAGGTGGAGGATGCGCTGGCCGATCTCAAAGGGTTGGTGCGTTCCCGCACGGCGCTCGAGGCGGCACTGGTTAGTTCCAAGGACACCCGCCAACTCTCACAGGAACGCTACAATCAGGGCCTCACCAGTTACCTGGAAGTCGTCGATGCCGATCGCACGGTCCTTCAAACCCGCCTCGCCCTCAGCGCCGTCAATGCCCAGCACCGCATCTCACTCGCCGCCCTGGCCAAAGCCCTCGGCGGTGGCTGGAAATAGCATAAATACCACCGACCGAAAGAAATGAGCCACTACCCATATCTTCAATTCCATCCTGATGCTGAGGATTTCCTATCACTGGCCCTCGGAGGCAGGGATGGAGCCGCAAGTTGCCGCCGTGTCCCAAATCTTAGGGACATGACAAGAATGCGGTTTTGACGCATGTTTGCGCCGTTGCGGGGAGTGGTCCCCAGTTTCATAAGGGATTGTGAAAAACAAAAAAGAGGCCGCGCGGGTGCGTGGCCTTTTTTTTTGGCCTTTTTTTTGGCCTTTTTTTTGGCCTTTTTTTTGGCCTTTTTTT
>JBAXOP010000527.1:0-2912 GCA_037133195.1 Verrucomicrobiota bacterium | reverse complement strand
GACATGGATTGCGGTGCCGCTCATTGGTGCGGCGGATGGCTTCGGCTACGGCATCAAGCAAGCCATTTTCGCCGTGCGGGTCTAGCCAGGCGAACTGGCCGTTGGGATTGACTTCAAGAAACCACAGACCGTCGGCATCCCTCAGAAAGTCGATGCGGCCAAAGGACAAACCGGTGGCATGCATGAACTCCCGGATGGATTGGTTTTCTTCCGTCGTTAGCGTGCAAGGCTCCCAGGGAAGGTCGTCCATCGTCGAGGAAAACCGGCAGTCCACACCGTCGAATAATCCCCGAGATAATTGGTAGGCGAAGAACCGGCCGGCGACACATGCCACTGTCACATCGTGGGTGGCTCCGGCAACCGTTCGTTGCACAAACCACGGGTATTCCGGCGATAGCTTTGCAGGATCGACCTGCCTCACCATCAGCACACCGCCGTTGCCAATATGGTTCTGGCCAAAGGCTTTCACCACCAGTGGCGCTTCCAGCGGTGCGTTGGGCGTGTGATAGGCGGCCCATTCCGGGACGCGGAAATAGCGGGCGGCAACCCGCATTTGCCGCATTTTGTTCCAGCGGCCCCGCGGGGAGGGATGCACGAGGGCTAGGCGGCCGCTTTCCATTGCAATGTCGCGGAGCCCCAGCCAGACCGCCTCGATTTCACTGCGGGTCCATGATTCCTCGGATCCGCCTGCGGGCACATCGATCATCGGCGGGGTGAAATACAACTTCCGCAGATAGACGGCATGCGTGTCATCGTCCCGGCACACCCGCCCCGTGGGGTCGCGCAGGATGAAGCCACGCCCATCCACACTCCATTCGTACTCCTGCCAGAGATTGATGTTGAAGCGGAAGACTTCCAGATCAGGCAGACGATCAAGAACCACATCGGTTGTGACGTCCTCGCTGTGAGTTAGTACCAGGAGCATGGGGGGGTGTGTTTGAAATTGGAAAGGGGGCATCACGCCCCCCTTCCGGTTAGTCAATGGATTTCAGGAGTCCTGTAAGTCAGTCCTGATTCCAGTCGTCGATGGTCAGAGTTGCGCCGACGTAGGATTTGGATCCGTTCAACGAGCCGATGTTCCTGGACGACACGCTTTGGCCTCCGATGGTCATTTCGGTGCGCTGGGCTTGCCAATCGTAGGTATGCTGCGTGGCTGGCATGTTAGGTGGACTCATCGCCAGCATGGCGGGCGAGAGGAGGGTGGGAATAATTCCGAGCATGATCGTAGTTTTCTAATGTTCAAGAAGCGGCCCTGGATCCAGGGCCAGACTCGGGTGAATCGCACTTCCGCGAAGATCCAACCGGTGGAACCGGCTGGCACGGTGACGACGAAACTCCCTCATCCATACCCTTGTTCGCAGCCAGACGGAAAATCTCCCCCGCAAAGTGAAAATATTTTTTCCGGGAGGGTTTTCGGGCAGCCGCGTCGTCCGGGAGTGATTGCGCTACGCCGTCGAGACATTCACCGTCCTGCCGAAATAATTCCAAAACCAGGGGGAGATTTTCCGTTGCGGTGCGAACAAGAGGATGAATTTGCCACGCCTCCCCAAAGAAACTCCCCATCCTATCGACGGGCACGCCTTCCGCCTGAAACACCAGCCTCCAGCAACCCGTAAGCCTCCCCTCCGATGATTTTTCCCAACACCCCGGTCAATTTGCTCTCCAAGCTCAAGGAGGCGAACGACAATCCGCACTGGCAGGTATCCTGGAAGCGCTTCCTCGAACTCTACCACAGTCCCATCGAGGCCGTTGCCCGGTCCTGCTATCGCCACCACACCAACGGTCACGAACCGTCCTCCGGGTTCATCGAGGATGCAGTAGCCAACACGGTCGCCGACTTCTTTTCGCGCAGCCAGCACCGCTACGATTCCAGCAAAGGCCGCTTGCGCACCTACCTGCGGGTCCTCATCAATGCGCGGGTCGTGGATTTGCTCCGGAGGGAACGTCCGCTTGACCAGCACCCGCTGGATAGCTCGCCGGACACCGCGCCCGGGGAATCCGCGCGGGAGACCGCCGCCTTCCGCCAATCGCTGCTGGCCACCCTCGTTGAGGACCTCCGCAATCAAATTCCGCTGCGCCAGTTCGAGATTTTCGAGCGGGTCAAGCTCAAGCACCAGTCGCCCGAATACGTCGCGGAGGACTTTGGCATCCCCCGCGCCATGATCGACCGCTCCATCCACAAGGCCATGACAAAGCTCCGCGAACTCGCCGCCCACGACGAATACCAGGAGGAATTTTACGAGTGACCTGCAACGGCCTCCGGCCAAGCACTAAATCTTAAATCCTAAGTTCTAAACAAATCAAAGACAGACACTGTCCATTCGCGCCTCTTCCTCTTCTCTTCGGTTCGGCGTTGGACGTTTGACGTTCGCCTTTCCTCATTGAACAGCATCACCTCCGCGCAAAGCTCTTTTCCCATTCAAAATCTAAAATTCAAAATTCAAAATTGGAAAATCTCCCCATGAACTCCATCGCCCTTCTCACCCGCTCCGGCGTCACCGCCCTCACTCCAGCCGAGGACGCCCAACTCGACCGCGAGCTGTCCGCTGCCTATCACATGGACGAGGCCGCCGCCACCAGCCGCGCCGTCCAGCGCATCGCCGAGAAAATCCGCGCCAAGATGCAGGAACCCGGTACCAGAGATCTCGACTGTGGACGGGGGTGATACTGGGTCTGGCAAAGGCAAACGGGGCAGGGGCGTGGAAGCAAGCCATGTGCGATCCGGGGGTATCTTGAAACGGTACGAAGGGGAAAGCCGGGCAACTGGAATGTTCCGTGTGGGACTCCGGGTGATCGCCCAGAGATTAAGCCTGATGAACTGTCGCACGCATATACGGTCCTCTCCGAGGCGAACAACCAGGATAGCGTCCAAGCGGGAGCGCCCCTGAGCGTGTCCGAAGAGGAGTTTTATC
>JBAXOP010000526.1:0-2916 GCA_037133195.1 Verrucomicrobiota bacterium | reverse complement strand
GTCGCACTGGATCCCCCGGCTTGCGGCTCGGAACTCCGGGTTGGGGCCCGGCGGCGGGCTGATCTGCGGGTTGGCGCGTGGCCGTGCCATCCGCACTTGGTCGAACCGGTCGTTTCGCTACATCAGCAGGAGTTTGCGCCGTGGCGGGTTGGTGTCCGCGATCTGTCGGTCTGGCCAGTGCGGCGGCTTCGCGTTGATTGGTTTCCAAAACTTGCGTGCGGCGTTGGTTGAAACCTGGCCCACCGCCAAGTTGAGTCAGCGCCCGATCCGCTTGCAACCGGTCCTGCTCGCGGTGTTGGCGGAAATGATCAGTGACCTCCTGGGCCAGCGGCGCGGGCCGCTGGATGGCCGCTTTTTCAAGTTGGCCGCGGACGCGGGTGGGGCGTAGGGCCGCATTCCAATCGGCGTGGATGGCAGGTGCCGCCATGCTGAGCTGGTGGCCTGATAGTTGCGGGCGCAGCGCCAGTGGGTCATGGCCGGGTTGCGGTCCGCGATTCAGATTTAGCTGATAGTACGGGGCTGGCCGGCCCAGCGAATGGCTGATGTCTTGATAGCCGGGGCCACCGACAAACACGTTGCGCTCATGGCAGCGAATATTGGTGATATTGGAGGTCCGCTGCCAAAACTCGTTGTTTTGTGCAACGGACAGGCAGTGGTGACGAAGCGGGTTGGAAAAATGAGTGATGGCCACGAAATTAAACCATCCAACAGCGATGCCGAAGCGCGTCTCGACCGAGCTATCCCAAGTGCAATCGCGCCAGCCGAGGGTTTCCGGGGGCAGCGGAGCCCAGCCAATATGCGTGTTACTGCCCCTCCAACAAACCCAGGCGGGTGCCCATTGGTCTCCGGGTACCCAAATCCAGCCGCGCTCATGGAGCAAGGCCCAGCGACCGTAATGGTAGCAGGCCCAGCCGAATGGTTCGTTAGATAGCCATGTCCAGCCATGGTTGGTACACACCCAGCGTCCATCCAGATAAGGGCGCCAGCCTGCGCTGCGCACGGCGGCGGGTTGCCACACGTAGCCGTAGGTCGGGGTTTCGAGCCAGGATCCATAGGCGGCTAACGAATCATAAAACGTCCCATAGTCCGCCACCGGTTGGCCCTCGGGGAAGGGGGCGCTTGGCTCTGGCTCGGCGATGGCTTCGCGACCGGCGGCTTCGAGTTCGCGGCCGCTGAGGGCTTGGTCGCGTTGGTCGAGGATTTGTTGTTTGCTCTCGACGGCAGATTCGAGCCCCTCGAGGTTGCCCTCGCGTTTGGCGAGTGCCTGCTCGCGGGTGGCGAGTGCCGCCTGTTTGGCTGCGGCCTCCGCGCCTTGTGCCTGTTCCAAGGCGGCGCGTTCGTCATCGATGCGGCTGCGTTCTCTTTCGATGGCATCGCGTTCGCTGGCGAGTTGTTGGTCGGCGAGTTGGCGTTCGAGTTGTTGTTTTTGTTCGACGGTCTCACGGTTTTGGAGTTCCAGTTCGGCGAGTTTCTTCTCCGTGGCGGGATTGGTTTTGTCGCAAGCCGCGAGAGCGAGGATGGCTGGCAGCACGAGTAACAGCAGGGAGGATCGTTTCATGGTGGCGAGTGGAATCTGGGTGAAAATATGAGCGGAATATGATAGGTGCGATGGAATCACAGTGGTGAAATTTTCAGTCCGAAAACCGGAGTTTAGCCAAACATCTTATTAGGCAAACCATTGGATGAAGGAGCTTACACTGACTTCGGTGTGATCTCAAGCTGAACGATTTGACGAAATTACAAAGCTCCTGAGTTCTGATGCTGTCGCGTGCTCTGACGTCCCGGTGCCTCCAGCAAAACCAGGATATGGGCACGTAGCCGCGCCGTGTGAAATTGCGCTCGCCGGGGGTAGGCCCGTCTGTTATACTCAGTGCCATGACACTAGGCACCATCGGCTGCGGCAAAATGGGAACCACCCTCGTCGGTGGGGCAATCCGCGCGGGCATCGTCACTCCGGAGCAAATCATCGGCTGTGACCCGTTGCCCGCCGCGCGTGAAGCATTCACCCAGCTCACTGCCGCGAGAACCACCGCCTCGCCGGCAGAGCTAGCCGACGCCTGCGAGGTGATTTTACTCTGCACCATGCCGCTACAAGCTGCGGCGGCTCTGCGGGAAGCCGCGCATGCGGCCGCCGGCCAACCGCGCCTAGTTATTTCCATCGCTGCGGGCATCACCCTGGCCAGTTTGGAAGCTGCCAGTCCGGAGAATTTCCGTATCGTTCGCGCCATGCCCAACACCCCGGCGCTGGTCGGCAAGGGAGCCGCCGCCTATTGCCTTGGCACGCGTGCCACCCCGGCGGACGCCGCCACCGCCGGCTTGCTGCTGGGGGCGGTGGGTCTCGCTATGGAAATGCCCGAGCGTTTCATGAATTTGGTCACCGGGCTATCGGGCAGCGGCCCGGCATACGTGTACGTTGTCATTGAAGCACTCGCCGACGGCGGGGTTTTGGCGGGTCTAACGCGAGCAGTGGCCTTGCGACTGGCCGCGCAGACAGTGCTGGGAGCGGCCGCGATGGTGTTGGAAACCAACGAACATCCCGCAGTTCTCAAGGACAAAGTCACATCTCCCGGCGGCACCACCATCGCAGGCCTCGCCGAACTCGAACGCCTCGGCCTGCGTTCCGCTCTCATCGCCGCAGTGAGCGCCGGTGCCCGCCGAGCTGAGGAACTCGGTCATTCCTGAGTCGCTTCATATTATTGCTACTCTTTATCTGTCGCCCTGTACTCGCTCTAGGGAAAGAAGAGATGGTAGTCCCGCAAGGATTCGAACCTTGACAAGCAGATTCAGAATCTGCTGTGCTACCGTTACACCACGGGACTTAAGAATGGAATGGACACTGGATCAGCCAGAGTGGCGCAAAGTAGCCTCACCAGGGCTCGAACCTGGAATAACGGAATCAAAATCCGGTGTGTTACC
>JBAXOP010000525.1:0-2922 GCA_037133195.1 Verrucomicrobiota bacterium | reverse complement strand
CACGGATCAGAAAACAGCGCCCGACTAATAATCTGATCCGCGTTCATCCGCGTCCATCCGTGGTTCCTCTTCCATCATTCGTTAACCCGGATTGCGATTCGAGGTGGAGACCGGCGTCATCATCAAGCTCATTGAGGCTGGTAAGCCATTGCTCTGTTGTGTGTGTGTTTATTGTACTCCTTGTACTCTGTGTATCTGTGTGGTTAGTCGCCCCTTGTCCGCCCCTCGCCCGTCCCTTTGCACGTCGCAAATTGGCGATCTAACAATTTTTGGACGTGTGGTTTAGGACCTATGGGACTGATGGGAAGGAGAGGCTAGACCTGACGTTCTTCTTCGGTCGAGGATTGTTATCTCTCCCAAGGCGGCAGAATAGCAAAAAACGCACAGTCCTCCGCAAATAATCAGTAGTGCGGGAACCCACGGCGATCAAGCTAGGGAGAGCAATGTTTCGCGGTATGAGAGATCGAGCATGGCGCGGCGGCGCTTTTTGGGGAGGCTACGGGCGTCGGATTGATCGAGTTTGAGGAGATTGAGTACGATTCTGCGCAATGCTCCGAGATTCTTTGCGGCGTACCCAATATAGGTTTGGTTGTGGTCTTCGCGGAATGCCGTGTCCAGGACCCAATGGCAGCTGTTCTCGATGCTCCAGTGTTGCCGAATGTGGCTCTGAAACGCAGATGCCGGTTCGTGAAGACTGCTGATGTAGTAGCGGATTTCGCGGCTGGATTGGTCGCTATCGAGTCGAGATGTTTGAGTCTCCACCATGATCAGGCTACGGAGATCTTTCCATTTGGTGCGCATGTCGCGATCCATCCAGTCGAGACGATGGTTGACAGTTACGGTTCGACTAACGATGCGACCGTTGGATTTTTCGATCCTCTGGTCAATACTCCAACCCTCGCTGTGTTGGAGATCGAGATTGCGTTGGGCGAAGTGGAATTGATCCTGAGCTTCCTTGTGAAGGTTGCCCTGATTGCCTTTGAGCGCGAGGATGTAGTCCGCCTGCTTGTCGATGATGGCCTCGGCGATGTGGGTATGGGTGCCCATGGCATCGAGGGTGACGATATGCCCGGCCAGGGCGAGCACCTCGATCAGATGGGGAATGGCGGTGATTTCGTTGCTTTTATCGGCCACATGCTCTTGGGCGAGGGTTAGTCCGCTTTCGGCGGCCCAAGCGCTCACGACATGGCAGGCCTCGGTGTCCAGGCCGTGGCTGCCACGCAATTTTTTGCCATCGATGGCGATGATCTGACGCTTGAGATTGGGGTGAAGAGCACCGATGTGTTCGACCAGGCAGCGATTGAAGAGAGCGGGCTCGATGATGGCAAAGATGTTGGAAAATGTCTGGGCACGGGGAATGCCGTTAGGCATTTTGATCCATTTGCCCAACCAATCAGCCTGAAGGTTGCAGAAGTCCTCAATATCAGAAAAGCAGTTCATGCCGCAAAGCATGGCACTGACGGCCATGAAGAGCACTTCTCCGAAATGATGAAGCTTGTTGCCGCCGGTGCGCGGGTCTTCGATGACAGAGAATGAGGCGAAGCAGGCGGGCAAGCCGCCGGACCAGTCTAGTTTGTTAGGATTGCGAGGCATTCGGGGAGGATGCGACCACTAGATATGGTGTACAAGCCCTAAATGTCATGAATTATAAACTATTTTTGCCGCGTTCCCTAGCTTGATCGCCGTGCAATAAGGTCGCGACTCCTTATTTCCGCCCCGCAGCTGCAAAAATTCCCATCCACACCCACGGTGCCCCGGAAAGAAATAATGGCAACCAGTATAACACTGGCGCGAATGCGGGAATTCCGCTACACCCGGGCCTCTGTCACGGCAAATCCCCGTCATGAAGCCCGATATCACTGTCATCAAAGCCGGCACAGGTGTGCTCACCAAATCCTCAGACGGCACGCTGGACCGTGCCGCACTGGTCCACCTCGTTGCCGCTATCGCCCAATTAATTGATGATGGCAATCACTGCCTGTTTGTCTCATCCGGCGCGGTGGGCTCCGGGGTTTCCGCCTTCGGGTTCACCACCTATCCAAAGGACACCGCCACCCGCCAGGCCTGCGCCGCCGTGGGCCAGGCGCGCCTCATGCAGACCTACAGCAGCTTGTTCGCAAACTTCGACGTCACCGTGGCCCAAGTTCTACTAACAGCCGCCGATCTTTCCACCCCGGAGCGCGCCGGGTGCGTCTCAGACACCCTGAACCGCCTCCTGTCAGAACCACGCATCCTGCCCATCATCAACGAAAACGACTCGGTGGCAGTGGATGAATTGAAATTCGGCGATAACGACCGGCTGGCGGCACGCATCGCGCAGGTCGCGGGCGCGGGGCAGGTCGTGCTGCTGTCCGATGTCGACGGGCTCTATACGGCCGACCCGTCGCGCGACGCGAGCGCCGCGCGCATCGCACGGGTCGAGCGTATCGACGCTCGCATCGAGGGGTTCGCGACGGCCGGATCGCAATCGGGTATGGGGTCCGGCGGGATGGCGTCGAAGATTGCTGCTGCAAAAATCGCGACATCGAGCGGCGTCGATCTGGTCATCGTGTCGGGCCATGAGCCGTATCCGCTGGCGCGCGTCGCCGAGGGCAAGGGCTTCCTCCTCCAGGGCGGCGACTGTGCGGAAAGCTTCGCCGAACACTCCGCTGACAACATCCGCGACTTTTTCCGGGTGTTCCTGCAGATGTCGGTTGTGCTGACCTTCGCCGGCGGCCAGCCGGTTGTAAAGGTCGGCCGCATCGCCGGCCAGTTCGCCAAGCCCAGGTCCTCGCCCACCGAGACGATCGACGGCGTCGAGCTGCCGATCTACCGCGGCGACATCGTGAACGGCGCAGAGGCCACGATCGAGGCCCGCCGGCCCGACCCGGAACGCCAGATCATGGCCTACCGGCAGTCTGCTGCGACCCTCAACCTGCTGCG
>JBAXOP010000524.1:0-2923 GCA_037133195.1 Verrucomicrobiota bacterium | reverse complement strand
CGGGAAAAGTTCTCCAATGACCAGCGGAAGTTTTCCTGGTCCTCGCGTCCCGGCCCCGGCCACACGGTCAGGCTGGTGGTGTCGCGATGGGCAAACTGGCTGGGCAGGTTTTCCTTGATGACCACCTGTCGGCCCAAGCTGGTGTCCATTGCCAGATACGTGATGCCGAAGCCCCCGCTGCCGAGGACTTTTTCGATGACGAATTCCTCGATGCGAGTGCCCGGCGGCAATTCCTTGCCGCCGGTTGGGGGGAGATTTTCTGATGGGGGATGAGTCATTTGTTATGCTCTTTCTTCGCCGTACGTGTTTCTGACCCTTTTTGATTTCTTGAAGTAAAACCACCAGATAAGGAAGAAAACCAGCGCCTGGAACACGGAACCGAAGACCCCGGAGATGCCACCCCCAAGAATCTCTGAAGGAAGATTCCCCATCATGACAAGCGCTATCACCTCGACTCCTATAAAGGCCAGAAAGCGAATCAGCAGAAATTTCCTGGCGATTTCCCGGCCGCGCGGGTTGCCATTCCATATCAAGCAGCCAACTACAAAGCCATAAATCAGAAGAGCCGTCACTCCCAGATTCTCCCACATGCAGGCGTCCCTGAGGGCCGGATAAGCCACCAAGGCCGCGCGGTCTTGGTCCCAGCTGCTTGCCATCTGTCCAAGAACTATCAGTGGACTTATAATCGTCAGAATAATGCAGAAAAACACCAACCAACCTCCAATACCAGTGGGACCTTTTGGCTGAGCCGGGACTGACATTTCTGGAAGGATTGCATGGGGTGGCCGTGATGGCGGCATCGGAGGAGGACGCGGGGGAGAGACCGGTAGAGGTGCGCTGCTACCACCCTGCCGAAGAGAGGATATCCATTCCTCCGCGCTTTGCCAGCGATGTGTGGGATCCACGGCCATGGAACAATCAACGGCACGCAGAAAGGGACGGGAGTATGAGTATACCCACTGCGCGGAATTGGCCAAGCCAGTCCAGGGATCACCCATCATGCGGTCGGCGGCCTTGGGCGGGGCTTCGAAGGTGATGGCCTTGGCGAGGGTGGCACCGAGCGCATACAAATCGCTCCATGGGCCGATGTTACCACGGCTTTGGAGTTGCTCGAAGGGGGTGTAGCCCGCGCTTTCAACGACGGTCATGGAGCGCTCCGAGAGTCGCTGGCGGGCTGAACCAAAGTCAATGAGCACGGGTATTCCCTCGTTGGTGATCAGGATGTTGGCAGGCTTGATGTCACGGTGATAAATGCCGCGCTGGTGGAGATACCCGAGGGCGGAGAGCATGCGATCCAGCAATCCGCCAAGCTCCGCCTCGGAAAATGGGCGATTCTTGGCTTTTCGCTCCTCGATCAAGCTGTCGAAAGCCACCCCCTCGACAAATGGCATCACAAAATAGGCGGTACCGTTGGTCTCGAACTTCCGCAACACCCGCACGATCCCCGGATGGTCCAACGACGCGAGCGTTTCGGCCTCTCGGAGGAAATTTCTCATCGACCATTCAAAGTCGTCGGCATCGGCAGTGCTCGAATGGCGTGGCCGCACAGTGCCGGTGGCGGTCTCCCGCCAGGCAAACTGGGCCGGTAGATTCTCCTTGATGACCACCTGACGCCCAAGACCGGTGTCGTGAGCAAGATAGGTGATGCCGAAGCCGCCGCTGCCAAGGACTTTTTCAATCACGAATTCCTCCAAATGGGTGCCTCTTTGGAGTGCCTGACTGTCGGGGGTAGGTTGTTCCATGGTGGATTGATTTGATTCTGATTTTTTTTATGGTTGGATGAGCCTGAAATCATTGAAAGACGACGGCAAGAACGATCAGGATGATGATGAGCAAGAGTCCGCCGCCGAGCCATAACAGCACATCTGGCGATGAGCTTGGGGCAGAATCGGATGGCTCCGGGGCGGAGACTGGATACGGAGAGGCTTGCGGGGCGGGTGGCGGCGGTGGCTGGGATGGAGCGGGTGACGACTGTGGCTTGGGAGGGGCGGGACGTGGCAGCAGGGATTCTAAGGGACGCCGCCACTCGGCCACGGTGCGCGGGCGGTGTTTGGGGTGGAAGCGCAGGCCGTGGTCGATGGCGTCGATGAGCGGGCGTGGGTAGGCTTGCAGCACCTCGGGAATCTCCGCCAAGGAAAGGTAGGGGTCGCTGGAGGCTGCGGCGCGGTCCACTGCATCCGGTAATTTTCCGCCGGTCACACAGCGGTAAAGGACGGCGGACAGTTGGTAGATATCAGTCCACGGGCCGATCGGGCCGAAGCGGTCGGAGATTTGCTCGATGGCTGAGAAATAGGCTGAGTAAGTGGCGGCCTCCTCAACTCCCCCTCCTGGCTTGTTACAGCGGGCGGAGCCGAGGTCGATGAGGATCGGTTCAAAGCCCACGCCGAGGAAAATGTTGTCGGGCTTGATGTCGCAGTGCAGCAACTCGTTGGAGTGCAGGGTGTGGAGGGCGTCGAGCAGAGGAACCAAGAGGACAGGCAGGGAAATTTGGCTGGGCCGGAATCCGGTGGGATCGCGCAGGCTGTCGCGGAGGTTTCTGCCGGTGACATAGCGCATCACCAAATAGCCGGTGCCATTGGCTTGGAACGCATCCACCCCGCGCACAATGTGTGGGTGGTCGAGAGAGCAAATCACCTGTGCCTCGCGCAGAAACATGTCGATGGTATTGGCAATCTCCGCTTGGTGAGTCCCCGGCAAGGCGACGATTCGCATGTCTGAGGTCCGGCACGCAGACGCGCTGGGAAACAACTCCTTGATGGCCACCATGTCGCCTGCCACGCCCGAGCGCCGCGCCTGATAGGTCAGGCCGAATCCGCCCCGCCCCAGCACCCGCAAGATCTCGTAAGGCCCGAGGCAATAGCCGGGGGGCAACGCGTCGGGTGGGTGGTCGATGGCCATGGGCTCAATTGAGGATCTCGAACAT
>JBAXOP010000523.1:0-2948 GCA_037133195.1 Verrucomicrobiota bacterium | reverse complement strand
TTTCAGCGTTTCAGCTTTTTCTTCTCCCTCCATGCCTCACCTCAATCCCACACCTCTCACCCTCGCCATCGGCATCGTCGCGCTGATTCTCACTGGCGGGTTGGCGTTTCTCGCGTGGAGGCGCAGCCCGCACCGCCGTCGCAGCGCCATCCTTGAGGGCTGCCGCTGCCTCGCTGTGCTCGTCGTGGTCATTTTGCTGTGGCAACCCGAGTGGAGCACCACCCTGCATCCTGAGACCAAACCGCGCATCGCCATCCTGTGGGACGATTCGAAGTCGATGACGACCGCCGACGCGCCCTTGCCCCTCGAAATTTCCGACACACCCGCCATCGTCACCCGCGCCGAATGGGTGAAGAAGACACTCGCTGCCAACCTCTGGACCCCCCTCCAAGCCGATGGCAAAAACGAGTTGGTCATCGAGTCATTTGCCACCCCGCCCAAGGATCCGGCACCTCTCACCGGCACCGACCTCGAGGCCCCGCTCTCCGCGTTGCTCGAAAAGGAAACTAACCTGCGCGCCGTGATCTTGCTCAGCGACGGCGATTTTAACCTCGGCCAACCGCCGGTGGCCGCTGCCCAAAAAATGCGCCTGCGCGGGGTCCCTTTGTTTCCCATCCCAGTGGGTAGCAAAACCCGCCTGCCCGACCTCGACTTGCTCTCGGTGACCGCGCCGAGCTACGGGATCGTCGGCGAGAATGTCCAAATCCCCTTCACCATCCGCTCGTCGCTCAGCCGTCAGGTGCGCACCATCGCTCGCCTCCGCGATGAATCCGGCCATGAGCGCACCAAGGAACTGGTGATCCCGCCCAACACCGAAATCTACGACTCGATGCTCTGGCGCATCGAAAAAGAGGGTGCGGCCACACTCGAACTCTCGATCCCCGTCGCCGAGGGCGAGGTGACCGCTTCTAATAATTCTAGCAAATTCAACATCGCCGGCCGCCCCGAGCGTATTCGCGTGCTTGTCGTCGAGACCCTGCCGCGCTGGGAATACCGCTTCCTCCATAACGCCCTGAGCCGCGACCCCGGCGTCGAACTCACCTGCCTGTTGTTGCACCCGCAGCTCGGCCCCGCCACCGGCAAAAATTTCATCACCGAGTTTCCCTCCAAGCTTGAGGACCTCGCCAAGTTCGACGTGATTTTCCTCGGCGACGTCGGTGTAGGGTCCGGCCAACTCACGAAGGAACAATGCACGCTCATCCGCGGCCTAGTCGAAAATCAGGCATCCGGCGTCGTTTTCCTGCCGGGTCCCCAGGGTAATCAGGCGACGCTCGCCGACACCGATCTATCGGATCTTCTGCCGGTGGTGATGGATCCCGAGCACAAAACCGGCATGCCGGAGACGCTCGCTGCGCCGCTCAATCTAACGACCGAGGGGCGCAAGTCGTTGCTTACTATGTTAGGCAATAGCGAGGAGGAAAACCCTGAGATTTGGCGCCGCCTGCCAGGTTTCTACTGGCATGCGCCGGTGATCAAGGCCAAGGGCGGCACCGAGGTGTTGGCCGTGCATGGCAACCGCCGCGGCAAATTCGGACCGATTCCGCTCATTGTCACCAAGCCGGCTGGCAGTGGTAAGGTTTTGTTTATGGGCATCGACTCGGCGTGGCGTTGGCGTCGCGGCGTCGAAGACCTTTATCATTACCGCTTCTGGGGTCAGGTCGCTCGCTGGATGTCCTACCAACGCAACATGGCCGCCGGCCAACGCGTGCGCCTTTTCTTCACCCCCGAACGCCCGGTGCCCGGCAGTAACATCACCCTCAGCGCCAATGCCTTCGATCCCAACGGCGCCCCTCTCCAACAAGGCAGCGTCGCCATCGACCTCACCGCTCCGGATGGCCGCACCCAGCGTATTGAGTTGCAGAAAAACGACACCGCCTGGGGGGCTTACTCGGGCCGCTTCAAAGTGGATTTGCCCGGAGCGTGGAAGCTGCGTGCTGCGGTGGCCGGCAGTGAGGACAAGCCCGTTGAAACCACGCTCTTTGCGCAAGGCGTGGAGATTGAAAAGACGGGCCAACCGGCGCGTCCCGAGGTGCTCGAAGAAATGGCCAAGGTGTCTAAAGGCCGCGTCATCCATCCCGATCAGCCCAACCAGCTCGCCACTTTGGTCAAGGCAATCGACAACCTGCCGGAGCCGCGCCCCTTGGAAAACCGCATCCAACTCTGGAGTGATTGGCGCGTGCTTACCGCCCTCATCTCCTTGCTCGCCATCTTCTGGACCGGCCGCAAACTCAGCGGTGCTTTCTAGCAAAAGCCCGTGCAAGCACTGCGCCTGAAAAGCAATGGTGGATGGGTTGGAGGTTTGCTATTGTCTGCGATCCTTTCGCCCGTCATTCCCCAACGCTTGCCGGACTGTGCCCAGTTGGTCTTGGCAAGGGAGGCGCCACTTACGCGCATACCCGTTCAAATACCTTGCGGGCATACTTGCAGCGAAACGGCGGCACCGATTGCTCCGGCGTCCAGCCGTTTTGGCGACCGAACTCGATCGCCCCGGTGACCATCTCGTGGTTGACGATACGCGGCAGTTCCACCAACAACAATTGGCCGTTTACCGAGGCGCTCAATTCAACTTGCAACTCGTTGAAAACGACCCGGTTGTGAATGATCCATTGGTAATGGGTGTCGCGGAAAATCAGGCTCTTCTTATTGTTTCGCTGGGGTCTGGGCATCGGAGGGGGCGGGTGCAATGGCAGTTTGCACGGCACTGCGAGCCAGTTCAACCAAGAACTGCGTTCTGATTCCCAAAGCATGGCCCACTTCTGCTCATCAGATGCGTAAGCGAAGGGC
This sequence comes from Verrucomicrobiota bacterium, assembly GCA_037133195.1. Classification (GTDB taxonomy): domain Bacteria; phylum Verrucomicrobiota; class Verrucomicrobiia; order Verrucomicrobiales; family Akkermansiaceae; genus Luteolibacter. The sequence continues at coordinate 164 of JBAXOP010000523.1, read as the reverse complement.
GCTAAGCGGCAGCCCTTGCTCTGCGCATGGGCCATGGCGTCCGGAGGCCACCTCTCCTTGATGGTGGCAGCCACCCCTCCGTTCCCCGTCATTCATGGCTTGTCATTGGCGGGACGACGACCTAGCCTCACGACGTGGAAACTGCATCCTCTTCCGAGCCGTCG
>JBAXOP010000522.1:0-2949 GCA_037133195.1 Verrucomicrobiota bacterium | reverse complement strand
CGTTATGTCACGCGCTATGTCTCGCCACGCTCCCGTCCGCTAACGGACGGTGAGAAAGTCATTCGCCAAATCTCGTATGATCTCAAAATACCTTCGCCTTCAGCAATCGAAATTGCGGCACCGTTAATGGCAGCATTGCTGGAAAGCGAACCCTGCTGGCTTATCCCGATTCCTTCCTCATCCGGCAGCACCGAGGCTAACAAGGCAATCTGCCACACCATCAAATGTCACATCCCCGCAGCCAGAATCATCATCGGAATTCGCCGGGCGCATCCCGTGGAATCGTCATGCGCCCGCCGCCGCAACGGTTTGCTGGGACTCAACGTGCAACAACATGCCTTCGAGCGGTGCTGTGGCCCGCTGCTCAGATTGCCGGTCTGGTTTGTGGATAATGTTGTAACCACGGGCACCACCCTGAAAGCCGCGCACCTCGCCTTCGGGACGGGCAACGGGCTCGTCTATGCCGATGCCTCATCTTACGCTCTGATCCGCAAGACATTGGCAGCATGAAGACACCGCAGACCCGGCGGTTAGCGCATTCACGCCAGCTCCTCACTTCAACCACAACCAATGCCGTAGCCGGGTCACTTGCGTTCCCGTCCACTCATGGCAGTTGCAAATATTGTTATGAACTCAACCATTGAGAAATACGGAAATCGCAACTGGGCAGTGAAAATCGACGGTGTGTTGTTAGCCGTCACGGTTTACAAAAAGGGTGCCAGGGCAATCGTCGAATACATTGAACGATTGGTCATCGCCAAACAGGAAGCCCCTGAATCGGAGCGTCCCCAAATCGCAGCGTAAACTCATGATCCGGATTTCGTTCGACACCCAACACGATGCTCTTGACCCGCTCAATCCGGAGGCATGGCGCAGCGAGGCGACCGCAATACTGCGTCAAATAGTCGACAAAATTGATGCCGGAAGCCCGATGCCAATCCAGTTGACCGATCAAAACGGCAACCACATTGGTCAAGCCCGTGAAATCTCCTACCGACCGGAAAAGCTACGGGCATAAGCGCGGCACAAAAAAATGCGAGCCAGCCCGAAAAACACTCCTCCCGGAGAGCTGACCGGCTCCCGGGAGGGGAAACCTCAACCCATCCAAACCAATGAAATTTGTCGTTCAAGACTTTAAAGCCAAAGCTGTCGATGACTCACCCAAGTTGACATTCTTCGGAGCGAATTCACCGGAGAGAATTTATGAGTTTTACAAGAATGTGGTGGAGGTAGATCCAGGCTATGAGGTTGAAAAAGAGCATGTCGTGGCGATATGTCTTAACACACGCCTTAATGTAACCGGTTGGCACATGGTGAGTATAGGATCGCTATCTGAATGCACCTGTCACCCACGCGAAATATTCCGGCCTGTAATTGTTAGGTGTGCTCATGCATTTGTGCTATGTCATAACCATCCCTCCGGCGACCCAAGTCCATCGCAGGCCGACGAACATATTACACGTCGAATCAGGGAAGCTTCGGAAATGCTCAAAATCTCTTTCGTCGATCACCTGATCATTGGTGAACCTGGAATAGGACGCACACCCTTTTATTCATTTCGAGAAGCCGGGCTGATTTGAAATTCAATGTTCACATCCGAAACCGCAGCCATCCTCTTTTTCAAGATGATGTCAAACAATGGAAACTAGCTTTGTCATGAAAAAGAACAACATTACCTATCAAACCACGGATTCCAAAGGCAACAACGTGACCTACGGATCGGATCGCTTCGGTTCATGGCTCGAATTGAGCGACAAACCCGACCGCATTGCGATCTACGGCAATAGTCGTACCAATCGCGAACGGATGCGCCGTGAAATCCGGGAGAAAGGAATCAAGATTCCAACCAATCGCACGCACCTATTCGCTGAACCACTGGCGCTCGCCGCATAAAGTCAGCTCCGGCCATTCTCTTTGACCGTCCATAATCATACAATTCACAATCTCTCAGTCATAATCCTATGAATCCTACAACAGCAAACAATCCGCTACTTGAAGCCGTGTGCCAACGCGGAGTCCTGATTTCAACTTCCATCCGCTTCTGGAGGGGATGCAAGCGCCTGACACCGGAGGATCTTGGCCTCAAAGCCAGTCAGGTATCCGACCGGTTGATTCAACTCGGTCACAAACGCCTCATTCCACGCGATGCGCTGGCGGATTTCGCTCTGATCGAATCGCGTGCCCACGCCATGGTTGAAGGGTCGAGCTTTCCTTTCCTCGGCGGAATCGCCCGCTTCGTGCCCAACCCAAAGTTGGGCGAAGTCACCCGCAATCTCGAAAAACTCCGTGAGGAATTCGAGGAGGCCAAGGATCGGTTTGTGTTAGGATATTCGTTATTGCGGGACAGTGCCCTGGTCGAGTGGCGGGAAGCCGCGACACATATGAACGGCAGCGCGGAACTCTTGATTGCCACGATTGAACAATCGTTTCCTCCGTCTGGCACCATTACCAAGCGATTTTCCTTTGAAGTCCAAATGTTCCAGATCGCGGCACCTGAGCATATCAGGCTGGAGGTGGCTGATGGCATCACCGAATTCGAAGCTGTCGCCGACCGTCGCCGTGTCGCCGAGGAAGCAACCCAGCGTTTGCAGTCCAACCTTGATGGTTTCATACGGGAATCAGTGGCTTCCCTGCGGCAGGAAACTGCGCGTCTAGCAGGTGATGTGTTAGCGACAATCGACGAATCAAAGAATGGGGTGCATCAGCGCACGCTCAATCGTCTAGCAACATTTATCACGAGTTTCCGCGCTTTGAACTTCGCGGGTGACCAACAGTTGGAGAGCACACTCGACAGGTTTCGCCGTGAATTGCTTAACCGGAGCGCGGAAGAATACCGCAACGATCCGGGGGCGATGGCCAGCTTGACCGACGGCCTCAACCGCCTCCGGGAAAATGCAGTCGAACTCGTCCGCAGTGATACCCGCGATGTCATCGCCCGTTTCGGCCAGA
>JBAXOP010000521.1:0-2981 GCA_037133195.1 Verrucomicrobiota bacterium | reverse complement strand
CCTGCCAAGCGGCCGACTGGCCGCAATGGTGCGGCAACGACGCCCGCAACGCGGTATCCAATGAGTCCCCTCTGCCAGCCCAATTCCTCCCCAACCCCGCCACTCCCGATGCCTCCCTGGCCTCGCCGGTCGCTCCCGAGCCGTCTCACCTCAAATGGAAACTACGCCTCTGCTCCCATGCCTATGGCGGTCCAGTCGTGGCTAACGGGAAAATTTTCATCGGCACCAACAATCGCGAGGGCGGTGGCACGTTGCTCGGTTTGGAGGAGGCCACGGGACAGGTGATGTGGCGTGTGACCATTCCGCGCATGGTCACCGAGTGGAAAGATTTCAATTATGATGACTTGAGTCTGGGCGTGTGCTCCACCCCGACAGTGGCTGACCATCGCCTGTATGTGGTGACCAACCGCGATGAGATGATCTGCCTCGACCCGGACGGCAAGGCTCATAATGCCGAGCCGGATGTCGCGCGGTCCATCGCGGGCTCAGAACAACCGCCGATGACCACCGATTCCAACGCCGTGGGCATCGTCTGGCGTTTCGATATGATCATGGACAAGGACGTCAACTCATGGCCGCAGGATGCCGCGGATTGCTCGGTTCTCGTGCATGGCAAGTATGTGTTCGTCTGCCCTTCCAATGGCGTCAATCGCGGACACAAAATCGTACCGCATCCCGACGCTCCAAGCCTCGTCGTGTTAGATAAAAACACCGGCCGGCTCATCGCTCGCGATTTTGAACAGGTCGGTCACCGCTTATTTCACGGCGAATGGTCATCTCCCGCATTGGGCGAGGTCAACGGTAAGTCCTTGGTCTTTTTCGGCGCGGGCGACGGTGTCTGCTATGCCTTCGACCCCGTTCCAGCTCCACCGACAACTGACGGCGGCCCCGGCGTCTTGAAGTGTGTCTGGCACTTCGATGTCAATGCCGCCGCCAAACGCATCGGTGCTTACAAAAGCGCTGTGACCGGCCCTAGCGAAATTATCGCCACTCCGGTGTTCTATCACAACCGCGTCTATCTCGGCGTCGGCCAAGACCCTCGCCATGGCCAAGGCCGCGGCGCGCTCACCTGCATCGACGCCACCGGCACCGGCGACCTAACCTCCAAGGGCTTGCTATGGGTCAACACCGACATTGACCGCAGCCTAACCACCGTGGCGATCCACGACGGCATCCTCTACACCGCGGATTTCAGCGGGCGCATTTTCGCCCTCGATGCCGACACCGGCCATGAACTGTGGCGGCATGTGACCGATGGCCCGATTTGGAGTTCGCCGCTCATCGCCGACGGCAAGGTCTATGTCGGCACCGATACCGGCGTGCTATGGACCTTCGCCGCTTCCCGGACCCTCAAAATCCTTGGCGAAACCCGCCTCGATTCCCCCATCTCCACCTCCCCCATCGTCGCCAACGGCGTGCTCTATGTCATGACCCAGCGCTGGCTCTACGCCGCGGCAACCGGCGCGAACGGTCACTAGCAGAGTCCTTCAAGCCCCATTAGGGACACCGCAAGTCTGTTGGCTAGATAAGGATCACCGCCTGGAAACAGCCGCCGCCGGCTGGCCCGTACCTGTGGCAGTAATGTTAGACTGACCATCAGTGGACATCACCACACGGAAACCGACGTTAAAGACCGCCTGCCACGGACGATACGGCAGGCGTGACGCAGAACCGGTGTGAATCGGCCGGTCGAACCACGAGCCGCCGCGCACGGTTTTCATGCCATCGGTTTTCAAATTATTACGGCCGTCGGTATCAATATAAGGATAACGCTGATAGTGACTCAGCGTCCACTCGGCAGCGTTGCCGATCATATTGCGCAGACCCCAGGCATTCGGCTCATAACGGCCAACATCACTAGTCACGCCGCAGCCGTCGTTGAAGCGGCGGTCCCTCGGATGCCATGGCGGCGCATCGCCGCGATCCAGTTGGCTGAGCGAGGAATCGGCCAGGTTGGCAAACTTGGCAAAATCCGTGTCGCGGGTGCCATAGAAGAATACTGATGCCGTACCGGCGCGGCAGGCCCATTCCCACTGTGCCTCGGTTGGCAGAGTGAACTTTTTGCCGGATTTCTGTGAGAGCCACTGGCAGAAGGCTATCGCTTCGTTCCAAGTAACGCGCACCACGGGCTGGTTAGGTTGGTTGATAAGCACCCCGCGTTCGCCCTGATCCTTGCCCGTCTGACTGATCACCCCACTGTCATGTTTCGTATCAAACGCCGCATATTGGGCGTTTGAGATTTCCATCGCGCCCATGTAGAACGCCTTGTCAATCTTGACGCGGCTAGCAGGCACCTCGTCAATTGGCCCGGCACTATCGCCCATGACGAACTCCCCGGCGGGAACAAGCACCAAATCCAAAACCTTCCCGTCCGCCAAATCAATTTTCAAAGCGGTGGGCAGGTTGGCTGCGCTCACGCGTTTGGTGGCTTCTGCCGCGTCAAATGGCCAGCCAGTCACACGCAGGTCCTGCGGCTTGCGTTCGGGCAGCGGGCCCGGCGCAACGTACTTCACAGGCTCCTTGTTAGCTGGTTCCGGAATAGCTTCCGGGTCATCGGTGCGATTGGCGTATTTCGCAAACATCTCCTTGCGCCGCTGCATCTGGGGCCTCGCACCATTGACATGCTCAGTCCATGTGCCGTGGTCCGGCACGTTCAAGTCGATCCATGTGACAAGGCGGTCCCAGGCCTCGCCGTCGAGTTTCACATTGTAGTGGCCGCGCTTGAGCATCTGCACAAGTTCGCTGGTGTCGGCATGATATTCTAACGGTTTAAGCAGATGATAATCGCTTTCCGGTCCGGGGCGGCGCACGAACGGATGAAGTGCAATGTACGACTTGGTGAAATTGCGCTCGCCATTGTCTTTCTTGGCGGTGAAGTCGGCTACGACCTGGCCATTGACTGGCTGGGCGCCTTCCTTGTGACAGCCGACGCAGAATTTATCCAACACCGGCTGAACCTCCCGTTTAAAGCTGAAACCACG
>JBAXOP010000520.1:0-2982 GCA_037133195.1 Verrucomicrobiota bacterium | reverse complement strand
TGGCCAATGCGTGGCGGCATCGCGGCATTGTAGCGGCGGTCTGTGACCGTCGCTGCTTATGAGTGGGCGTTGTAGCGGCGGTCTGTGACCGTCGCTGCTTATGCTTGGGCGATGTAGCGGCGGTCTGTGACCGTCGCTGCTTATGCTTGGTCATTGTCATTGGCGGTCATAGACGCGCCGCTACAACGCGGGGTCATTGGCGGTCATGGGGCTTGGCAAGCGGGGTTCTTTAGCTATGGTGGCGGCATGTCGAAATATGCCGGAGAAGAAGTGTTGGTGGTGCCTCGCGCCCTGTTGAATGAAATCGGTGCCTTTCAAGGGCTGCAAACCGCGGGCCTGGATGCCGCCATCGAGCGCTTGCTCGACCCGCAAAACCACTTTTTCATGGACCGTGCAGCGGCCGAGGACGATCCGTCGCACAAGCAACTCATTCCCTACTGCATCTTTCGCTGCGGCGAGCGCATCCTCCATTACACCCGTGGCAAGGCCGGTGGCGAAAGCCGCTTGCATGCCAAAATTTCCGTCGGTGTGGGTGGGCATATCAACCCGATTGATACTGGCGACGGGCGCACCGGACCGGCCGCGTATCATGCGGCGGTGGCACGCGAGATAGCCGAGGAACTCGAGATTGCCGACCCGATCTCCCCGCGCATCATCGCCTTGCTCAACGATGAGTCCAATTCGGTCGGCCAAGTGCATTTGGGCATCGTCCATCTTATCGAGTTGGGCACCACGGCGGTTAGTTCCCGCGAAGACGCCTTGACGGATCTGGCCTTCACCCCGTTGGCCGAACTCAACGGCGTGGGGTTCGATCGTCTGGAAACTTGGTCCCAAATCTGTATCCGCCACCTCGCCGGAGGTGAATATTGACGCCATCGACCGGACAATTGCATTGCGATTATAGATTGAAGTGGCATGCTTGCTGCTAATACTACAACTTCAGGGCGCAGGCCCTATCACCACTAACCGCTACCTACGTCATGCCCGCCGCCCCCAAAATCATCAAGCCCCGCATCCTCATCGTCACTCCGGAAATTACCTATCTGCCCGCTGGCATGGGCAATCTGGCGCAAGCGATGTCGGCCAAAGCCGGCGGTTTGGCCGATGTATCCGCCTCTCTGGTATCCGCGTTGTTCGAACTCGGCGCGGATGTCCACGTCGCCCTGCCTAATTACCGGCGCATGTTCCATGGCGATGTGTTCAACCTCCACGAAAAACAATTGCGCAAGTACCATGAGGTACTCCCAGAATCCAATATCCACCTCGCCGAAGACCGGATTTTTTACTATCGCGAGCGGGTTTATAGCGACAGTTCGGAAGAGTCGATGCGCATCGCCCTGATTTTCCAGCGTGAGGTCATCAATCATATCATTCCGCGGGTACGGCCGGATTTAATCCACTGCAACGACTGGATGACGGCCTTGTTGCCAGGCATGGCACGGCGCCGCGGCATTAAAAGCCTCTTCACGGTGCACAATATCCATACCCGGCAGGTGACCTTGGCGCAGATAGAGGAAACCGGCATCGACGCCGCGGAATTCTGGATGAACCTGTATTTCACCGCCGCGCCGTTGGGCTACGACCATGCCCGCTCCAACGTCATGGTGGATTTGCTCACATCCGGTATTTTCGCGGCTCACTACATCAACACCGTCAGTCCTCGCTTCCTGTGGGAAATTGTCGAGGGCTGGCACTCGGTGGTACCGGACTCGGTGCGCAACGAGTTGCGTCATAAATACGCCGCTGGCTGCTCCACCGGGATTCTCAATGCACCGGATCCATCGTATAACCCGGCAACTGACGATGCGCTGGTCCAGCCGTTCAGCGCCGCTGATTTTCCCTCTGGCAAGGCCGCCAACAAACTCGCCTTGCAACGCGAACTCCAACTCAGCGAGGATGCCGATGCCGCAATCTTTTTCTGGCCATCACGCCTCGACCCTGTCCAGAAAGGTCCGCAACTCTTTACGGCGATCCTCCAGCAACTCGTCAGTGATTATTGGGAGCGCAACTTGCAGGTGGTGATCATCGCCAACGGCCCCCACGAACGCCATTTCCATCACATCGTCCAGGAGTTCGGCTTGCACGACCGGGTGGCGGTGGTCGATTTCGACGAACGCCTGTCGCGTCTCGCCTACGCCGGTTCGGACTATATGCTGATGCCCTCGTTGTTCGAGCCTTGCGGCTTGCCGCAAATGACCGCTCCTCTGTATGGCACATTGCCTGTCGTACATGCCACCGGCGGCCTCTACGATACGATCCGCCCGCTCGACGTGGACGCATCCACTGGCAACGGTTTCCGGTTCAATCATTACAGCGCGGACTCGCTGCGCTGGGCCATTGACCGGGCGATGGATTTTCATGCCTTGCCGCCAGACGTTCGCGAGCGCGAGATCAGCCGCATCATGTGCGAGAGTCTTGCTGAGTTCAGCCATCAAAAGGTCGCCAAAAACTACATTGCCATCTACGAGGAAATGCTCGCTAGGCCGTTGGTGGAAAAGGAAGCTGGCACGGAATTGGCCAAGCTCACGGAGCTTCAGCAATCCGCCGCTGTCGATCAGAGCCAGGAGAGGAAACTCCACAAGCAAGCGCAGGTTCAGAAGCCCAAACGCAGACTCAAGAGTCCCGGAAAGACTGCCGCCAAAACCGCGCCACGAAAGCTCGCCTAACCCTGTCGTGTCACTTGCGTTGCGTTCCTTTATGTGCTCATCACGCGCCAGAAAGCCCAGTGGCTTGATCACCTTGCGGTTTTTCAGAGGTCGAGAAGGTCCGCGTGACGACAGTAAGGCCGTCGCTCCGTGCGCGAAGGTCATCGTTCCCTAACGAAGCAATGAGCCAAACCCAACAAAAAAGCCGCGCCGGAGAACCGGCGCGGCTTTTTTGAGATAGCGGGACAGGCGTCCCCGTGGGGGCTTAACGCTTGGAGAACTGGAAGCGCTTGCGGGCACCGGGTTGGCCGGACTTTTTGCGTTCCTTCATGCGCGG
>JBAXOP010000519.1:0-2986 GCA_037133195.1 Verrucomicrobiota bacterium | reverse complement strand
GGGGATGGAAAATTTTGGATGGTGGATTTTGGATTTTGGATGGTGGATTTTGGATTTTGGATAGTGGATGGAAAATTTTGGATGGTGGATGAAGTGGGGGTGGTGCCTTCAGCTAGGACTTGGAGGTCGATGGGAATGAGTTCACCTTTGTCGGATTTGATGAGATTGCCGATGTGGGCATTGGCAATCTCGGTGCCGGTGGCGGCGTTTTTCCACCGGTTATGGCCGGTGGAGTGATAGCCGTTGGCCTCGAACCATGTGGCCACTTCCTCAGGCGTGGGAACCGTGCCTTTAACAAAAGGTTGTGAGATGCCGTGCGGTGCCAATTCCAAGGGGATGCTGCGGATGGTGCGCACGTTGTGGGTGACGTCGTCGCCGGTGTTGCCGTCGCCGCGGGTGACGGCGTGGACGAGGCGGCCATTTTCATAGCGCAGTGACACGGCGACGCCATCAATCTTGGGTTCTACAGTGACGGTGATGTCATCGCGGCCTAGACTTTTGCGCAGGCGTTGATAGAACCCGATGAGTTCGTGTTCCGGGCGCGCCACCCCTAATTTTTTTTGAACATCCGGGCTCAGTTCGAACACGTCGTCGATGCTGAGCATTGGGGCGGCGTGGCGGATTTGTTGGAACCCGTCGATGGGGGCGCCGCCGACGCGCAGGGTGGGCGAGTTAGGGTCGTGGGCGGCGGGGTTTAGGCGTTCCAATTCCTCGAGTTCGCGGAAGAGTTGGTCGTATTCGGCGTCTGAGATTTCCGGGGCGGCTTGGGTGTAGTAAAGGCGGTTATGGCGTGCGAGCTGCACGCGCAATTCCCGGATGCGGGATAGCGGGGAAGGCGGCAGCGAGAATAGATCCAGCATGGGAAGAAAACTAGAAGACAGAAGACTAGAAGACGCAAGACACAAGACTAGGAGACAGAAGACGCAAGACTAGAAGACAAGAGGAAGAGAAGACGGATCGGACGGATATAGAGCGCAGCACATCTTCATCTGGTCTTCTGTCTGGTAGCGCAGCGGTCTTCTGTCTTTACAGCGGCCGGATATCGATCATGGCGCGTGCGCGGCGAGACACTATCCAGCGTTCATATTGGACAGAGGTTTTTTTGCGCCGGACGCGTTCTTGAAGTACCTCGCTGATTTTAGAGTCGAGCGCGGGTACCGGGCCGTAGTCGATTTTGATGGGGATGACGAGGGTGAAGCCGTTGGGGTCGGCCAGGGGGCCGAGGAGTTGGCCGGGTTTGGCGTCAAAGATGCTGGCGGCGAATTCTGGCGATAAATCGGTGCGTGCGACGTTTTGCTGGACGCCGCCCTGGGCGGCAAAGGCGTCGCGCGAGTGGGCTTTGGCGAGTGCGGCGAAGTCCTTGCCTTGACCGAGTTGCTTGGCCAGGCCCTCGGCGAGGGTCAGTTGGGTGTCGGGGGTGCTGGTGGGGTTTTCCGGGTCCACTCGCGGGAGAAAGATTTTTTTAAACGAGATGCGGTCTTTGGAGGTGTCGCGGAGGGTGAGTTTGATCGCGTCGTATTCTTCTTGTATTTCGCTAGGCAGGGGGGGCGGTGCGTCGGCGAATTGATTGGCACGCATCGCCTGAACGATCATTTTATCTTTGGTCATTTTACGATAGCCATCCATGGTGAGGTGGCTGCGTTTGAGTTCCAATTGGAATTTTGCTTCGTCGCTATTAAACAATTCGCGGATCTGGCGTTTAATTTCCTCATCGACGAACTGGTCCTTGATACCCGCACCCTTGTCTTTTTGAATGGCATTGAATTCCGTGAGGATGATCTGGCGGTCCACCAGTTCTTGCACGATGCCATCGCGGGCGAGCTTGATCTGGCGCTCGAACTCGCTGCCTCGGCGGGGGAATTGGGAGGCCAACTGGCTAAGCACCGGTGCCAGCATAAAGTAAATCTCATTCGTGGTGATAACCTTGCCGTTGACTTTAGCGGCGATGCCATTGACCAAGACCGGCCCCGTAGGCGTGCGGGGCCGTGCTGGCTGGCGGGCGGAGGGCGTCAATTCCGGAGCAGGGTTAGGGGTGGCCGCTGGCTCCTGGGCAAGAATGGAGCCGGTCAGCACGAGGGTGGCGACGAGTCCGAGTCTGAGAGGGGATGGGTTGAGAGAGGATGGGGATTGCATGGGTGGAGAAGCGATTAGAAATTCTTGAGTAAGCTAATTGCTTCGGGGAGTTTGTCTTTGGTCGAGGATGATTGCAAGCGAGGAAAGCGGCGCCCATCTAATAAGACATACTCGCCGTTGCGGTGGAGCATGAGCCGCTGGCCCTGGATTTCCACCGACGCAATGCCCAGCGCGGCGGCCTGCGCCTTGATGCGGGCGATTTCCAGGAGCCGGACGGCGGGCTCCGGCAGCCGCCCAAAACGGTCGCGCCAGGCGGTTTCCAAGCACTGGACGGCAGATTCGTTGGTGGCATCCGCGAGGTCGCGGTAGGCGGAAATGCGGAGTGAGGTGTCGCTGAGCCAGGCGGCTGGGATGAAGGCGGGGAGGGGGTGGCTGGCGGGTGTTGGCGGGAAAAGCGATGAGCTGGGATGGGCTGAAGGTTTGGGTTTCTTGGTGGGCGGGGAGGAGGTGGGCGGGGTGGAGGCCGCGTTCCAGACGGCCTCGGAAGTGATGATGAAATCTGCCTTGAAGGTGGTGGCGGGACGCTGGCTGTCTTGGCGGCATTTGAGGCGCTCCACCGATTGGCGCAGCAATTGGCAGTAGAGGTCGAAACCAATCTGGGCAATATGCCCGGATTGCTTCGTGCCCAATAAGTTGCCGGCTCCGCGGATTTCCAGATCGCGCATGGCGATTTTAAATCCGGAACCCAGAGCGGTGTATTGCTTGATCGCGTGGATGCGCTTGCGGGCATCGCCGACGGTCATCATGTCGCGCGGCAACAGCAGGATCGCGTAAGCCTGTTCGCCGGCGCGACCGACGCGGCGGCGGATTTTTTTACGTTAAAATGTTAGAAAGGAGTAGTGCTGGTTGATCG
>JBAXOP010000518.1:0-3016 GCA_037133195.1 Verrucomicrobiota bacterium | reverse complement strand
GCAGATTCCATTCGCATCGCATTGGCCATGCGGGCAAGATGCCCGCACCACGTGGACCGGGCATCCTGTCCGGAGGACCATGGCGGAAGAATGCAGAGAGCTTCGCGCAGATTCCATTCGCATCGCATTGGCCATGCGGGCAAGATGCCCGCACCACGTGGTCCGGGTATCCTGCCCGGGCCCATGCCAGCTGATCCGGTTTCCAATAAGACGACCATTTTCCGCCAAGTATCAGGATGGGTTTCTCTGGCGGGTTGCTTTTTTTTATTGGCAAACGCCCCCCTTCAGGCCGCTGGATCCTCCGCCCTGGAGCAGGCGAACCAGTCCTTTGCTGACGGTGATTACGCAGCGGCGGCGACGGCCTATGACAAACTATTAACCACCGATGGGCCGCGTGCCGGCGTCTTGTACAACCTAGGCAATAGCTATCAGCGACTCGGCCAATACGGCCCGGCGATCCTCGCCTACGAGCGTGCCCGGTTACTCACGCCACGCGACCCCGATCTGCTAGCTAATCTAACACTAGCGCGCCAAGCCGCCGCCGCCTTTGAACCCACCCACCGCAACCCGCGCCTCGACGCCTTGCTCAACCACTTCAGCCGCAATGAATGGTCATGGCTGGTGGCCGCTGCCGCACTCTTTCTCGGCGGCCTCGCCGTGCTCAGCGGGACGTTGGGCCTGCCACATCGCGGCTGGCGCCTAGCCACTATAGCCGCCGCTACCTTGACGGGCTTGGCGCTGGTAAGCGGAGCCGCTGCCCTCTATCAGCGCCGCAACGAGGCGAGCCACGGCATCGTTCTCAGTGCCAAGGCTGCGGTACGCCTGTCGCCGTTTGACCAAGCCGAAGTGCTTGGCACTCCGGGTGCCGGGCACAGCGTGCGCCTCGGAGCAACCAACGGCTCATTTCGCTACGTTGAGGTACCGGGTACCAACCTTTGCGGCTGGATGTCCGACACCGAAGTGGCCGCCATCACGCCTGCAGCGAATGACACAAATCTCGGGAATTTCCCAAATTTCCAGCCTTAGCACCTGCACCCGTCGGGACCGTGGGTGTGGAACGTAGAGAATGGAGCACTGGCTTCAGTCGCTGCGTCCGGCCACCTGAAGCCAGCGCTTGGTAATGGGGCGCATCAGGGCCAAGCGAGACAGTAGGTGAACTTGATTTAAGCCAGCTCACTTACTGCCGGGTTCGGGCACTACGATCATAGGCGGCGGCAACACGGGCTTGCCGGCAGTTTGATTAAGGTGATCCTTAATCAGAAACCAAATCGCGACCGCCAGCAGGAGTGACAGTAACTTGGCGAGCCAATTTTTCGTGGGGAGGGATATTTTCATAGGCGGTATTACCTGTTAGAAAAATTTTAGCGAGGTTTTCGCGGAATTGTTTTTCGGAGAGGTTCCGATCGATGCGGCCCTCCACGCAGATGGAGATAGCGCCGGTTTCCTCGCTGACGACGACGGTGACGGCGTCGGTTTCCTCGGCGAGGCCGATGGCGGCGCGGTGTCGCAAGCCGGTGGAGCGGTCGTGCATTTCGCGTTGGGTGACGGGAAACACGCAGGCGGAACCGGCGATACGGTCATCGGCGAGGATCATGCCGCCATCGTGCAATGGGGTTTTGGGATGAAAGATAGTGAGGGCCAGCTCGGGTGAAAACTGGGCATCGATGGGCACGCCGGTATCGAGGTATTTTTTCAGGCTGATGCCGCGTTCGATGGCAAAGAGCGCGCCGATGCGTTTTTTGGACAACATAATGACCGCGTCGGCCAAGCGTTCCAAGAAGGCGAGACGGCGTTTGCTAGAATAGGAGAAAAAACTCTTACTGCCAAGGCGGGCCAAGGCATCTCGCAACTCAGGCTGGAAAATAACGACCAAGGCGAATGCCAGCAAGGCCGTGGCACGAGTGACGAGCCAACTGATCACGGTGAAATTTGCCACCTGTGACACGACGGTGAGCACCACGATGATGATGCCCAAACCCACCAGAATCTGAGCCCCGCGAGTGGCGCGAAAAGCCCGGTACACTTGATAAATGCATATTGCGAGAATGAATATCTCAATCCCGTTGCGCCAGTTCTCTTCAATAAATTTCCACATCGTCGCTCGCAGGGGAAGCTAGCCTGCGAGCTGCCCGCTGTCACTCGGAAAGATTGCCGCCCTGCACGGAGGGGGAGAATCTCTGCATCGTCGTCTTTAAGGAGCGCCTCTTCCGGAGCGCTGGCTTTAGCCGGCATTTCCCATGCGTAGAGCAAGGGCGGCCGCTTGGCGGCTTGCTCTTTGCTCATTCCATGGGCAGGCCGGCTCAAGCCGGCGCTCCTGAAGAAAGCGCCGGGGCCGCCGCCAGCACCCATGCCAGATAGGCGGGGGCCACCGCAGCGGGTTGGAGGGCGATGATTTCCGGCACATCGTATGGGTGGGCCGCTACCAGCGCCTCGGAAAGCGCCGGATAAAGGTGGCTTGGCGTCTTGAAGATGCCCAGAACTTCTGTCGAACGCTCCACTTGCCCCTGCCAGCGATAGATGGATTCCACCCCCGGCAGCAAATTCACGCATGCTGCCAGTTGCCTTTCGACCATAGCTGTGGCAATCTGTCGCGCCTGTGGCCCGTCTGGAAAGGTGCACAGCACCAAAATCATGGTTTGCATGGCCCCACACCTACCCATTCGGCACTGAAAATGCCAGTTATTCCATGAAATCCGGTTTTCTAGAAAAGCTAGTGACGCGACTTGATCGTGTAGAAGCGGGTGAGGTGCAACAGATTCTCACCCGTCTGATTCGCGAGAAAGGGTTTTTGGAAAAAGTTTTTGAAGCGCTCCACGAGGGGGTAATTATCTTGGATGCCCACGGAACCATCGGCTTTGTCAACCACGCCGCTTGCCAATTCTTCGGGCTTGAAGCGGCCCGAGCCGTCGGTGACAAACTCTCATCACAGGTGCGCGGCCTCGATTGGGATAACCTCGCCAAGCCAGGTCGCTCGATAAGCCGCGACCTCGAGGTGTTCTACCCGGAGAGCCGGTTC
>JBAXOP010000517.1:0-3021 GCA_037133195.1 Verrucomicrobiota bacterium | reverse complement strand
CCGGCCTCTACTCTTACATATACCGTCCCTACGACCCGCTCACCGGCAGGTGGCCGTCCAGGGACCCGATAGGGGAAGAAGGAGGGTTGAACCTGTATGGGTTCGTGGGGAATGATGGGGTTGATAATATTGATCTTTTAGGGAATAGTGTGGGCAGTGCCTGCTGCGATTTTGTTAAGATCCAAGTCTCGGTAAGGCTCTTGCCTGCGAGGTTGGTTATTATGCAGCAAACTCAGTGGATTACGGCTGAGGTCAAAGACGTTAGGCTTAGAATTGCTGAGTCCCAACTCATACGCTATTACACAGATTTGTGCGAAAAGACCAAGAAAGACCAAGAAGCGAAAACCGGGATCGCTTGCAGTGGGTGCTGTGTTGTTAAAATTGGAATTCAAATGTCAAATCCACGTGGAAGAAGCTTAACTCTTTTTGGTTGGAGGTATTATGAAGCTTGGGGTCTTTACACTGATATTTTGTGGCATAACGGGTGGTTTGTATCGAAGTCATGCAGTAAGCTAGCGCCCGGTTTTGATTATGAGGAGTCTATCTACGATAGCACCTACATTAATGAAACCAATATTAAAAAAGAATTGTAATGAATGCTCTGACAAAAAATGCAGCGTTTGTTTGTATCACAATTGTGATATATTTAGTTGCCGGTCTTTTCTTTCGTAGTTACAGAATGAATCCCGAGAATCATTATTATGGAAATTACCTTCCAACTGCGGATCCGGGAGTCTTAAAGACTGACGAAGAAATAGAAAAATACATAAAATCTCGAACTACGCCACCAACAATCACGGAAAAATTTTTCATGCCTGCTGAGTTGCTTCTCAATTGCTTTGATCGGTAGTTGCTGATGGCCGAATTCAAGTGGCTGCCGTTCGCTAACAAGACCTACGTGTCCGCCAGTTGCGACACCGTTTGATCCATCACTCCGTCCGCCGGCACCACACAAACTTAAGCGTCCATAAATTCATCCGTAAGCGTGGTCCGAAGCGCCATTGCATAGTCGTTGCACCGGCGGATTCATAGCGGTCATATTAGCCGCATCTATGACCGCTATGCTATCAGGCAACCATACGAACCGGCTTGCCGCTGCATGCCTTGAGCCAGTTTGGCCGGGATGAGGCTGGCGGCTGCGCTGGCTTTCATGGCGGGCAGGCGGGTGAGCACGTCGGTAAGGTATTCCTTGGGATTGATACCCAGGCGGCGGCAGTTTTCCACGATGGTGTAGAGGATGGCGCACTTCTGTCCAGACTCCTCATTGCCCAGGAAAAGCCAGTTTTTGGCATTATGCAAACCTTGGCATAATGCCAACTATGCAAAGTTGCGGATTATGCAAAGGTTCGCCATGAATACTCTTGGAAAGCAGGCCCGTTCGGAGGTTGCGACTTTGCATAATCAAAGACTGTCGAGGAATCGCAGAAGCCCGGTAGTCGGCTTGAAGCGGCCTTGCTTTTCCCGGGGGCGGCTGGAGTCGTTTTAAAGCGACCTCCTTCATTTGCAAGTCGGCTTCGATGTACTGATGGGTGGTGGCCGGGTCTGCGTGGCCCAGCCAGAGCGCGATCACAGGTAATCCCGAGGCACAATGCCAAGGCGGCGGCAGTTTTCCACGATGGTGTAGAGGATGGCGCACTTCAGGTCGGCTCCCTCGTTGCCTATTCGTCTCCCCTATGCAGGCCCACAGCGACCGACTGGACCGGTGGGAGTGGTGGCCTTGCTGCGGGCACAAAGCGGCTTCCGGGCGCGTCTGGGGAACCGGGAACTGGCGGGCATCTCCGCGCTGGGACGCGCTGACACCGCTCATACTCGGCAGCAGCGCGTCCTGGCGCGTCCCGGCGTCCCGGCGCGGGAGAGCGAAAAGTGCTTGTCTCAGACAGCCGGTTCACCTATCAATGCGTCGGTAGCCCGTCCGCTGAGATTCGAGCAACCCAACGGAAGTTCCCTCCCTCACACCCCGTCACCATAGCTTAGCTTTCCACCGCGTGCCGGACTTCGGGGGACAACTCCACACCGCATTTACCCATGACTACGTTCCTCCGCCTCACCGCTATGGCCGCCCTGCTGGCAGTCCCGCTTTGCGCCGCAGCCAATTTCAATCCGAACCCCTACAAATGCGAGAACATCGTTATCGTGATCAATGGCAACGACAGGTCAGACAAACCATCCCCCGGCAAGGACCTCGATGTTATCAAAGTGGAGCCTCCGCTTTCCCAATTTTCCGGAACATGTAAGGTCAAACTCGACATTGGGGCGGTTCCGTTAGGCAGCGCAACCATCGTTTCCATCAGGCTCCAGTCCGATTCCGACAAGGCGTGCTTCGTTCCTGTTACCGGGCAAATCAGCACTCCCTATTCGGGTGTGCTTACCATCCCGCGTGAAATGATAACCCCCAATACAACAAAATGGAAAGTCATCGTCCAAACAACCAGTAACACACCCGCGGAGTCGGGTTCCGACGACAAGTCCTGCGAAAAACCCTTTACCATAGACATCGGTGGTTGCTCGGCTTGTTCTGGTGAGGGTGGCATCTGTCCCGGTAGTGCCAGCAACGGCTGTTTCACCTACGACATGCCGCTCGGGCGTTCCGACGCCGGGGACACCGCCGGCTCCCTCCGCTTCTACACCCCGGACATGTCATTTCCCGGCCTTGAGGGTATCAGCGTCTTCGTTCCCACGACGGTCACTGTCGTCCGCACCCTTGCCAATCCCATACTTCTCCATAGCGCGACCAACCCGCTCACAAAAATCACCATCACCACCTCGACCACCACCATCGTGGCCGAACCCGTAGCCGGAAATCCGAACGCCATCACCGTCAGTTACAAATCCACTCCCACCGCCGTTGCATTCCGTACCGCCACCATCTCCAAGGTAACGGACGGCGGAGTTACCTATCTGCGTGCCGACAGCCTCTTTGACGGCACAACCGCCCGATACCAGCAAAAGAAGGTGGGAAGCACCTACACCCTCCAATCCGGTTCCTTCAGCAGCTCCATCCCCTACGCCACTCTGCGCGAG
>JBAXOP010000516.1:0-3025 GCA_037133195.1 Verrucomicrobiota bacterium | reverse complement strand
ACTAGAAGACTAGAAGACTAGAAGACTAGAAGACGCAAGAAAAGAGCAGAAAGAAACCGCAACGGCTCTTTTCTTGTGTCTTGGAGCGCAGCGGTCTTCTGTCTTCTAACGTATTTCGACGCTGGTGCCAGGGCGGATGAGGGTGGGCAGGCGGATGGCATCCCAATTGGCGAGGCGGATGCAGCCATGGCTGCGGGCGCGGCCGATGGTTTCGGGATTGGCGGTGCCGTGGAGGCCGATGCCAGGTTTGCTCAGGCCGGCCCAGAAGATTCCGACGGGGCTGTTAGGTCCGGGAGGGATTTCCAGCGACTCCGAGTCGCTGCTGCGTTTACCGGTATCGAGGAGTTGTTGGTCGTAGCGCCAGATCGGCAGTTCCACCGCATTTCTAACTGCCCAGGTACCAAACTTGATGAAGCGTGATTCGCCGGGTGTGATAGGAAACGAGGCGATAAGTCCGCGGTTGGGGCGAGGCGGGGCGGGTGTCTTCTCGTCGTCGGCATCGGCCACCACCAGTGCGGCGGGAGCGGCTTCGAAGATGCGCACCTGGTTGATTTTGGTGTCCACCACGGCATGGCGCAGGCTCATGGCGGGATCGGTTTTGTAGCTGGTGCCGGTTATTTTTTCGATGGTGAACGGCTCGACGTTGGGCACGGTGATGGATTGGCGGGCCTCGAGTTTTTCGATTTTGCGGTTGCCGTTGAGTTCGGCGAGATACGCCTCATCGCAATGATAGCGTTCGGCCATGAATTCGCCATTACTGCGGTAACTCATTCGTTTGCTCTTGGCTTGACGGGTATATTTTGTGGGCAAGTTCGGATCCACCCAATCTTTGATGCAATCCGGCACCACCGCCACCGCCAGCGGCGTGGGTACTGCCTCACGTGCGGCGCTGAGTACAGCTGTCCAGTCATCGAGCGGATACCCGTGGGCCTCATTCCAAGATTGCACCGCCAATTCGGTGAAGCGTCCGGGCTTGCCATCAATGATGCCGGGACCAAACCGCGAGTCGTCGAGGAAAATTTGCAGGCTCATGGCGTCCGCGCCGGTGGGCTTGACGCTGGCTGCCACTTTCGGTTTTGCCGGCATGATGGGCGTGTCCGGCGCATCAGGGTTGACCCGCGAGGGGCGCGGCTGCGCGGCGGCTTGCTTATTAGGTCGGGGGCTGGGTGGCACCGGAACCGGCGCGGCGGCGGGTTGGGCAGTGGCCAGCGAGGCCGGAAGCAGCAGGAGCGGGATAAATTTAAGCATGGAGGAAAGACGGCGGTGGAAT
Organism: Verrucomicrobiota bacterium; assembly: GCA_037133195.1. GTDB lineage: Bacteria > Verrucomicrobiota > Verrucomicrobiia > Verrucomicrobiales > Akkermansiaceae > Luteolibacter. Next base: position 1,755 of record JBAXOP010000516.1, on the reverse strand, counting down.
TAGGCGGGATGGGTGGCAAAGGCGGCGAGGCGGCCGGCGATGAGGGCGGGAACTACGGCGCTGACGAGCACATCATCTCCTTCGTACTCGGTGGTAAGTACTTTCGCCTCGCGGTGCAACAGACTGACCAGCTCGGCTCGGTGCTGCGGAATGCGGTAATGTTGGCGGCACACCCGCTCGGCCAGCACGCGCGAACAGGCGTGGAGCAAGTCCTCAAGTCCTTGCCCGCTTACGGAGGAGGTTTCTATGGCATCGGGAAATTTTTCCCGCATGTTGGCCAATACTTCGGGATCGGTGACCAAGTCGATCTTATTTAATATGGACAGGATGGGTTTGTCGCCGGCTCCTAGTTCCGCGAGTACTTCGAGGGTGGTATCGTGGAAGCGCTCAATTTCCGGGGCGGTGGCGTCGTGGACGTGGATGAGAAAATCGGCCAGGACAGCTTCTTCGAGGGTGGCCTTGAATGCCTCGACCAAGCGGTGTGGCAGGTTGCGGATGAAGCCGACGGTGTCGGTGATGAGCAAGGGTTGGCCGTCGGGTAACTCGATGCGCCGGGTGGTCGTGTCCAGCGTCGCAAAGAGCATATCCTTGGCCATCACGTCCGACCCGCTCAGAATGTTGAGCAAGGTGGACTTACCGGCGTTGGTGTAGCCGACGATCGCTCCATGGGCGGTATCGACCCGCTCGCGCTCCTTGCGCTGGGTTTTGCGTTGCTTGCGCAATGCCTCCAACTCGCGCTTGGCCCGGTCGATGGTTAGGTAGGCAAGGCGCCGGTCCACTTCTATTTGTTTTTCGCCCATTCCGCGCGATGTGCCGCCGCCGCCCTGGCCGCTTTGGCCGCCGCCAGATCCGGCAGATTCGCGGTCGAGATGGCCCCACATCCGTGCCAAGCGTGGCAGTGCGTATTGCATGCGTGCCAAATCGACTTGTAAGCGGGCTTCCTTTGTCTTGGCACGCTTGGCGAAAATATCCAAAATCACCTCTTCGCGGTCGATCACGGTGAGGTCAGCGAGTTTTTCCCACTCCCGTTGTTGGGATGGGGCGAGGGCGTTATCGATAATGATCACGTCGCATTCGTGGGCGCGTGCGAGTTCGGCGAGTTCGGCGGCTTTGCCGATGCCGCAGAGGAGTTTTTTGTGGATTTCGCGGCTGCGGACGAGTACCGACTCGACGACGGCGATATCGAGGGTACGTGCCAATTCGCCGAGTTCCGCGAGCAGGGATTCGGCCTCGGTGGCTTCGCGTGGGTCGAAATAAATGCGCAATAGCAGCGCGCGTTCGACCATCTCCGGTTTTTGTCTGACCTCAAACATCCGGGCAAGAAGTAGCACACGACACCACTCTGAGCCATGCGAATTTTAAGCAAGTTTGGCCATGAAATCAATGTGTGCGAAACTGGAAGGTCAAACCCACAAAAAACCCGCCATCCGGGATAATGCCGGACGGCGGGTTGATGGGATGGACTGGCAGGATTACGCTGCGCAGGCCGCCGCTTTCGCTTGGAGGGCCAATTTCGCTTGGGCGATGATCGCCGAGAACGCCGGGGCGTCTTGGATGGCGATATCGGAGAGGATCTTGCGATCCGCTTCGATGCCGGCGGCTTTGAGGCCTTCAATGAAGCGCGAGTATGTCATTCCCTCGGCGCGGACGGCGGCGTTGATACGCTGCGTCCACAACCGGCGGAACTGGCCCTTGCGCCTCTTGCGGTCGCGATATTCGTAGGTTTGCGCCTTGCGGACAGCGTCCTTGGCATAA
>JBAXOP010000515.1:0-3036 GCA_037133195.1 Verrucomicrobiota bacterium | reverse complement strand
GATCGCAGATGCGGTCGAGGAAATACCGGTCATGCGACACACAGATGACCGTGCCGTCAAAGTCCGCCAAGGCTTCTTCCAACATCCGCAGCGACGGCAGGTCCAGATCATTGGTCGGCTCGTCGAGTACAATCAGGTTGCCGCCGTTTTTGAGCACCTTGGCCAACATCAACCGCGCCCGCTCGCCACCGGAGAGCAAATCTACGCGGTCGTTGATCCGCTGGTCATTGAAGAGAAAGCGCCGCAAGTAGGCGCGGGCTCCCAGCGATTGGTTGCCAAACATCAGTTTTTCGTTGCCATCGGAAACCTCATCTAACAGAGATCCGGTGCCATCGAGTTGCATGCGGGTCTGATCGATGTAGTTCACCTTCACGCGCTTACCGATGACGGCGGAGCCCTCGCTGGCGGCGATTTGGCCGAGGCAGAGTTTGAGCAAAGTGGTTTTGCCGACGCCGTTGCGGCCGACGATGCCGGTGCATTGGCCGGGCCGCAGCGTGAGCGTGAGGTGACGGAATAACCAGCGCGGCGTGGCGGCACTGGCAATGTTGACGCCAGCATTTTCGAGTTCGACGACGATATTGCCCAAATCTGGAGGCGGCGGAATGAGCAAGTCCATTTCGCGTTCCTCGGGTGGGGCTTCCATGCCCTCGATCTCATAGTACTGGTCCATGCGGTGGCGCGATTTGGTGCCGCGGGCTTTCACGCCGGAGCGCACCCAGTCGAGTTCCTCTCGCAAAAACCGTTGCCGCCGCCGCTCGGTTTGTTCGGCAATTTGCTGGCGCACCGCCTTGCTCTCCAAAAATGCCGTGTAATTTCCCGGATGGGAAAATGCCCGGCCCAGATCAATCTCGATGATCCGGCTGGCTATTTCATCGAGAAAATACCGGTCGTGGGTGACGAAAATCACCGCGCCGGCAAACCCTTTCAAATACGCCTCCAGCCATCGGATCGACTCCGCGTCTAAATGGTTGGTAGGCTCGTCCAACAGCAACAGATCCGGCTGGCAGGCCAGCGCCCGGCACAGGGCAACGCGGCGTTTTTCCCCGCCGGACAGGGGGCCGACAGTCGCTTCCAGGGCTGGGGCATCCAGCGCGGTGGAGGTGGCCTTGATGCGGGCATCTAGGTTCCAACCGTCGGCGTGATCGATGAGGTGGAGCAGGTCGGCCAGTTCCGCCTCCGAGCCATCGCCGCACTCGTATCGGCGGATGGCTTCCACAATATCGGCCGCGCCGGCGGCAATGTTCTCCTGCACACTCAGCGCCGCATCCAGCTCGAATTCTTGCGGCAGATACCCGATGCGCAGCGCCCGTCTCAGCGCAATGTCGCCGCTATCCGCCGCCATCATCCCACTCAAAATCTTCAGCAACGATGTCTTCCCGCAGCCGTTGCGCCCTACCATGCCGATTTTCTCTCCCCCGGAAATGGCCAGCGTCACCCCGTCTAGCAGCATTTGATAGCCGTAGCTGAGGCGGATTTCAGTGGCGGAAAGCAAGGCAGACATGGTGGCGCGCACTCTGGCCCATCCTTCCTCATACGTCCACCGTATTACAGGGTGACAGATAAATAGAGCCTAAGCAGGTTGGCGGGGGCCGGGAGGGCTGCCAGCATCTGCCCGTTCGCCCTTCTGGCAACACCTCCACACATATCATCCAAACAAAAATGAACAAAATGCAAAGAATCCTGTTAGTCCCGGCGCTTGCCGCCCTTGTCGCCAGTTCCGCCACCGCGGGCATGACCATTACCTGGACCGAGACGAACACCGCCCTTACCGGCACGTTTGCGGGGTCGATATCGGCTAGCTAGCTCGAAAACACCTACATGTGGCCCTATACTACTTCGAATCATTATATGGACAGCGCCACGTTTTTCAGTGCTACTGGTAATACTGACCAATATGTTTCTTCCTATTACTGGCCGGCGACGACACTCCCGACGAGAACTCCCGGTAGTTTTAACTCGTGGAATCAATATAGCGGAAATTCGGGCACGGGTGATAACTTTGGATTTAGTTGGGGTACCGGCCCGACTTTTTCATTATATGTTCCGTCTGGATATAAAGCGGGCGATCTTATTTCCGGCTCGCTCACCATTCCCTATGAAGGAGCCACTCTCCTCCACGATCACCCGCTGAGCGAAACCACCTTTGGCGACATCATCACATCGGCCGGCGCGCCGCTGGTGACCTACGTGAATGGCAACCTCTCAGCGGTCCCCGAGGTCACTTCGACGTTCACCACGCTCGGGCTGCTCACCAGTGGCTTGCTGCTGCGCCGGCGCACAAGGAACTTGCGCTGATTCTGCATCCCCTTGGTCTTTTGAATTGTAGCGGCGGTCTGTGACCGTCGCGGCATTTGTTTGGCCAAGGAAGTTTCTTCATCTCATGGGCAACGACGCTCACAGAGCGCCGCTACAAAACTCGACCATAGGCGGGAGAAGAAGGACTATTTCTCTGTCCCCATAGCCATGTCTGTCCCCAAACCCGGAGCTTTCCCGCGGGAAATGGCTGGCTGAGTTCCGTTTTACGCCTCGACGCTGCTCGATGGGGCGGGGCTGCGGCTGGAATGGCAGGTCACGGGCTTCGACTCCGCGCTCATCGGCGATGCGCTGGCATCACGGTCGCTGCTGCGTGCTCTCGATGTTACGTTTTCTCTTGGGCCTGGGACGGGCAAGAGAATCCCGCTGAGCGGCCGCCCTTGCTCCGCGCAGAGGCAACTGGCGGCGAGGACGCCGCCCCCCCTCACGCCTTGGGCAGTCGAGTGAAGCCAGGCGCGGCGAACGCCTTATGATCGAAGGTGTAGGTGGATGCACATCCAGCCCGCTGGTTGCGCACCGCGAGCAAGGCATCGGAAAAATCCAGGGTGTGGTTTTCCCAGACGCCGAGTGCGGCGTGCACAGCGGTTGCGTCCTCCAATTTCAGGAATGGAGCACGCAGCAGTTGATCGATCACGGGAATGAGTTGGTCTTTGCTATAACTATAGCCTCGGGACAAGACCCAGACCATTTCACAGAGGACGATGACGCTGATCCATCCGGGAT
>JBAXOP010000514.1:0-3052 GCA_037133195.1 Verrucomicrobiota bacterium | reverse complement strand
GTGACGCGGGCATGGAAATGCACGGCTTCCGCGTCCGCCCCGAGCAATTCATCGGCCTCGAACTCAACCAACAAGCGGTTGCCATCGCCCAACTTGTGTTGTGGATCGGTTATTTCCAGTGGCAGCGCAAGACCACCGGCAAGGCTGACACCGGCGACCGCCCGTTGTTGCCCAAGGATAAGAGTATCTTTGAACAGGATGCCGTGCTCGCCTACGATGCACGCGCGCCCCGGCGCGACCCGCAATCCGGCGAGATCCTAACGGTTTGGAACGGCTACACCACCAAGACCCACCCTGTCACCGGCAAGGAAGTCCCAGATGAGTCCGCCTGCCGTGTCCTTTTCGATTACACCAACCCCCGCCGCGCCGAATGGCCGCAAGCGGATTACATCACCGGCAACCCGCCGTTCCTTGGAAACAAGCGGATGCGCGATGGGCTTGGGGACGGCTACGTCGAAGCACTCCGCGAAGCATGGAAAAAGAGCAACCCAAACTCATGGGACTTTGTCATGTTCTGGTGGCAGAAAGCCGCCGAACTGACCCGTGACGGCAACTGTCGGCGTTTTGGGTTCATCACCACAAACTCGATCACGCAGCCGTTCAATCGCAGCGTGATTGAACCTTTTCTGATGGATGAGAAAACGCCGTTGCATCTCGCCTATGCAATCGCCGATCATCCGTGGGTCGATTCTGCTGATGGTGCGGCGGTTCGCATCGCTCTCACGGTTGGCGATTCCGGTAAATCCGAAGGGATGTTAGCCACCGTCATTGAAGAGCGCGAGACCGGCGACGGGGCGCATGAGGTGATCTTATCCACTGCTGGGGGAAACATCGCCGCCAATCTTCAATTAGGGGCTGATGTATCAAGCTCCAAACCGCTCCTGGCGAACATGGGCCTCGCCAACCAAGGCGTGACCCCCCTCGGGCTGGGATTCCGATTAGTCGCCGAGGAATTGCCGGGTCTGAGGATCAAAGACGGCGAAGGCCATACTGTCGTGAAACCCTATGCAATTGGTCGAGACATCGTGCAGCGATGGGAAGGTAAGTTCATCATCGACTTCTTCGGATTAACCGAGACCGAAGCCTCCGAACAATTCCCTGAACTGTTCCAGCGTATCCTTAATCTGGTCCGTCCAGAACGCCTGACTCAAAAGCGGGACACCTACCGAAACAACTGGTGGATATTTGCGGAGCCTCGCTCTGTGATGCGTCGCACTTTGGTTGGGCTTCCCCGCTACATCGCCACCTGTCGCACCGCTAGGCATCGGCTTTTTGCATTCCTAACTGGCAACACGGTTCCAGATGCAAAAATCGTCGCCATCGCATCGGATGACCCGTTCATCCTTTCGGTCTTGTCCAGTGCGATTCATGGCCTTTGGGCGGAGCGAACGGGCGTGCGTATGGGGGTCGGGAATGACCTGAATTACAACCATGCATACTGCTTCAACAAATTCCCGTTTCTCGAGTTGTCTGATTGCGCATTGAAGGAGCGCATCCGTAACCTTGGCGAACGACTCGACTCGCATCGCAAGCGTCAGCAAGAACTTGATTCAGACCTAACTCTCACCGGAATCTACAACGTCCTTGAAAAACTCCGCTCCGGTATTTCCCTCGATGCCAAGGACAAGACGGTTCACGACAAAGGCTTGGTGTCGGTGCTCAAGCAGATTCACGACGACCTCGACGCCGCCGTGTTGAACGCCTACGGCTGGTCCGACCTCGTATCCGCCATTTCGCCCGCCGACACCCTCGCCCGTGGCGGTCCCGATGCCGAAGCCCTCGAACAGAATATCCTCTCTCGCCTCGTCGCTCTCAACCACGAACGGGCAGCGGAAGAAAAGCGCGGCCTGATCCGCTGGTTACGCCCGGATTTCCAAGCACCCGGCACTGCCACCGCCCAACAAGTCGACATCGGACTAGGCGACGACACCACCACCACGGACACCACCGCCGCCGTCATCCTCGATTGGCCTGCGGAACTACCCGCGCAAGTGACAGCCCTCCGCAAGCTGTTGCCCGCTGTCGGCCCAAACCCCGACACGCTCGCCGCCTGTTTCGGGCGCAAGTCCAAGAAGCGCGTCGACCAAGTCACCGCCATTCTCGACACCCTCAAAACACTCGGACTCATCATCTGAACTGCTGGAATGTCCTCTCCACAAAACCAGTCCAACATATTCCCAAGGCGTCCCATTGGAAGAAGCCGCTGTCGCCCGAAATCCTCGCCTTCCTGCTACTCCTCAACCAAACCTGCGCCGTCAAAGAAACCGCCGGCCAACCCATCACCCCGCCCGGATTGCCGCTGCCGGCAGAAAAATATGGTGGTTTTTTCATGGGAGATTGTATTCAAGCTCGCACCCTCAGCCTATGAAGCCCAACCGTAAAACCATTCCAAAAGCAACTGAACATCAGGTCCGGGAACAGTGCGGACAAGCCTGTGCTAACCCTGCTTGCCGTAAGTGGAACACCGCCACACACGAACTTCATCACATTGACGGAGACCGTTCCCGAAGCGTCATTGAAAACCTGATTCTTATGTGTGCCAACTGTCATTCGGAAGAGGGGCAGGGAATCATCAGCACAGCGCAGGTGATGACATGGAAGCGAATGGCTGAGTTCGGTTACTTACCTCCACCTGCGGGGCATGAACCCGTATCGCGGACGACCATGAGGGATAATCACGGTATCATCGCCGATCACGTCGAGAACCTCACCATAAAACAAACAAAGGAGAAGTCGGGTAAAAGCGTGCCACTGCCCGGCACGGTTGGCGCTCATCCTGATATGAGGGACTATGCCAACTACCTTTCCAAGCGATACATCGACTGGCGTAAGAAAGGGATCGCGATGGGTATAGACAAGCGCAGATTTTTGCCCGCATCGGCTCAGGGAATCTTGTGTGAAGGATTCGGGTCTCAATCATCGCTTATCGTGCCTCAAACTCACTTCCACAAGTGGGTTACACAAGCACAGGGGAAAATCGATGCCACTGTATGGGGAAAGATAAATCCACACAGGAACTATCACACATGGGAAGAGCATCTTGCACAGAGAC
>JBAXOP010000513.1:0-3055 GCA_037133195.1 Verrucomicrobiota bacterium | reverse complement strand
GAATGAGGCGTGACATGTGCGGGTGGCCTCAGGCTTGGGATTGGGCGAGCAATTCTATCAGCTGGGTGAGTACTTCATCGCGGTCCTTGCCGCTTAGCGCGAGGGCGAGCTGGGCGTTGAGCAGGCCGTAGCGCTGGCCGATATCGTGGCGCGAGCCTTCGAGTTCGTGGGCGAGGTAGCGTTCGCTGCGGACCAACTCGTCCAAGGCCCGCGACAAATCGATGTTGGTGGCGGCGGACCGGGTGGCAAGCTGGCGGGCGAGAATTTCCATGATCGCGGGAGTGAGCACATGCAGCCCGAAAAAACACAGGTAACGGCCCGCACGCAGCCCCGGCACCACCAGTTTTTGCTCGGCCTCGGTAGGAGTGGGCTTCTCAATGACCGCTTCCACCTCATACAGCCGCTCGCGCCCCGGCATGCGGTGGCCTCCGATGCAGCCGTAGTGCGGCAACATCCGTTCATGGGTCGCTTGCACGGCCGACACCGCACATTTTTCGCTGCGGGCGGTTTCTATGAGTTGCCGGGCGCAGGATTTGCCGGTTTGGCTGAGGTGCAGGTGGTCTCCCATCATCAGCAAAAACGCCTCATTCCCGGTGAACTCCGCCGCACAATGAATCGCGTGACCCAGACCCAGCGGCTCGGATTGCACAATAAAGTGCATCCGCCGGGCATGCGGCCCGGCACTCGCTTCATACGACTCTTCCGTGCCCGGACTGATGATCACCGCGATTTGCTCAATGCCCGCTCCCGTGATTTCTTCCGCTAGTATGGTCAGGGCGGATTTGGGCACTCCGTCGCGGTCCACCAACATCTGCAGGGGGAGCGCACGCTGGTTCTTGCCGGCGGCGGTTATGATGGCCTTGCGAATTTTCACATGCCAACCATGGCGTATCTTACCGACTTTGACAACCCTCACCATACCAAACGGGTAAATTCACACGACTCGTAAAAATTCAGCCTTGCCTCCGGTGCTGGTGACGCTATTTTCAAGCCAGCCGTTCACTGTGGGGAGGGACGTTCTTCCCGCCGGGTAGCGGAATATAAAATCTGGGCGTTCGCCCAATCCAATGAATAACCGAAAAAAACATTAACATGAAGTCAACTATCAAACAGCAACACGGCGGATTCACCTTGGTGGAACTCCTCGTCGTTATCGTCATCATCGTCACCCTCGCGGGTGTGGCTTATCCCAAACTCATTTCCATGGTGAAAAAAGGCGACCAAATAGCGGCCGTCAGGAATGGCCAGAGCATGATCCTCGTCTTGAATGAATTCGCTAACGACTACGGCAGCTATCCAGACAAGGAAACCGCCAAAGACGTGACCACCAAAACGGGCTCCCCGCTCAATTTGATTGGCGATACCGCCAATGATTATTTCAGACAAGTCATCGCTGCTGGTATCCTCAAATCTGAGGATCCATTCTTTGCCAAGTGCTCCGTTTCCACCAAAAAACCGGACAATGTCATGACCGGCAGTGAATGCCTCAAAGGCGGCGAGGTGGGATTTGGCTATATCATGAATGGCATGTCGGCCATTGCCAACGATGACCCCAACCGGATCGTTGCGGTGACGCCGTTGCTCAACGGCAGTGCCAAGGGTGAGTTCGATTCCGGCCCACTGGACCAGAAGGCGGTGTTTGTCGGTGTGGATTCCAGCGTTAAAGCGTTAGTCATTCGCCAAGACAACAAGAAGGTTGTCGTCAACGGCAGTAAAACCCTGCTGGAAAGCGGCGACAACACGATCTGGGGCCCGGAAATCAAGCCGGTCATCAAGGTTCCCAAGAAGAAATAATCCCCCCCTCCGTGAGTTTCTCCGCCGGGATGCCCCCCAGGGCCTCCCGGCTTTTTCTTGCCGTTATGATCCCGTTATGGAGCGACGACTTTATTGTCGTCGTGCTGGAGGACCGACCATGAAGCGAGCCATAGGCACTCATTGACTCGGGAGGGTCTCATTCCTCCACCCGCGCATGATGGATTTGGATGTGTGGGGCTTCGAGGCGGCGCAAGGTGTCACGGAATGCGGTGGCCGCCTGCTGGCGTTTTATGGCTTGCAGGGCAATGAGGATATCCGGTTTGGCTTGATCGAAGTTAGCTGGGGACTCGGGCAAGCGTGCCATCACCTCGATGAGATGCCAGCCGAGGTTACTGCGCAGCAGGGCGGGTTGATGAAGTGGCATGGCAAATAGCGGCGTAGCCAGCCCGGCGGGCAGTCGCAGGCGGGTCATCCAACCGAGGTCTCCGCCGCACTGGTTAGTGAGCGGATCTTCGCTGAGTTCGCGGGCCAGGGTGGCGAAGTCCTTGGTTCCTGCGGTTAGGGCGGCGAGCGCGGTGGCCAGTATTTGTTGTGCAGCGTCGGGATCGCGTTCCAAGGTGGGCAGAAAGATGTGGCGTGCCGCCAATCGCTCGGGCGTGGCGAGTTTGTCTTGGTTTTTCTCAAACCATTGGCGGGCCTCCGCGTCGGTCACGCCAATGAGCGGCGCGAGGCGCGAGGCGACGTATTTTTCCTGTTGGATATGGGCAGCGAGGCGTGTGCGAAGGTCTTGGTCGCTGGCAATACCTTGGGCGGTCATCGCGGCGGCTAACTCGTCTTTGCTAGTAAAACCGGCACTGAAGCGGCTGAGTTGTGCGTTGATTTCCGCGTCACTGACTTTGAGTTCGGCGGCTTTCTCGCTGGTTTTGTTGCGCAGCAATTCGTGGTCGATGAGGTCGTTAAGGGCGGCATAGCGGATGAGCTTGATCTGTGGTGGGTCTAGCGCGGCAAGGGATTTGCCCTCGCGCCACAGCCGCTCGCGCAGCGCCCGTTCGAGTTGCCTGCGGTGAATATCGTAGGCACCAACCCGCGCAACAATCGGATCGGCCGGGGTGGCGGCGGGCGGTTGGGCATGGCCGGTCGGTTTGAGGCAGCGGCTCAGCGGACCGCTGAAAAAGTACAGGTCGCAGAGCAGATAGCCCATAATCAGGCCATAGCAGCCGATGCGCAGCACGAATTTAGCGGGGCGGGTCATGAAGAAGAGGCAAAACTAGAAGACTAGAAGACTAGAAGACTAGAAGAC
>JBAXOP010000512.1:0-3061 GCA_037133195.1 Verrucomicrobiota bacterium | reverse complement strand
TGCCGATGAATTCCGGCGCGCATTTCTACACCGCCTCCGGCGACACGTTTTATGCAGTTGGGGCCAACGATAGTGGCGGAGCGGCGAGCGCCAACCAAGTGCATGACTGGGGTTACGCGTTGTTGCCGGAAAACTACCTCACCAGCGGCATCATCGTGCCATGGGGGCCGGGCTCGGACACCACCGGTGCCAATGGCAGCAACCCCGACCAAAATGGCAGCCCAGTGTGGGTCACCCCCACCGCCACCACCACCGTTTACGTCAATTTTTCCGGCGACCTGACCAGCGGCACCAGCACCGCGCCCAACGGGGCGAAATACAACGTTTCCTACACCGCGGCCAAATGGCAGTCGATCCAGATATACGACACGACGGACAAGGACATGACGGGGGCGCGGATATTCACCACAGACGGCACCCGATTGGCTGCAGCGTGGGGTGAGGATCCGGCGAAAGCAGGCGCGGGCAGTCCGTACTTGGACCTAGGCACGACCATCGTGCCATTTCCGCAGCCTGCCATCCTCAAGTCGGTCAAACTCTATACCGACGCCAACAGCAACGGACTGGTGGATGCCGGCGACACCGTGGAATACACCGTGCGGGTTGCCAACGAAGGGGTGGTCGATCTGGAAAATACCGTCGTTCTCGATCCACTGCCGACAACCCTGACGTATGTGGTGGGCTCCACCAAGGTAAACAGCGTGACGGTAGCGGATAATGCGCTGCCATCCACGGCGTTTCCGGTGGATGAAACCGGTTACACATTGGCAACTATTCCGCCGGGGGCCTTCACCCTGGTGACGTTCCGCGCCACCGTCAATGCGGGGGCCACTAGCATCGTCAACTTGGCGAGCACCGTGGCCGGCGGCCAAACACTGACCTCCACGACGACGGCCCCGGTGGTCGGTGCGAGCGCCCCGGTGGTGGTGTTCACCGATGCCCTCGGCGCGACCGCTACCACCTACACGGCGAACGGCGGGATCTATCTGAAAGTCACTGACGCAGCAGCCAACACCAACGCCACCACCCTCCAAACCGTCACCGTGTTGGTAAAGGACACCAGCAGCGGTGATTTACAAACGGTCATCCTCACCGAAACCGGCATCAATACCGGGGTTTTCACCAACCTCACGCCACTGGCCTCCTCCACGACATCTGGCGCGATTGCCCAGGATGGCACGCTTTATGCATTGGCGGGCGATGCGCTGACGGTCAATTACACGAATACGACCAGCGGCTTGAGTGCGAATTCCAACGCAGGCATCGCCGCCGCCGCCACCCCGGTGAAAAAACTCTATCTCAGCGATCCGAGCCAAGCCTTGGATCGCGTAAACCCGGTCGCCACCAGCGATGCCACCACAGCCACCTCTGCGACCATCGCCACCTCGGTCGCCACCATCAGTGTCGTGGGAACCGCCGCCTCAGGCAGCCCGTCGAACACCGCCAGCAATTACACCTTGAGTTACAATTCCGGCAGCACCGGCAGCAACCGCATTTTGATGGTCGGGGTCTCATTCAACAACACCAACGCCCGCACAGTTTCCACCGTCACCTACGGCGGGGTGGCGATGACCTTGGTCGGTTCGTCCATCATCACGGGCAGCACGACATCGGGGAGTGAGTCTATCTATCGATTGCTCAATCCGCCCACCGGTGCCAACAACCTGGTGGTCACTTGGAGTGGAGCCTTGTCGTACAGTGCCGTGGTGGGCGCGATCACCTATGCGGGCGTGAACCAGACAACCCCCACCGGCACGTTTGCATCCGGCAGTTCCACGACCACCAATTCACCGACGTTAAACGTCACCTCGGGGGCCGGCCAAGTGGTGTTCGCCGTGGCGGACGGCAAATCCACGGCAGCCTACACCACCACCGGTACCAGTCTGTGGTCGGCCATGCCCTCATCCGGCAACACCGCAGGCGCGGCGCAATCGTCCACTGCGGGTACGGCCACGGTCACCCTGAATTGGACGGGAGCGGGAACCAGAAACGCCAACAAGCGCTGGACAGCTGGCGGGGTATCGCTGAAGCCCGCAGTGACGGCCAGTGCGCCGCTCACTTTCACCCAATCCCCAGCGATGGCCAAGGCGTTCACCATGCCAATCAATGGTGCCATCGGCCTCACCACCTACGTATCGGGCATCACCGGCACGATGCCCACGTCGCCGTTGGTGACTGCCACGCTCAAGAAGGGCACGACCTACGCCGGTGCCACCCCCTTTGCCACGCTCAGCAACCCGACGTACACCGGCACCGCACCGACGGGCACGCTGACCTGGAGCGGCACACTGGCAGCGGCCACGACGGTGGCGGTCGGGGAGTTTGTCTATTTGGATATTGTCAACGGCCAAACGGGGGTGAGTTTCGCGGTTGATTATGACAGCACCACCAAGCCCTCTGCCATCAGCCTGCCGGCCAGCACGATCATCACACTGGATTCCTTCGGCATCTATGACGCTGCCTATCCGGGCGGCAACCTCATCACCAGCATCAACAACGGCCAACCGGTCTATCTGCGTGCGGTGGCCAGCGATCCGTTTGGTGCTTACGATGTGACGAGTCTGGATGTGACCCTCACCGACCCGTCGGCAGGCACCTCGACGCGCAACCTGACGAGCCCGGTAGCCACCACCACCAGCGGTAAGACGTTTGAGTACGCGTGGACCTCGGGGCCGGGCCTGGGTGGCTATTCAATCACGGTGAAAGCCAACGAGGGATCCGAGGGGATTTTTGCCACGGCCACCGCGCCGCTGCAGGTCACGCAACTGGACCTCGGCACGCCGAGTACCACCACCTTCACGGATGCCTCGGGCAATCCGGTGACCAGCTACACGACCAGCGGCCCGGTGTATGTGCAGGTGATCGACCAAGATAAAAACACGAACTCAACGACTGTTCAAACGATCACAGCAGTGATCACCAATAACAACGGCGACCGCGAAACCGTCACCCTGACGGAAACCGGGGTCAACACCGGTATTTTCCGCAGCAGTGCCATCACGGTGAGCGTCGGCACGGCGACTCAGGGCAACAGCGTGCTCGACATCGCCGCGGGCACCAG
>JBAXOP010000511.1:0-3068 GCA_037133195.1 Verrucomicrobiota bacterium | reverse complement strand
AAGATAAGAGCCTTTGGGCCGTGCAGTCGCTTCTTCTCTTGCGTCTTGCGTCTTCTGTCTTCTGTCTTCTGTCTTTTCTTAGGCTGGATAATCCAGGGCTTCCGGGATCATGATGGTGGTGAGGGCGTTGGCGGCACGGTCCTTGGCCAGGCCAAAGCCATAGAGGCAACCATCGAGCTTGGAACGCATGCGCAGGAATGTTTGCAGGCGGCTGGTATCTGGGCAGGGACCGGCCTTGGCGGGGTGGGCCTGGCCGATGGGAGTGGTATCGGCGGTGCAGCGGGCAGCGCTGGCGATGCCGGGCATGATGCCTTCGAGTTCGTCGAGTTCGGCGCTGCCGTAGCAAGCGGCGCAGGCTTGGGCGGTCCATTCCGGATGCTTGTTGTAACCGAAGACCAACTCGCTGCAAATCCGGGCGGTTTCGCCGGCGGCGCGGGCGGCTTGGACGTGGCACAGATCGCTGAAGAAAGCGACGGTGCCGGGCAATTCCTCGGCTACCGAGGGATCGGCCGCACCACTGCTTGCGAGATCGATCACATCGAGGATTTGCTGGCGGGAGGCGAGTAGCCAGCACAGCGCGTCGGCGAGCGGGAAAGTGATGCCATGGCGGTTTGATTGATAGAGTTTACTGCCATTGGCATCGGTGGCGGATTGGAGGTGGCGCATTGTCCACAGCCACAGAGCCATGGCGGAGCCTAAGGCGCAGGCACCGGTGCCGGGTTGTTCAGAGGAGATGGCCTTGAGGTCTTTGATCCAGCCCTCGAACTGGGCGATAAACAGACTGTTGGTCATGGTGACCGAAAGCTGGCGGCGTTGGACTGCCTCGGGGCCTTCGTAGGTGGCCTCCAACTGCGCATCCATCCATTTGTGGGGCAAAAATCCGGGGCAATCCTCGGTGATGCCGTAGCCGCCCATCAGGCTGATAGCCTCACGCATGATGGTGGCGCCGTGGCCGGTGTTCCAAAGTTTGCAGGCCGGGCAGAGGACGTTGGCCTGGGCATCGAGGATGGCATATTGTACCAACGGGCTGGCTTCCAGCAATTCCAGCCGGGTGTTGTCGCGGCTGGCATCGGGTTGACGGCGCAATTGGATACAATCTGCGGCGTCATCCTGGATGCGGGCCATGGCTTTCAAGGCACTGCGGCCGCTGAGCCCTTGTTCAGCAAACATGCGGTCCTTTTGGCGGTCCAGAGGGTCGAGCTTATCGAACAGGCGGGCAGTCTCAAATCCGAGTGCGGCACCGGCCTCACCGGTGGCCCAAATATCCACCAAACGATGCAACACGTCTTGTTTCGTTTGCAGGCCGAGGTCGTAGCGGGGCGAGCCGGGAGCGCCGGTTTCGCCACCGCGGAAACGGCTGCGTTGGTAGCGGATGATCGGTTCGATTGCGGAGAGCAATTTGGCGGAGGTCATCAGGCCGACGGTCACGCGGGTGCGGCGGAACACGGCTTCGATGACATCACTGTGGGTGAAGTTGGGAATGATCACGCCGTCCTTGACGGTGTAGCCGCCGACGATTCGCGAGGCCGGCACGGTGAGGTTGAACACCGGATCACAGGTGGAAGACAATTGGTGAACCATCTTGCGGGTCGGCACTCCGGAATCCCACAGGCCCGGATCGCTTTTTTCGAGAATCACGATGCAGCTCCCCTTGATCCGCGGGTCGGCCGAATCGACCGCTGCGGTGACCACATTCGCAAAGTCCATGTTGGTGATGAAACGTCCGCGCTTGTCGATGTGGAGGACCGGCTCCTGGCCATCTTCCCAAGAAACGACGCGCATTTTCCCGCCAAGCAAACCGGTTTCCACCCCGACGAAAGGAATTGGCTCGGTGAGGGCGAAGGCGACGCGTGTGGCCTCGCGGGCCTCGCCGGGAGCGGGCGGGCAGACGCGCGGCAGGTAATGGGCGACTTGCTCCGGAGTGCCGCGCTCATGGATAGGAGCGACGCCGAGGTTACTGGCGAGGCTGCAGGTGGCGGCGCCGGCATCGACCCATGAGAGTTCGAAGGCGACGAGGGCGAGGGCAAGGTTTTTCGGGCCTTCGATGAAGCCTCCTTGGTCTGGTGAGAGAAATGCAGCGGTAATGCCGCTTTCATCGTAAACCGCTAATAGCTCGTTCTTGTCCTGCGTCCATTCATGCGTGTTGCGCCCACCTTGGGCGACAAGCCGCGCCACCGGTCCTCGAGCAACCGGCCGCACGGATTGAATCAACATCGTCAAGTCAAAGCGCTCGGCAAAGCGCCACTGAAGGGCCCGAAGTTGGTCGGAGGGTAGTGTCTGAATCGTGGGTGCGGGTGCGGTGGCGGCCATGGTCGTGTGTGGAATCGGGAAAAAAAGAATCGGGATGGAGGTGCGCTTGGTAGGGTGGGCAAATCGGCGGGTAAAAGGCTGGCGTGTGGTGAAAGACTGGCGAATAGGGGAAAATAGCTGTTGAAATTAGGAACTTATGCGCCACTGCCGGCTGGCGGCTTTGTCGCTTGGGTTCTAAAGCGAGGATGGAGGCGGGGGGCGCCGCTTTGCAAGGGGTTTTTTGCGGTTTGATCTAACATACAAAGGAAACGCCCGATTCTCTGCGTGAGAATCGGGCTTTTAGTTAGATCTGATGGGGCACGGGGGGTTAATCCCATCCGCCCCCGCTGCGGCCGCCGCCGCCGCCGCCTTTGTAGCCGCCGCCGCCGCGTCGGTCACCGCCGCCGCCTTTGTAGCCACCGCCGCCGCCGCCACCGTTGTAGCCGCCGCCACCGCCGCCTTTGTAGCCGCCGCCGCCGCCTCGACGTTCACCGCCGTAGCCGCCGCCGCCGCTTGGGCGAGGTTCTTTGGGTTCCGAGGCATTCACGCGCAGGGCGCGGCCCTGGTAGTCGTAGCCGTTGAGTGCTTCGATAGCAGCATTCAACTGGGCTTGGTCACCGATGGTCACGAAGGCGAATCCTTTGGATCGCCCGGTTTCACGGTCGGTGATGATTTTAACCCGGTCAACGGGTCCGTATGCGGCGAAGAGACCGGTAACGTCCTCTTCTGTGGCGGTGTAGGGCAAGTTGCCCACGTAGATGTCCATTTGCTTCAATATT
>JBAXOP010000510.1:0-3081 GCA_037133195.1 Verrucomicrobiota bacterium | reverse complement strand
CTCCGAGCCCACCCCCGAATCCGGGCAAAATGCCCGGACCACCTCCCCTCGTGGCACGGGCATCCTGCCCGCAGCCTCCGAGCCCACCCCCGAATCCGGGCAAAATGCCCGGACCACCTCCCCTCGTGGCGCGGGCATCCTGCCCGCAGCCTCCGAGCCCAGTCCCGAATCCGGGCAAAATGCCCGGACCACCTCCCCTCGTGGCGCGGGCATCCTGCCCGCAGCCTCCGAGCCCACCCACGAATCTCTTTCTCCAGCCACCGGCGAATGGCCGGAGCCTGAGGCGGCCAGCACCGGCGGCACGACTTCCACGGATCACAAACGCAAACGCCGCCGCCGCAAGGGCAAAGGCCAGTCGGCCCAGACCCACGCCGCCACCAGCGCCACCGAGGAAAATCCCTCAGTGGACGATGCCGACGATGCCGACGAGCCCTCTGTCGCCACCCCGGCACCGGTCAGCGCACCACGGTCAGCTTCAGCGGCACCACAGCACCCGCGCCAACCGGCGTCGCGCATCAAAGTCGATCCGGAAACCATGGCCCGCAAAGCCTGGAAAATCTATCTAGCCGAAGTCAGTGAGGAAGGCGTCGCGCTCATCGGTGATCAAGACGCCCGTGAACTGGCCCGCCGTTGTTTCCGCCTCGCCGAAATCTTCATCGAAGAACAATCCCGCCGCAGCCCCAGCGCTTGAGGTCCGGACCTCAGTACTTCCAATTCAAGGCACCCTTTTTCAAGGCGTACACGTAGGCCATGGCCAGGGTGCCGGCGAAACCCGCCATGCTCACCAGTACCACCGGGCTTTGCATTGCCAAATCGCGGAATTGCAGTGCCCACGGATACATGAAGACGACCTCAATGTCGAATATCACAAACAACATCGCCACTAGATAGAATTTAACCGAAAACCGTGGCGCCCCCTCACCCACCGGCAGCATCCCGCATTCGTACGGACTATCTTTCGTCGCGTTGCGCTTCGCTGAGCGCCCGAACACTACGCTCAAAATCAATATCATCACGGCAAAGCCGATGACAATGAGCACTTGCAACAAAACGGGTAAATAGTCGGAGAGCATGGCGTGGAATGGGGGCGGGCCACTCATAGCTTGCCACTGTGTGCTTGGCCAACAAAAAAACCGCGCCTTTTGCGGACGCGGCTTCCTTCATGGGTTGGCAACGCAACTATCAATCATCGTCAACTTGCGCCGCCATGTACGTGCTCGACGCCTCATGCACCCGCGATGTACCTCGGTATTCCTTGCCAATTTTTTCCACCAATCCACGGGTTACGAGGTTTTGCAGTTTCTCGTACGCCCG
The DNA here is from genome assembly GCA_037133195.1 of Verrucomicrobiota bacterium. GTDB lineage: Bacteria > Verrucomicrobiota > Verrucomicrobiia > Verrucomicrobiales > Akkermansiaceae > Luteolibacter. The sequence goes on along the minus strand of JBAXOP010000510.1, from coordinate 1,767 downwards.
CAACCGTAACATCTCCTCGCCGCCGCTCACCGCATTGCGCAACTTCAAGTTGGCAAACACCCGCTCAAACAAATCATTGAAACCAAAGATCTTCTTTTCGGCCATTACGTTTACCAATTCATCGGTGACGTGATCTGGAAGGCGCCGGGAAAACCGGCTGCGTTTTGTGGAGGTTGTCATAGCGGAGAAAACGTAGCACGAGTTACCGAAAAAGCGAGTCTAATAATTCCGGTGGTCGCAGGAGCCATCCCAGTTAATGCCGCCGGGTGGGGCATGCGCGTCAAGCTAAGGCGAATCGAGCCGGGAAACCACTGATGGGATCAAGCAGATGCAGGGGGGGGCGAGTGGATTTTTTCGGTGGATTTTTTTGCGGATGTTGGCTTGACAGCACAGAATTAGCATCCATTCTGGTCGGCCCGCCGCGTCGGAAACGCGGCAGGAGCCCCCTATCCCAATGAAAAAGGACCTTCATCCCAAATACAATCCGGTCGTGTTCGTGGACATGAGCACTGGCCACCGCTTCATCTCACGCTCCACCAAGACGTCTGATCGTAAGGAAATTATTGACGGCGTCGAGCACAGTCTCATCTCCATCGGTGTCACCTCCGCCTCCCATCCCTTCTACACAGGCCAAAACCAGTTCGTGGATACCGAAGGCCGCATCGACAAATTTCAAAAGCGCTTTGGCACGGTGCGCCGCATAGGCAAACCCAAGCTCGCCTGAGCCCGGCCCCGTTTTTTTCAAATCAACCCACCCGGGTGTGCTGACTCCAGCGCCTCCGGGTGTTTTTTTGTTGTGTGGTCTGCTCTTGAGTCTTGCGTCTTGAAGTCTTGCGTCTTACCTCTTGCTGCGTGCTCGCCAAACGCATCATCCCCTGCCTCGACGTGACTGATGGCCGCGTCGTCAAAGGCGTCAATTTCGTCGATCTCATTGATGCCGGAGATCCGGTTGAATGCGCCCTGGCCTACAACGCCCAGCAAGCCGATGAACTGGTTTTTCTGGACATCACCGCCTCCTCGGACCGCCGGCGTACTATGGTCGAGGTGGTTCGCCGCACTGCCGAGCATTGCTTTATTCCGCTGACCGTTGGCGGCGGCATCCGCAGCGTCGAGGACATGCGTGAAATGCTCCTAGCCGGAGCCGACAAGGTTGGCATCAACACCGCTGCGGTGAATCAGCCCGAATTGGTGGATGCCGGTGCCAAGGCGTTTGGCAGCCAATGCATCGTGGTAGCTATCGATGCCAAGCGCGAGAGGCCCGGCAAGTGGCGTGTGTTCACTCATGGCGGGCGCACCCCTACCGGCCTCGATGCCGTAGCATGGGCCACCGAAATATGGCGCCGCGGGGCTGGCGAAATCCTCCTCACCAGCATGGATGCCGATGGCACTCAAGCCGGCTATGACGTCGAGCTAACAGCCGCAATTTCTTCTGCCGTGGGTATCCCGGTCATTGCCAGTGGCGGTGCCGGAACCCTCGATCACATGGTCGATGTCCTCCAAGCCGGCAAAGCCGATGCCGTGCTCGCCGCCAGTATTTTTCACTTTGGCATGTTCACCGTCGCGGATGCCAAGCGCCATTTTGCAGCCCGGGGTATCCCGGTTCGCCCCACTTGCCAGTTGGAACCTTGAGGCGTCCCGCCGCCATTGGCCCATGCGCGAACCAAGAACTGCCGCCTGGGGCCGTCTTTTCTTGCGCATCTGATGGGCAAATGTGGGCAGGATGCCCCATACTGTCGGGTTAGCGCATGATTTCGTTACAGAAGGCTC
>JBAXOP010000509.1:0-3098 GCA_037133195.1 Verrucomicrobiota bacterium | reverse complement strand
AGCCATGCCTGACCCTTGGATAGTTCCACAAATACCCGCACCCCGGCGGTGGCCGAAGTAACCAGAAAATACCCACCTACCCATGCAATAAGGCCGCGTTTCATAGATCGTAGCTGAAAAACCGGCTGCCGAAGTCACCGCGGCCACACCGCGCACGCGGCCTCATAATGCGGTTTACTCCGTCAACATTGATAACGCTGCCGGGGCGCAACCCGCGTGTCAATACACAATTGCTACGGAAAAATACGCAAAGACGCATCTCTGAAAGTTGCAAAATTCCGGATTAGGAACCAAGAATTGCACGAATCTCACGAAATGAGCGCGGGTTGGAATATCACATCACTGCACAATTATGCGAATCCGGCTGAGTCCTGAAATCCCTGATCTAACACCTCGATTTCCCGGCCGACCGCTGTTTTACTGCCGCCCGTGTCCGTATCCACCCTGCATGCCTGCATTCTCGCCGCGCGTCCCAAGACGTTGCCCGCCGCCGTCGTGCCGGTGTGGGTCTCCTGCGTGCTGGCCTGGAAACTCACCGGCACCTGCGACCTGCGGCTCGCCGGCTGCACCTTGGGCGCTGCCATCGCCATCCAGATCGCCACCAATTTCTTCAACGACGCCATCGACTCGCACAAAGGCGCCGACACCGCCCGCCGCCTCGGGCCCACGCGGGCGACCGCCTCGGGCCTGCTGCCAGCCCGCGTGGTGCTGGCCTGGGCGTTGGGGTTTTTATTATTAGCCGTGGGATTCGGCAGCGTGCTCTATCAGGCGCGGGGGTGGCCGGTGCTGGTGATTGGCGGCCCCTCGTTGTTTCTCGCCTACGGCTACACCGGCGGCCCGTTCCCGCTGGCATACCGCGGCTTGGGCGAGGTGTTCGTCATTCTTTTCTTCGGATTTGTCGCGGTGGCGGGCACTGTCTTCATCCAAACCGGTTGCTGGCCGGCGGCGGCTTGGTTGCTAGGTTTGCAGACCGGCCTGCTCTCCGCGGTGCTTATTTCCATCAACAACCTGCGCGACCGTGCGGAGGACACCACCACCGGAAAACGCACCCTCGCCGTGCGCTTCGGGCATCGGGTGGCCGTGGCCGTTATTGCCACCGAGTTGGCGCTGGCCGCTGCGGCAGGCGGCGCTTGGGGTATCCTCGGCCACCGCCCGCTAGTTGCTGCCGGGTTGCCGGTGATTTTGTTAGGATGGTATATTTTCCACGGGGTGCGCACCCAGCCACCCGGACCGGCCTACAACCGGCTGTTGGCACTGGGCGGGGTATTATTGCTAGTGTTTGCGGCGGTGTTTCACGGTGCGGCGGTCTTTGATTAAGCTCGACATCAACGCGTCGCTGTCCTTTTATCAAAAATCACCGCCATGCTTGCCCACCTCTATGACCTTGCCGACGAACTCAATCGCGTTGCCCCGTGGCTCTGGATGACGGAGGACCAACTCATCGGCCTGCGCCATCCTGCAAGCCGCGAACTCGCCTACATGAGCCTCATGGGCACGCTCGGCAGCCACCGCTGCCTGGCCCTCTATCTCGGTGAAGAAGCCGTGCGGCGTTACCTGCTGATGCAATCCGAGGATCCTTTCGATCCGGTGCTTCCCGAATCGGATGCCGTCGGCCTGCTGCTGGAAGCCCGCCACCTGCAAGTGGCCTTTGAGAGCCGCAGCCAACTCGCCCGCCACGAACTTGCCGCCATCAAACAACTCGGCCGCAAATACTGCGGCGACAACTGGCCCGCCATGCGCAGCTTCCGCCCCGGTTACGCCCCGGGCCCGCCCGATGAGGCGGAAATCCTCTGGCTCTCCCATGCCATCGCGCAATTGCTCGTCGTCGCCCCCAGCCTCGAGACCGATCCCTGCGCCAACTTCCGCCTCCATCCTTCATCCTACATATCCGACACCCTCACCCGCGAGTGCATCGACGGCGTTTGGCAGAATACCTGGACGCCCTTCGATGTGATGACTTTCGAGTTTCCCATGCCCGCCGGCGACCCCGCCCTCATCGCGAAAATCGCCGCCCACCAGCGCCTCACCGACGTCGAGTGCTTTTTCCAACTCATGCCCAACCCCGTCGGCACCAAGCCCTCGGCGATGCTTTTCCCCTATCTGGTCATCAGCGCGGACGTCGCCTCGGGCATGATCATCGGCGTCGAACTGCTGAACGTGGAAAAACAATCCTATCGCGCGCTCATCGACTCGATCCCCAACATTTTCATGCGCCAATGGGACAAGGCGGGCATCCGTCCCGCATCGCTGCGCGTCTCCACCATCACCGCCTACTCGATGCTGGAATGCGCCGCGGACGCCCTCAACACCCCGCTGCGTCGCCACGCCCACCTCCCCGCCATCGAACGCCTCCTCAGGGAACTGCCGTTTTGAGCTGCCGCTGTACGCTCCGCAGCGGCGCTTGTTGCTGCCACAACCCGGGGCCCTCGCAAACGCGGAAATGCCTCCAATTGTGAGGTCCTCAGTAGATTCGGGCAAGGGCTGCAACCTCCGGCTTTTTCTCACCAGGGTTGGCTTTGGGCAATTGCATGAAAGCATCACCAACTGTCGCATACGGCAATGTCCCAAACGCCGGCTCCAAGCTATGCGTCGGCACCGGAAAAACAAACGGCTTGTCGCATAAATCCGTGCGGAAGCCCACGATGAAAAGTCGCTTCCTGAGTTGCGGAGCCCCATACTCGGCAGCGTTGAGAACTGAATGGGAAACCATGTAGCCAAGACCACGGAGTTGTGAGACGATTCGCGCCAGCAACTGCCCGCCATCGATAGATCTTAGATTTGAGACGTTTTCCAGCAGAAAACATTTCGGGCGGGCCTCATCAATGCAACGGATGTACTCATAGACCATTTGCCCACGATCATCCGCCGTTCCACGCTGCTGGCCCGCCTGACTGAAGGCTTGGCATGGCGGCCCTCCGATAATCGTGTCCGGCATGGTCTCCAGCTCAGTGACTTTGAAATGCCTGATGTCGCGCTGATGGACTTTCAGGTTCTCGTGACGATTCCTGCTCAGTGTCGCACAACTGTCATGGTCAAATTCCACGGCATCCCGTAGATCCCAGCTCAATCGGCCCGTGGATGCTTGCTGGAAACCGAGG
>JBAXOP010000508.1:0-3100 GCA_037133195.1 Verrucomicrobiota bacterium | reverse complement strand
GGTGCGCGCGCGGTCCCGCCACGATGACAAGTGCTCCAGAGTGGATACATGTTCGGTGCTGGTCTTGCATGAAATGACGGCGAGATTAAGTTTCTCCCGGTCCACGGCAATCAGATCAGTTTCGCCGTAGTCGTCGCCGCGTTGTTCGGGTTCCACACTCCAATGCAGATCCGCGAACCTCCCACCCCGCCGCGCCATGTCCGCCACCGCGAGTTCGAGCCATGCGCCATCAAGCAGGTTGGACACCCGCTCAACGCTGGATTTTTTCGGCTCGGCCGCAAAGTAGGCGCGGCCGTCGGGTTCGACGCGCAATAATCCGGCCTGGGCGGCGGCATCCAGATAGTCAGCCGCGGCGGCACTTGCTGTCGCTGGCAGAGGTGTTTGCAAAAATTGGCGCAGGCTTGCGGGACGGTCATCAATGCGGCCATTGCGTCTGGGCAAGGAGTTGCGGATGGCCCCGGTCCATGCGGAGATGGCTTCATGATAGTCCAGGCGCAATCTCCAAGCCTCCCTGCCGAATTCTAATAAATGTTGGGTGAACGAGTCCTCGAGGAAATCCTTGCCTTGAGCGGCCATGACCATGGGAACGGTTAGCTTTTGCACTTGTTCTGCCAGAGATGGCAAGGACGAGGCCCATGGCCCGGTTTGCGCATCCACAAACTCGCGACGGTTTTGGGTATCGGTGTACAGCGAGGGAATGCCGTGAGCAGCGGCAACCCGGTAGGCACCAATGGACATGAGTTTGGTGCCACCGGTTAGATTGAGTGCCAGGTCGGCCTTGCCATAGCGGGCAATGATGGCTTCGAGACATTGCATGGTCTCCTGAATGTCGGGCGAGTCATGCGGAATGGTTTCCGCCAGGGGAAAGTCGGTGGCATCCAGGCCTGCCACTTTGCAGGCATCGACGAAGTGGCGTGGCGTTTGCAGGAAGCGGGGGTCGCTGCTCTTGACCTGAATGATTCGCCCGGGGCGCAAGGCCAGCGCGGGCAGCAGGTTTTGCAAGGTCTGCTCGCTGACAAGCTGAATGAGGGTGAGGTTCATGGGCGGCCTAGGTGGGGGATGGGAATGGCACGCAGGCCGGCTTTGCCGGCGGCTGAGAGGAATGATTGGTCGATGCCGTTGCGCAGGAGTTCGAGGATGTGGAGCCGGGTGATGCCCGGGCAGAGCCGGGTGAGCAGGAGCATATTATCGGTGAGCGAGGCGGCCGAGATGCCGATGTTGTCTGTGTTGACAGTGACGCACACGCCCGCATCCAAATACCTGAGCAGTGGATAAACAACTAAACAACCTGGCGATCCCTCCGCCGCGGCATTCAGCGGAAACCCCTTGATCTGGAGATTGGCGTAGGGACACATCTCGATGCCGATCCGCCTGTCCGCCACGGACCTGAGAAGGTCTTTCGATTCACCAAGGCTGAGGGCGTGACCAACCCGCCGGGCGTTCAGGTCGAAAATGGCGCTCCAAATTCCTTCCGCATCGTCGTTTTCCCCGGCATGCACGGTGAGCGCCAATCCGAGTCGGTGGATGGCATGGAAGTCGTCCCGGAAATAGTGGGCACGGGTGGTGATGTCTTCGTATCCCGCCAGGTCCACCCCCACAACGCGGCATCCGGAACTCTCCGCCCAATGCTCGGCCGCGGTGGCTGCCAGCGTCAGGTGTCTCCCGATCGCTGTGCGGTAATCTCCGCCCTGACGGCGGGTAGCGATGATGATGAGATTCACCCGGCAGGCTGGGCGCGCGGCCATTTCCGCGTCAAAAGCCGCCTTGATCTCGCCGAGCACCGTCCAGGGCGAGCGCCCCTCGGACGCATAGTTGGCCGGAGAGCACCGGATTTCCGCATATACGATGTTCTGCGAGACGAGGTGATCGTGCAACAGGCGGCAATGCGCCGCAAGGCATCCGGGGTCTCTGAGTAGGGCGGAGCCCGTGTTTTCGCCCAGATCCATGTAGGCTTTCAGGCGCTCGCTGGGGGCTTGAGGCAATGTGGTGAGCGGCCAGTCCGCTGGGGGCGCACAGTCCTTGAGTTGGGGCAGTGAGTTCGGATCCGCGGCAGAGGCTCTGACTTGTTCGAGCAAACTGCCGTGCGTTGCAAAACCGCCGAGGTGACAGTGAAGCTCCACCTTGGGCAGTGAGAGAATCCATGCCCGGTCCGCATCCGGATCAAGCGCGCCGTTCAGCCAGTCCCGCTGTGCCGGCGACCAGCGTGCAATCTGCGGAAATGGGAGGACGGCAAGCTCGTGCTCGTTGGCTGATAGTCGGCTGGCTTCCTCCACCCGATGGTGAATGGCATTTGACAGCACCGAATCCTCGACAAGGAACGGCGCGCCCAAAGCAGGCAAAGGTGCCGCCATGTCCGTCAGTTCCTGAATGGTGGGCCACCCGGCGCGCGACCCCAGCGCAATCAAATGGACCTTGCCGCCCTGGACGGCATCCATGATTTCCTCATGCGTGTCTGTCCTAATCCCCAATTCAACCGTGAGGTGGAAAAGTTTATCGCAACCTAACAACCCAGCCGCTTCCTGTGCTGCCGCCGACATCGTCTTAAACCCGCCAGCCAAGCAGACGTGAATGTCGTCCGACTCCCTCCTCATCGCGAAGTAGGCCTGATAGAGCCCCACCTCGAAGCGGGTGTGGTCCTCCGATGACATCAGATCGGATAGCCCTTCGATGGCCAGCCCGCGAAAGCGGACCTCTGGATGATAGGATAGAAACCAGTCGCTGACCCGCTCAAGTGACTTGCGGGTCGTTTCACTGCTGGTGGTGACCACAGTAACGGACGAATAGGCTTCGGTGCCATTGCCTAGCAGAAACGCTTCGGGGACAACGGCCCAAGAGGTGCCGAGCGTGCAGAGGAGGGAGGGCATGGGGAGATTTTGAATTTTTAATTTTGAATTTTGGATTGTAGCGGCGGTCTGTGACTACTTTTCCCCTGCGGGAAAAGTCGCGAACGAAGCAGGCGCATTGTAGCGGCGGTCTGTGACCGTCGCAAGCGAAAGAGGCGCATTGTAGCGGCGGTCTGTGACCGTCGCAAGCGAAAGAGGCGCGTTGTAGCGGCGGTCTGTGACCGTCGCAAGCGAAAGAGGCGCATTGTAGCGGCGGT
>JBAXOP010000507.1:0-3103 GCA_037133195.1 Verrucomicrobiota bacterium | reverse complement strand
CCTGTCTAATCGGAAACCGTTACTCGCGGAAGCTATTTTGGATGCTCCTGTACACAAATTTCCAATATTCGAGATCGGTGGGGGCGGAAGCTTTCCGGTTGCGGAGGACGTATATCGCATCAAGAACCGCCGTGTCCGGCTCCTCCCCACGCCCAACCAGGAACGCGATCAACCCTTCAAGCCATTCCGGCCTCTGGTCCGGGATAATCCTTCTGATCTGCGCCTGCTCGGTCTCAAGTATGTCCGCCAAGGTGATTTCCAGTGCTTCGGCAATCTTGAACAGGGTGGTAATGGAGGGGTTGCTTTCCTCATCGTTCTCAAGCTTGGAGAGCAGTCCCTTTGACAAACCCGCCCGGTCGGCAAGTTGCGGTAGGGTAATCTGCCGCTCCGTTCGCAAAGCCCGAATTCTAGGGCCAAGGTTTCTCATGCGGATTTCCATACGTCCGCAGGTTCATTCTGGCAAACAAAAAAAATTCTCATTTTTTCCTTGCGTGGTTTCGCACAATGAACCAAAGTTCGTCCAACTTCCTCCCGGAAGAACTCATGCAACAAGAAAAACACCATGTCGATCAACAGTAAGACCACCTCGAAGGCCGTAGGCTCCAACGCCGGACGGACACTCCACAACCCCAACGCTTCGGCCACCGCCAAGGCCTTGGCCGGAAGCGCCCCCGCTCAGCGCGGCGCAACCAAACAGTCCGGTTCGGTCACGGAGGCCCTCGCGGCCCGCGTCCTGGACAGCGCCAAGCACAGTCCTCAGACGAAAGCGCTGGCGGGTTCCGTGGCCTCGCGCAGTCGAACAAGAAGCGCTGACCACACCCAACCGCCAAATCCACCTCAACACCAAACACCACGGACAAGATCCAAAACCAAAGAAATCACTACCATGGCTACCAACACCATCTTCGTCCCCTCCGACCTTGCCCGACTGAGGCCTCTGGTCAGTCCCGAAACCCTTGCCGCTCTCGCCACGATGGAAGAAGGCGACGATATGCCATCCGTGTTCGCCGATGCAAACGGTGATGAATTCGACTACCGCACCCTTTCCGACATCGCTCTCAAGGAATGGGCAAACGAAGCCAGCGAGCATATCTACCAGCTTGGCAAGCGGGTCTTCGCGCACATGGGAGACGTTGGTTGGGAAGGCATTTTCGAGGCCGGCAGCATTGAGGAGTATATCGGCACGTTGGATCACGGCAGTGCGACAATTGAGGATATGCTTGTGACGTTTGGAGTCATCCCAAAACTCGACGTTGCAAAGAGAGGATACGAGGACAGTTGCAGGGTCTGGATCACCCACTGCTACGATTATTGTGAATTGCAGGCACCATACGACACTTGGGCCAAGGATGATCCTCGGAATATCCTCGAGTTTGAGTCATACGCCGCAGCCCAAAAGTGGATCAGGAAAGCCAAGGCTGACGATCGCGGCTACCGCACCAAGACCAACCCTGCCGGGCACTATATTTACAGCCACGGCGAGGTGAAACCGAAGAAATACACCATCTGCAAAGGCTGGCGGTAGTTCGGCATCCATCCCGGGGTAAACCCATCAAACAGAGCCAATCCCATGTCAGAAATCACGCGAATCCAATGGTGCGACTCCACGGTCAACCCGATCCTTGAGCGTGTCGGCTGTGACCGATCGCTGCCCGTGGCCACCGTGTTGAAGGCGGTCGATGAGGCGGTGGAGGAGATCATCCCGGAGAAGTTCGACAGCTGTGAATTATTCGAGTCGGTGCTTGTTCAAGCAGTCGCAATGATGACCGCGGAACAGCAGCTCGAGTACGACAACTATCAGGAGCTCGACACGGCCCTCGTTGCCCGCCTAACGCCGCAATTCCTTGCTGAAGTCGAATTGATTTTCAGCAAGCAGGCCCGCCAGGCGGCGGACGATGTTCTGAGCCAGTTCGCCTCCTGTTATGCCGGAAGAGATAACAATGGCAAGGCCATCAACGTGACCAATCCCGGCCAAAAGAACCGTAACATCGGCTTCGCACCGAGGTCATTGGCTGTCACAACGGGCAAGGTGCGTATGGATAAAGCCGCGGCGTGGGTGGACCTTCTCGGACGCGAGAACCAAGAGACGCCCTGGCGAAGATGCCTGCCCCGGATGATTTTCGTGTCCGACGAGTGGGATGCCTTGAGTTTTGATGAGGACTTGCCGTTCCTGAAATCTGACGTAGTTTCCGCATTCGGATCGCCAAATGGACGGCGCCACCTGTGGCTTTGGCCGACCAAACAACCGGCGAGAATGGCCCGGCTTTCGGAAGATATGGATGGTGGTTTTCCGCGGAATGTTTGTGCGATGACCACCGTGACCAGTCGGAAAACCCTCCACCGCGTGGATGACCTGCACCGGGTCAATGCCCGTATTCGTGGTCTCATGATTGAACCGCTCTGGGAACGGTTGCCTCTGGAGGATCTCGACTTGAACGGCATCGACTGGGTGATTGTCGGCGGCGAATCGGGTTACGGCAAATTCACCCGGCCCTTTGCCCTGGAGTGGGCGGAGGAACTCCGGGACCACTGCCAGAATCGAGGGGTGGCGTTTTTTCTCAAACAGCTTGGCCAAAACCCGACGCGTAGCGGTCAGCCTGTAAAACTCAACGACAAGCACGGCGGCGACTGGGGCGAATGGGACGAATCCCTGCGCGTCCGGGAGTTTCCGCAGGCATTCCACGAGTACCGGAAGTCCGAGATGATTCTCTCGGACGAACCCCGACCCGTGAAAAGGTCGAAAAAGCTAAAGACCGAGCCGGAATTCGTATTTTCCCCCGAGGCGCAAGAGAAATTCAAGCGACTCGACAAGATTGTGCGCAGGGGTGTGGCGGCGTTCGAGGAGGCTGGCGAGGCGCTGCTGCAAATCCACGACGGCAAGCTCTGGCGGGCGGGCGGCCTCAAGAGTTGGGAGGAATATTGCCGACAGGTTGCGGGAATGTCGCGTGTTCATGCGAACCGTATAGTTCAGGCGAGCGAGTGCTGGCGGCAACTGAAAACGGAACCAATTGGTACCGTTCCGCCGGTTGCGGAGTCCCAGATTCGCCCGCTGCTGAGGCTTGCCGACACACCGCTGCGCGTTGAGGCTTGGAAGTCGGCAGTT
>JBAXOP010000506.1:0-3107 GCA_037133195.1 Verrucomicrobiota bacterium | reverse complement strand
TTTGAGAAAGCGTCGCTTTACGTCGTCATGCACCTGGTCGAGGTGAACGTCGGAGATCCAAATCAAATTCTTGGTCGTGTGGGTTCGGTAATGAATTGTCATGGTGTAGATGGAGGATGCCCTCCACCCTCCTAACGCGATGAACCACCAGTTTGTGAAGGCACGATCTCAAAAAAAGTAGAAATTTCGCCATTTTTCAGAAAAAGCACCGACCGGCCTTAACAAAGCAACGATTTTGGCCGTGTAGTAGGTGATGAAACAATTTTTTCAATACGGAGGCCGCGGTGATCGGAAGCTCGCTCACGACAGCCTCTTCAAACTTGAGTCAGATCCCGGAGGCGTCTTCCTAGTCACCAAAAAGGTCGGCAAGGTAGAGTATATACTAGGCTATTGCCGCTCGGCGATTGTCGAACGGTGGGGCTGTTATTGCATGGGCCCGTTCCGCCGCGCCTCCAACCTCGATCTGAGTCGCTCTTGGGCGGCTCCGATGGAATCGGAACTCATGATTTTTCAGGCAGTTACGGTGTATTTGGTTCCCGAAGAAGAATGGATGCGATCTTCACACTAACAATGTACTAAAACTAGGTTTTGGGGCGGATCCGCCGGGCTTTAAAGGCCTCCTCTCATACCGCAATGATCTTTGATCAACAACTAGCAGAAACAAGCAAGACCATGGTTACAGAAGAAGTAGCACTCACAGCGATCAATCACTACGCCCGAACCGGAGAAATACAGGACGTGCTCGCACCGTTCTTTCGTCAGTCCGGTCGCTGGATCGGCGATTGCAGGAATTGGATGAAGCCGACTTACAGGATGGCTTCATCCATCATGCATGGAGCTGTATTGCCGGAAAATAGACGAACTGCGGTAAATGAGTTGGGCGAGCCAGTTCTGCTAACTTCATTTGTTTGGCGCAAGAGACGCGATGTGGAAATCCGGTGGTTTGAGGTGCGAGGCTCAATCCGAATCAGGAGCTTGGAAGCGGTTTCGGCACCAAATCTCAGGGCAGTTGATGGATATATTTATTCTTGCACCGACGATAACGTTAGTATGCCATGCCTGGTTAGGGTGGTCGGAGATCTCGACTTCCAGTGTACCCCAAACTTGCATGCGCCGCGACTAACATCTGTTGGAGGTTCATTGATGGTAGTCGGATGCAATTTACCATGCCTCGAGTCTGTCGGCAGCCGATTCTGGGGCTATTGGCGCGGCCCTCTGCATCTTCCCAACTTACGTTCCGTTGGGGGCAGCTTCGAAATCGAAGGGGCTGAGAGGGTGATCGCCCCGGCTCTGCAGTGGGTCTGCTACGACCTCTACCTGTTATTTACAACTGTGTTTTGCGCAAACAAGCTAGCAGAAGTTGGTGGGTCATTGGATGCTAGATCCGCTCGTGTATTTCAAGCGGCAGCGCTACAAGCTGTTGGTGATAGTCTTAACACTGAGGCGGCTCCAGATTTTTATCGACCCGATTTTGAGGACCTAGTCGATTGGGATATGCACCCCGAAGCAAAATCACGGTGGGAAATGCGTGAGGCTGTGAGGCAGGCAATGAGAGAACAACCGTCAATGCAAATCTGACTTAGCTTTCTACCGTGCTCTGCCGATCTTCGAATGCCTCATGCAAGGCTTTGACGCTCCGCCATGGTGCCGAGAAACGGGTTGAGCAGCGAAAGAGTGGTAAGGCTACCGGTTCCCAAACCAGACTTTTACCCTAGCCAACCAGGTCGGCTCTGGAGCGGCATTCGCTGGGAGATCCGCCGTCTCACCGTGGGAGGTCTCTCCTTCGGCTTCGAAATACCTCCTTTTTGCCGTCCGATCCCGCTGCAGTTCTGATTCGATCCGCCGATCTGACCAAGGCAACGCGGCAATAATGCGATTCCTCTCAATAACATAGTGCGAGCGGCACGCATCATTCCTGTAACGCTCCGCACTAATCGCGGGAAATCGGGTGCGTTGGATTTCGGATTAATCTCGGGGTTGGCGTAACGGGATCCGTTGGGAAGGCGGTGATATCCCGCATGGCAGGCCGACGGAGCGCAGGGCTTTGAGCCGGGAGGCGAAAAGCCCGGAGCGGAGGCGGCCTGCCATGCGGCGCGGCCGGGGGCAGGGTTGCGGGGGGCGGGCCACGCTTGCGCCTTGGCACCGGCGGATGTGCAGTTAGAATCCGGCCGTGCAAATCCACGAAGAAGCATTGGCTGGAAAATCGCGCCCCTGCGCGCCGGAGGACTGCGCCAGATGCGCCGGCAAGCAAAAGCTCCACAAGCACAAGACCTACCAGCGCAATGCCGACACCTCGGGGCAGGGCACCGAGACGGTGCAATGTTACCGCTGCCCGCGCTGCCCCGTGTACGTCAGCGTCATTCCGCGGGGCATGTTGCCCTATCGCTGCCTGCCCGTCGCACGCCTTGAGCAACGTCTTGACGCCTGCCACGGCGTGGCGCGCCCAGTGGCGGGCGAAGGCGCACGGCCTCCGCCCGCCTCCGAGGCGGAGCGGGGTTGCCTCGAGCGGGCTGAGCGAAAGCTGCTCGGGCGCATCCCGTTCCTCCGCGGATGCCTGGGCCAGATGCTGCCGGTGTTAGATGATAATGACCTCGGTGGCTTCTGGAGGGCACTGCGCGCGATCGGCAGGCTCGGGGAAATTATCCTGCATCTGGCGGCGAAATTCAAGACCTCGCTGCTGGCTTGTTACCGCAGCTTGAAACCGCGTTGGGAGCGGGCACGAGGCCTCGCTTGAGATCTAACGGCATTCGGCGGACAATCCCACAAAACCGTGTGATAGGCATCCGCCAGAAATCGCCCGAGGCTCGGCGGCGTTATGCAAAACAACGCGCCCAACCCCAAATCCGCCCTCGCGCTGCTACGCTTCGAGGTCATCTGCCACCTCAAGAACCTCCATAAGGAGGGTGTTCCGCTCGCCGAGTGTCTGCGGAGCGCCTCCTCGCGCCCATGGCCCGAACCCGATGGCAAATACTACTCCTGTCGTACCCTGGAAACCTGGTGGTATGACTACGCCAAAAGCGGTTACACCGGTCTCACCGGCAAGGACTCCCGCGCCGACGCCGGCAAAAGCCGCTCCATCGACAAGGAAACCGGTGAATGGATCCTCA
>JBAXOP010000505.1:0-3113 GCA_037133195.1 Verrucomicrobiota bacterium | reverse complement strand
AGCGTCGGGATTGTTCAAGGAGAACGAAAGCGTATATACATGGCCCTCCACCGGCGTGAAGTTCAGCGTCTTACTGGGGAACTGTCCGCTGCAAGCAGTGCTGTCGTAGAGCACGGTCCCCGAGGAGATCGTGAACAACGCGCTATCCGCCGACGTCAGATCCGCACTCGTCGCGGTCAGCCGGTAGCCCATGCCAGCAGTGTCGATCGACAGGCCGCTGAAGGTGGCCACGCCGTTCACGGCCGTCACGGTCTTCGTCCCGATCAATGTTCCCGGCCCCCCGCTCGTGGGCGTCGCCGAGGTGATCGCGAGGGTGATGGAAGCACTACTGCCTGCGATGTTGCCGCTCGCATCCAGCACCTTCACCGTCGGCTGCGTGGTCCAAACATCCCCGGGCTGCGCGTCACAGGGTGAGGTCGTAAATAGCAATGCCGTCGCTGCTCCCCCGCTGACGACTTGGGTCAAAGCCGCGGAAGTGCTGGTGGCATAAGTGGTGTCGCCCAAATAGACAGCCACGATGTTGGGGTGTGGGCCGACCGCCAACGCATTGGTGGCGGGGGTGATGGTACAGGTGCCACTCGATAGGGCACCGATACCGATCACCGTTCCACTAGCGCCGCCGTCATGCAGTTCCACATCGCCGGTCGCAGTGGCGGGGTCTAGAGTCACATCGAAGCTCAGCGAATCGCCGTAAGTCGAAGGCGTGACGGTGCCCGAGCTGCGGGCCAGCGTGGTCGTCGTAGCGGTCAACACGGCAGATCCGAGAACACTGACGTTGTCCAGGAAGACGCCGTCGTTGTCGCCTTGACCACCTCCGTAATGGTTGCCGAAGGTTATGGTTGCCGTCGTCGTGGTGTCCGCGGTGAACGTGAAACTGTGCAACGTCCAGGCAGCGTTTGCAGCGGTCGTCTGAACGATGCTGGCGGCCGGGCCGGCGGCAACAGCCACCGGCGATCCGGCGGCACCGGAAACCGTCCCACCTGCGACCTTCACGGTCGTGTCCATATAGCCTCCGTAGCCCCGCCTCTTTTCGTAATAACTCACCGTGTAGGTGTCCCCGGCGGTGACCGCGAAACTCTGTGAGAGGGTATATATGCCGGTTTGGCTGATAAGGTTAAAGGCCATCGCTCCGTCCGGGGCGGTCATACCCCAGGCCGTAGCCCTAAAATACCACCCCATGCCCGTATTGGCGGTCCATCCTGGCAGTTTGGCCGTGTTGCCAGCAGCTATTGAAAGCTGGCCCGAGTTCCCCGGGACGGGGTCACCCACCTCAAAGCTGCCGTTGGTGATCATCTGCTGGGCGGAAGCCGCGGTGACGAAAATCCCCAGGGTCATGGCCGCGGCGAGGCCGATGAGCATGCGGCAGAGTGGCTTGACTGGCGGCATGACGTTGGGGGCGTCATGGCTTGAGTTGGCTAAACCCGCGGTGTCGGGATGGCAGAGGCGGGCCTGGTGGGTGGTGGGGCTTGATTTCATGGTATTTGTGTTTTTGGGGGGTTCTTTGGGGATGTGGAGATTCGCTTGTCGATTGTCGGTTTTCTCTGATAACAGAAACATAATGCATTGTGGTGCGCAAGCACACCACTGATGACACCTCCTCCCCACTGGCGGCCTGATACGCACAGCCCATTGGGAGGCACAAATCACAAGTTGAGGAATTAGCGTTTTTCCAGCGAAAATGCGATCACTTAAATTGGCTATAAATTGGCGAGTTCTCCTGAACACTATACATGGAAGAAATTTTGAATTTTGAATTTTGAATTTTGAATGGATGAATGGATGAACTCGGAAAAAAGTCGGCGCTCCCTAACAGGCATGACCGAAGGCAATTTTGGATTGGTGATGTGAGGATGCTTGGGCTAAGGAGCCATCCTATTTTTGGGGTGATTGCGGGAGGGTGGTGTCTGGGTACGTGCTGAAGGCTCGGCTTCACGTCCCGACTCACTTGGCAGTTACAGAAAGCTCCGGGCAGGATGCCCGGGCCACAGTGGCGCGGGCATGCTGCCCGCCGCCTCTTCTTCATTCCTGCCACTGCATTGACAAACCTGACAGCATTGGGCGAGACGCCTGTTGGGATCTGTAATTGAGCTCCTTAACCTGCGTTTTATCAGGCATTCCGCCTTTCCCCGGTCTCCGCGCTCGTCTCTGCGCTTGTCTCTTGGCGGAAAATAGCCAATTCTTTGCCGCTGCTCAATCTCAAGTCCCCAGCGGCTCCCCCACCCTCCTCATCTCCCCATGCCCACCGTTGCCATTGTCGGACGCCCGAACGTCGGAAAATCCGCCCTCTTCAATCGCCTTGCGGGGCGCAAAATTGCCATCGTTCATGACCAACCGGGCGTCACCCGCGACCGGATAGCCGCACCGTCCAAGGCCACCGCCCACGCCTGCACGCTCATTGATACCGGAGGCATCGGCACAACCATCGAGGACGGCTTCGGCGAGCAAGTGGCCATCGAAGCGGACATCGCGATGGAAACGGCCGATCTGATCCTGCTGGTGGTCGATGCCCAAGACGGCCTCACGCCCGTGGACCAAGCGCTGGCCCAAAAATTGCGCAAGGCCAAGCCGCCGGTCATCCTAGTGATCAATAAAGTGGACGACGCGCGCCATGAGGCGATTTTTTCCGAGTTTTCGCGCCTTGGCTTCACCAACAGTATTTTGGTATCGGCCGAGCATGGGCGCAATTTCGGTCACCTCTGTGATGAAATTGACGCCGCCATCGCGCCCATGGTGGCGGCAACTGAGGCCATCGCGGAAGTGGCCGAGGCTGTTGGCATCAAACTTGCCATCGTCGGCAAGCCCAATGCCGGCAAGTCGTCATTGGTCAATGCGATCCTCCATGACGAGCGCACCATTGTATCCAAAATTGCGGGAACCACCCGCGATGCGGTGGACCTGCCGTACAAATTTCAGGGTGAGCGATTCACGCTGATAGACACCGCCGGGCTACGTCCGCGCGGCAAACGCGACAACTCGGTGGAAGTGTTTTCCGCGATGCGCTCAGAAAAAGCCATTCGCCGTGCCGACCTCTGCGTGTTGGTCATTGATCTCGCCACCGGCATCACCGCCCAGGACCGCAAAATCGCCCAACTCATCCTCGAGGAGAAAAAACC
>JBAXOP010000504.1:0-3116 GCA_037133195.1 Verrucomicrobiota bacterium | reverse complement strand
CGGCGGCCCTGTCGCTGTTCGCGAGCGTGGCGCTGCTGTTCTGGTATGTGCTGCGCATCCTTATGAATCTGAGTCGGAATTGACCTGCCCGGGGGCGCCAAAAATAACGGCGGCGGGAACGTAGTCGCTGGGGAATCGGATGAGGATTCCACGGATTTCTCCAGCGGGCTCGATCAAATTTCCAATTCGGACTGCTTCTTCATCGCATCTCGGAGAGCTTGTTGCTTACGTTGCCAATTTCTCTCGGCATCTGGATGAAGCTCCCGATCTCCGCCGACATACTGGGGGCGTATGTAGAAGTCACTAGCATTTCTGGTGTCCAAGGCTCCTCCAACCCGTTTGAGCACGCCGGCATTCAGCTTCGTAGCCGAGCCAGCGTACATGGATCCCCTCACGGATAGCAAGTTGGGCGCGTAAAAATCTTCGGCATCGTAGTCGATTAGGTCCCCCCCAACCGATTGCAGTTTGGGAGCGTTGAATTGTACGGCTGACCCGGCGTTTAGGCCCCCCCCCACCGATTGCAGTTCGGGCGCATCAAAATTGCGGGCCGATCCAGCATCTAATTCCTTTTCCACGGATTGCAGCTTGGGAATATGCAATTTCTCTGCAAAGTGGGCACCCAAACCGCCCCCAACGGATTGCAACTTGGGCGCGTGGAATTCTATGGCTCCTTCGGCGCATAGCCACCCTCCCACCGATTGCAGGTTGGGCGCATTGAATTTGACGGCGGATTGAGCCTCCAATGCAAACCCCACGAATTGCAGCTTGGGAATATGGAACTCCATCGCGCAGATGGAGACCATCCTCTCCCCGACGGACAGGAGCACCGGCGCACTCAATGTCCCGGCTTCAGACACAAGGATTTGCCCCTTCACGTGGTGATACGGAATCTTCACTATTCCTTTCGAGTCATCTACGAACGAACAGAGAAGGGTGCTTTCTCCGGTATCGTTTGTGCTCGTTAGCCTTTCAGGGGAAAGGATGGTTCCCGCGAGTTTCTCGATTAGGGCTTCTTCGACCTCCTCATTCAAAATAACGGGGATCCAGCATCCTCGCTGGTCGATACGGGGACGCAGGATGTCCTGAATATCTCCCGTCGACTCGAAGTGGGCAATCGCGTCTTGAATGCGTTTGCCCCAGGGTGGTGTTTCAATGGCCATGGTAATGATTTTAAGGATAATACTCCCGGATTTCAAGGGCCGTTGCGGGCTCCGATCTCAAAGCGGATGGTTTCAGCAGACTTCTGTGTGGGCGTGTGGGGTTTCCGTTAATCTGACAGCCGCCCGAATGGCTGGCTAACAGGGAGACACATGGTTCCAGGCGCGCTTTGTTGGCAAGGTTTTTTCGGGCGGCGCGACATGGTTTGCCGGGGACGCTCTGGTGCGACAGGGGCCGCTGTGGACCGCGGTGAGAATGGGCTGCGGCCAGTTCGTCGGAGGTGCGGATCCGCGTGGCCGATTTTCCGGCGGCGGTTATCGGGGATCGGGCCCATGCGCCGGGTCGGGTTGCTCTTTCGAGGTTTTACAGGTTGGACGACAGACGACAAATCCGTCCGCGATGGCATACAGGAGGGTTCACCGTGCCGACAACGCGTCGACCGCTGGCAGGTTCCTCCCAGTCACAGAGCCGCCACGTTGCCCGGCGGGCCAGGACCGGAATTGCCAGCCCCAATCATTACCGAACTCACCTGCCTTCCTTTGATGTTTCCTGCGAATTCTCCCAAAACCGATTCTCAAGAATTCCGCAATTCGATGCGGATTGGAGGACGAGGATTGACGGGGATTCGCGGGAAGATCCAGCCCGGGCCGCCAGCAGGTGGCGGTTTGGCCCATGGCGGTGACCCGGCGATCAATACTCTTCCGGCAGGAGCAGGGTCGTTAGACCGCGGTCCCATTCAGTGATGATGTAGATGCGCCGGCCGTTGCCGACATGGTAGCAACTCAGCAGGCGAGTGCCGTCGGTGAGCGCTTCCTCGTTGGCCTGCTTGTCCTCGGCGTCGAGGTCGCCCCAGTCACCGCAGTGGTGCCGGTGGATGTACGCGGCAAGGTCGAGGCCGAGCGTTAGGATGGCGGGCGTGGCGACAATCCTTCCCAGCGGGAAGCGGGGTGTCATCAAACGGTATGCCATGGCGGTATCTGGTGGGTTAGGGAGCGACTACTTTCCAGGTCGCCACCTTGCGGGTGACCACCGGCGGGGCCACTGCCAGAACCGGGACCGGATGAATCAGTTTGAGAACGAAGGCGACCCCTTTCAGGACGAGGCCGACGGCCAGCAGGATCAGTCCGGTGAGGATGATGAAACCGCCGCGGATCGCGTCGAAGACTGCGAGGACCAAGAAGCCGAGGAAGGCGAGGCCGAGGGCGAGTTGTAGCAGGAGGAGCATGTCAGTGTCAGTTTTGTTTTCATGCTCTCGTCTGGGGTGTTAGTGGTTCAAGAGGGGCAACTCTTCGTATTTTCAACTTTGGTTTTTATCGAATCTACAGAAGGAAGATTCTTGGTGCCTCCATAGGATGGGCCGAAAGGCCAATCCGGACGGCGGGAAAAGGCCGCGGAGCAGCGGCCTGGGAGAATGCTCGACTTTGGCGGCCCTGCCCCGAACTGGCAGGCCTCGCCCCTCACAGAGGGGGATGCTCGCTACGGAGTTGGCGATGAAGTCAATTTTCGCGGTATTCGTTGGGGCTGCTGAGGCTGAAATCCACAGGCCTGGAAACCGCTGATCTTGCGAATCTCACCCGCGTTTTGTTCGCGTCGGGGTCAAACCAAGAACACTAGAATCCGAATGGCCTTGATTTCAGCCGCCGATATGGCACAGGTGGCCCGAGAGGAACCATCCCGGCAAGCCGACGCCGGATGCCGCGCTCCCTTCTGGGGGCAAGCATGCTGTGGCGGCGAGCGGGGGTTCAAATTCACCCGCATCCGTGACAGCTTTTTCGCCGGAGTCCTGACGGATTTCTGACAAAGGAACGACTCACGTTGCGAAACCATGCAACATCGAACGAATCCACAAGCGCTAACGACCATGAAATCGCACCAGAACGCAGCAACCACTGCAAACCTACCAGATGGCGGACAGGGAGGGATTCGAACCCTCGGTGAGCTTACACCCACACACGCTT
>JBAXOP010000503.1:0-3128 GCA_037133195.1 Verrucomicrobiota bacterium | reverse complement strand
AAATCTCCCCAGCTCCACCATATCCCCTAAGCCCAACCGTTATCGGTTGGGCTTTCCTTCGCCCGAAACGCCACTGTTTGCGGGGTTCCGTGCATTTTGCTCGTGAGCGCCAGCGTGCTATCAGCCCTTTTTCAGGCGTAATTTCACCGGGTCTCTCTGCATTCTCTCTGACATGCCGGTGAGCGATCACTGGCACGAATCTAGCAGCGGCGCGGGTTTTCGGGCTATGGGTTGTAAACGTGAACTGGTAGGCGAAAGGGACTGAGAGCCGAAAAGAATCGTCAAAACGCCAGAGTCCAGTTCAAAGTTGGCAATCTGAGAGGTCAGTCGTCGAGAACAGACCGGGTGGGGCGTCTGTTCCCTGGATTTCAAATATCGACCGTTGTCAAAGCGGAAATGGCCAAGTCTCAAACCTAAGCGGCAAAGGGGACGCTCGGCGCGGAGGTCTAGAGGCGCGAGGCATCAGATCTTGACGGCGCGTGATTGGATGCAGTCGATACCAGAGCAGAGTTAATCGCCGGGAGGGAGAGAAAGATTCAATGATCCGTCGCACTCCATATGAGGTTTCTAAGGTATGAAAACACTCGACCGAGCTGAATTTTGAGCCGGTCAGGAATTTTGTGTCATCAGGCGAACTTCGCTTTCCAAGTCACGACAAATTGCAGTCGCTCTTCGCCTACCTGAGTCCATTTGATGTGCAACGCCGACAAAGGGTCGGTGCCGTCCACTTCCAATGTTTTTACGATGGAGGCCGGCACCACATAGCAGTCCCCATTAGGGGTGTCGAACTCGTAAACTGGCGCCTCGTTGACAAAAACCGTCGCTGCTTCGCCTTTGCTTGGGTCGCCGCTTCGAAGCGTGACGTCCGTCGGCAGCGGGCATTGCCAGTGGCTAGGTCCCCATTTGTAGGGGCGCAAATACGAGGACGGAGCCGTCCGTCCCACAAGCACGAGGGGATCAGTGCCGGCTGAGCGCAGACTGGTGCAAAGCGCCCCCACCGATGAGATAAATGCTTGAAGCTCGCCGACTGTTGCCTGGTAGTTGTCTCTAAGCGACATGGCATTTGCCGGAACCAAGCCAAATTCTGCGACGCGCCTGCTGAAGGACCATGCCACCGCATGCCGCCGAACGCATTCGGCCATGTGTTCTGCAAGCCCGGCATCTGGTTGTTGCGGTCCGCCTGTGACGAATCGCGTCTTGTAGTCGTCAAACGTCACCGACTGGTGCCCTGCAGCCAACCTAGGCACAAACCGCACGGTCGTACCCGGCAAGGAGTGCCAGAACTGCGGGTCGAATGCGAGATTTGCTATCTCATCTCCGATTCGGCGCACTACATGCTCATCAACGTCCAGCACACGTAGCGTGATAAGGCGCTCATACAGCGCCACTTTTCGCAACTTCTTCATCACCTGGGCAATGGCGAGTCTGGCCGACCGGACCCGACACGTTGTGCTGAGATGAGTCTGCAGAGCAGCGATAGCTGGTAAGGCCGAACTGAAGTCCTCGGAAAGCACTTGCCGGCGCAGGTCTTGACAGAAGCTTGCCACGGAATCGAGTTTGTCGAGGTCCTTCCACCAGCTTTCGATAAGCGTCTGGTTTGTGCCGAAACGGGGGCCACGTGGCACTGTCACCGCGACGAGCAATGTTGCCTGTGCCCGTTTCATTGATTCCAAGTCGGTCGGGGTCCCCGACCATCCGTAGATCCATCCGGAAACTTCTGGCGCTTCGTTTTCCCAGCGGAGTTTCTCTGCAAATCCGTCGATACGACTTACGACCGTTTGGACGCCAAACACCGCGCCGAGGACAGCTGTAATGGCGGCATCGACATTGTCAAGTGGCCAGCATTCAGCGTTGCCTCCACGCTGCTGCGCTGTGCCCTTGATGATCGCCGCGGCCAGTCGCAGTTCTCTGCAATTTGCCGCAGGTGTTGCTCCGGCGTTGTGAATCAGTAGCAGTGCTACGTAGAGCCGCATGCTCTCCCAGTAGCGGCGTATTGCTAGGTTTAACGCCTTGCTCGCTACGTCAACCGTCACAGGGTTTTCACCGTCCCACAGAAAGCTCTGCGCATCCATCCATGTCTTTTCCGCCAACGAGAGCGTTACATGTCGAACTTGAAAGTCGTCGGGATCGCCGTATTCCAGCTCATGCTGGCGGTTGCCCCACCACTTCAGTAGGCTGTCCAGCAACCAAGTTGAAGCCACCTCATCGCCGCGTGAGACAGCTTTGAGGAACATTTGTGCGGATTTCTCGATGTGATCCGCGTAGACCAACGCTCGTGCAGTAATTGCCGCCCATGTTCCAACTTCGTCCGCAGCCGTGCTCTCCGGAATCCGGATGTTCAAATGTCCCCAACTCCCGACGAATGCGATGAGGGCCTGCTCGTAAACCTTGCTCAGAGGGGCAGGCAGCGTCCCACTATAGGACGTCGTGCCTGGCGCAATGCTCGCGTCGGCTTTGCGGGTCCACCAACCACCCAGTTGATGCGTGAGGTTCAAACCGACGAGCATGGCGTCGATGAAGAGCTTTTCTGGCTTCGGAGGCAGCTCCGTTGCGATAATTGCGGGGATAACCGCTAAGGCCTTGAAAAGGCGCGAGTCTTCCTCAAGGCAAGCTACCGCAACGCGCCCGATTTCCCGGTACGGCTTCAGCCATTCGATGTCGAAGCTGCTTGTGCTCCAAGAGTACGGTGAGGTGCCAATGGTGGCCGCGTTTTCAGTGGTGCCCTTTTTGTCAGCGGCACTGGCCAATAGAAGCGTTTTGTGCAGACGAATCACATTTCGGAGTCCCGCTTCGGCAGCGCCGAACCGACGCTGTTCAGCCGCTGCTTCAACCTCCACACCGATCTCCTCAAGCATCATCTTGGTCGAGAGAGACAGTGTTCCACGCCGCGATGGTCGATACCAGAAGGCCGCTTTGACCAATGCTCTTTCGAAGGCGGTGAGCGAGGGGCCATTTTCCACCGAGCACAGGATCACTTCGCCTGTCGCAATTTCACCCACCAACGGCGGGAAAGAAATGACGGGGGCACGTCGACCATCGCCCTGGCGAAGAAGTCGCGCACGCTCGCACCATGACCTGACAACCCACTTCAAGATGTGGAGGTGAACATCGTGCAGGACCATGCTGCC
>JBAXOP010000502.1:0-3128 GCA_037133195.1 Verrucomicrobiota bacterium | reverse complement strand
CATATTGGCCGCTATCTTCTTCGTCAACCCGGCTTTTGCTGTAGTCAATATGAGCTGGACGAGCACGGGTTGCGCCAGCAACGCGACGGATACCACCAGCTACGCTTCGGCGAACTACGCCTATAACATCGGCACCTACAAGGTGAGCAACGCCCCATACAATGATTCCCATAATGCCAAAGACACTGCCAATGATGCCGACATTTACCATGCGACCATGGGCAAACACAGCAATATTACCCAAAGCCTCAGCAACTGCGGCAAGTACAACTACTGCGTGGGCAGTACCTTCGCGAACATGCCGGCTGTTGGGGTGACGTGGTTTAGCGCGGCGAGTTTCCACAACTGGCTGGGAAACGACCCGGGCAACATCAGCACGGAGACTGAAGCCTACACGCTGACAGGTGCCATGAGCAGTATCGCTTCAGCGAACGTTTACATCCCCAGCGACAACGAGTGGTACAAGGCGCTATATTCCTATGGTACCAATTCGGCCAACTCGCTCTATCCCAACGAGCAGGACACGATCACTGCGGCGGACGCAAACCATAACGGCATCGAAGTCGTTGATGTCGTCTTTGGCAAAGCTGGCTCGTCGGCCACGCTTGGCCTGAGCGGCAACGTCTGGGAGCGCAATAACACCGCTCCTATCAACTGGTCGCGCTGGATGCGTAGGGGCGGCTGGCTCAACATCGTCCTCGGCAGCATCCTCCTTACTGGCCTCCTCTGTTCGCTTCTTGCTCGTCCCTCCAGGCCGTCCCAGCGGCGTGATTTCCCGCGTAGCCAGCGGCACTAATACTACGGCGGTGATGCTGACGATACTCGCCAGCTGATTGTTTGGGCCAGCCGAAAACGCTGATTCTTCCCTATCGACGTTATTCACATCGGGGTCACGTCGCACTCTTCGCTTGCTGCGGCGCGGCGGCCCTGCAATGCTCGCTGTCGTGAGCCCCATCACCATTGCCGCCCTCAAGGAGCAAGCCGACGACACACCCATCGCCGCCGCTCTCGCCGCTCAACTCCAGTCACGCGCCACCCGCAGCACCAAGGCCGGCAAACCCTATCTGGAATTGGTGTTCGCCGACGCTACCGGCAATTTTTCCCTCAAACTATGGTCAGATTCGCCCAACTACGGTGCCGGCACCACCCTCCCAGACGGTGCCATCCTGCGCCTCGAGGCCGAGTGGACACAAAACCAGTATGGCGTCAACCCTAGCAATCTCACCTGGCATTTTCTCGACGAGGCGGCCATTGCCGCCTTTCTGTCCGGCGACCCCGCCACCCGCGACAAACAACTGCGCGACTTCACCGATATCCTCGCACTGTGCGAGTCCATCAGCGACCCGCGCCTCTACGCACTGTGCCAGCACTTTCTAACGCAAATGGGCGATCGCTTCCGCCGCACTGCCGCCGCCAAACGCAACCACCACGCGCGGCGCGGCGGGCTCGTCGAGCACGTCGCCCAAATGCTGCGTGGCGCCGCCGCCTTGTGCCCGGTCTATCCAGATCTCAACCGCGACCTATTGCTCGCAGGGGTGCTGTTCCACGATTGCGGCAAACTCTGGGAAAATGCCTATCCAGATGAAGGCTTCAGCCAGATCCACAGCCTCCACGGTGAAATGTTAGGCCATATCCCGCTCGGCATCGAACTGGTCAATAAACTCTGGCGCGAACTGCTAGAGTCTCCACAAGCCGCCTCCTGGGCCGGGCTCAAGCCCTCCGCCGAGGACACCCGCCTGCACCTGCTCCACCTCATTGCCAGCCACCATGGCCAATTCGAGTTCGGCTCCCCCACCCTGCCGCGCACCCCGGAAGCCTTCGCCCTCCATCACCTCGACAACCTCGACGCCAAGCTAGAAATGTTGCGCGACGCCTACGCCCAAGCTCACGAAATAGCCCCCGGCATCTTTGAACGCGTCTTCCCCCTCCCCGCTAACCTAGTGCGCCCCTTGCAAAAGACAGAAGACCGCTCGCGCTGTAAGACAGAAGACCGCTGCGCTCCAAGACTAGAGACAGAGGACCAAACAGGAACCTAACATAAACTCTCTTGTCTTCTGTCTTCTGTCTTCTGTCTTCTGTCTTCCCCAATAACCTATAACTCCCCCCCCATGCACCCGTTTCTCGCCCCCGATTTCCATGTCCGCTGGTCCACCCTCACTCCCGAGCACATCGAACCGGACATCCGCCATGCCCTCGAACTATCAAAACAAAACATCGCGGCAATCTGCGCTCAGGATCCCACAACGGCCACCTACCACGGCACCTTTCCCGCCCTCGAGCAGGCTACCGAAGTGCTCGGTCGCGCCTGGGGCCGCCTGCAACACCTCGATGCCGTCAATGACAATCCCGCCCAGCGCGAGGCGCTCAATAAGATGCTACCGGAGGTGTCAGACTTTTATTCATCCATTCCGCTCAACGCACGTCTCTGGCAAGTCATCGAAAATGTGGCAGCCAGTCCGGAAATCGCGCAACTGACGCCAGTGCAGCAACGCTTTGTCGGGGAAACCCTCGCCGATTTCCGCCAGGCCGGTGCCGACCTGCCACCAGAGCAAAAGCAGCGTATCGCGGCGATAGACGCCGAACTATCCAAACTCACCCAAGCCTACACCGAACATGTGCTAGACTCCACCAACGCTTGGGAACTCATTATCGATGAGGAGGCGCAACTCGCCGGCTTGCCTGATTCCGCCAAAGCCGCCGCCGCCGCCAATGCCCGCGCCAAGGCAAAGAGCGCGGACCAGCAACCCGCAAACACAGAGCCACCCCACCCCCCAACATGGCGCTTTACGCTGCATGCCCCGTCGATGGTGCCGGTGATGCAACACCTCAACAACGAGGCGATCCGCCGCCAGATGTGGGAGGCTTCCACCAGGGTCGGTGCTTATGGTGAGTATGACAACTCGCCACTCGTCTGGCAAATCCTGCAACTCCGCCAGGACAAGGCAGCCATCCTTGGGCACGACCACTTCGCCGATCTAACGTTGCAACGGCGCATGGCAAAAACCGGTCGTAGAGCCCTCGGCTTTATTGAAGATCTGCATGCACGCATCCACCAGACGTTCCTCGCCGAGTACCGTCAACTCGCCCACTACAAGGCCGCAAAAACCTGCCAACCCGAAACCCCGCTG
>JBAXOP010000501.1:0-3139 GCA_037133195.1 Verrucomicrobiota bacterium | reverse complement strand
CCGGCACCGGGCTGGGTGGCGGCTTGGTGCTGCCCGGCGGCCGTTGTTATGAGGGCGTCAATGGGCTGGCGCTCGAAGTGGGCCACGTCAGCGTGCCGTTCCGCGAGGACGACGGCAGCCTGCCGGTTTGCTCGTGCGGCCTGACCGGCTGCGCGGAGGCCTGGGTGTCGCTGGTGGCGCTGCGGCGCAGACTGGGGCTGGAGCTGGCCAAGCCGCAATGGGCCGCCCATCCGCTCAATCAAACCGCCGCGCCCATCGAGGAGAAGGCATTCCGGTTGCGCGACTTTGCCCAACAAGGCGACGCGCTGGCGGTGAGTATTTTCCAGCGGCAAGGATTCATTCTGGGTTACCTGATCGCCGATTTGGTTAGAGTATTCGATCCGGGGCTGGTAGTCATCGGCGGTGGCTTGGCCGAAACCTCCTTCCGCGATCTCTACATGACTTGGATTGAATCTGGCTTCGCCGAACGCGCCTGGTCGGTGTACCGCTTCAGCCCGCTAGATCCAGACCAGGTGACCACCCGCTTCGAATGGGCCACCGGCGGGGATGCTGCCGCCGCCATCGGCATGGCCTACGCCGCTTGCGAGCTATTCCAGTAAGGCCCCTCGGAAACCCCTCCCCCACATTACAGCTCAGGAAATCTGAAGCTGTTGCACGAATCTCACCCATTGAGAGTGGGCTGGAATGTCACATCACTCAAATCCGGCAGAGCCAGGAAGTGCCTGATCATTCGTGGTTATTCGTGCAATCCGTGGTTTGAATTTCTGTTTTCAGATCTATTGCAACTTTCGCGGATGCACCCATTCATCAACCTCAATCCCCCCAAAAAAAAACTTCTTTTTACGCTTGCGCTTATTTAAGTGAAGACTTAATTACGGGCACGTCATGCCCGTTACCCGCCACTATTCAGAGCAAGCCATCGCCATCTACAAGTGCCTGTGCGATGAGAACCGGCTGCGCATTCTCAACCTGCTGAGCACGGGACCGCAATGCGTGTGCCACATCGAGCAAGTGCTAGGCATAGGCGCGGTGCGCACGTCCCAACAACTCGCCTACCTTCGCCGCCACGCAATGGTGGAGGTGGAAATCCGCGGTACTTGGCGGATGTATGCGTTGCCGGCCAAACCCAGCCCGCAGCTAACAGCCCATCTTGCGTGCCTACAGGACTGTGTTTTCGAGAACAGCGGGTTCCGCGACGACCTGGCACAACTCAAGAAAATCCGCCGCAACCAGTGCGGACCACTACCCATCTAACGCACACATCCGCCCCATGTCCTCTCCCCACCCGCCCCTTGTTCTGATCCTGTGTACCGGCAATTCGTGCCGCAGCCACTTAGCGGAAGGGATTCTGCGCCACGCCGCCGGCGACCTGCTCGACGTACGCAGCGCCGGTTCGCGCCCGGCCGGCTATGTGCATCCGCTAGCCATCCAGGTGATGGCTGAAATAGGCATTGATATTTCCGGCCACCACAGCAAGCACTTGGACGAGTTTCTCCAACAGGACGTCGAAACCGTCATCACCGTCTGCGGCAATGCGGACCAAGCTTGCCCGCTCTTCCCCGGCCAATTAAACCGCCACCATTGGGGGTTTGACGATCCAGCCCACGCTACAGGCGACGCCACCGCACAACTCGCCGTGTTCCGCCGTGTGCGCGACGAAATCAAGCGCGTATTCGTGGCCTACGCCGATGGCCGCCGCGACGCACTGAAGCATGCGCCGCCGGCGTAATGCTTCTAGGTGCCGGCCTATATCTACTAGCGACTTTCTGAATCACCCATCACCATAAATACCATCGGAAAAATCCATCTATATCCGCTACCACCAACTGCATAACTCATCTTTCAACCCCGACATCCCGACCTCAGCAACCTTTTGTAGAAAATCTGAAATATATATGAATTCCCAGGCAACTCCCGAATCTCCCAAACGTCTGAATTTTTTTGAACGCTACCTATCACTATGGGTGTTCGTGTGCATGCTCGTCGGAGTGGCTCTGGGGAAATTGCTACCTGATTTCATCGCCAACCTCAGCAAATTGGAATTTGGCAGCGGCTCGCACGTCAATATTCCCATTGCTGTGCTCATCTGGCTGATGATTTTCCCGATGATGCTCAAGATTGATTTCAACTCATTAGGAGGCATTGCAAAAAAGCCCAAAGGGTTGGTGATCACATTATTCGTCAACTGGTTAGTCAAACCCTTCAGCATGGCGTTACTCGCCTGGATATTTTTGGAGCACATATTCGTCGGCTGGATTGAGCCACAGATGGCCAAGAACTACACTGCGGGTCTCATCATCCTGGCCGCCGCCCCTTGCACCGCGATGGTGTTCGTGTGGAGTTACCTAACCGATGGCGACCCGATTTACACGTTGGTGCAGGTAGCCGTCAACGACCTCATCATGTTGGTGGCCTTTGCACCCATCGTGATGATATTATACGGGGTTGCCGATGTGATTGTGCCGAACCAAGTCCTCATCACCTCGGTGCTCGTCTTCATTGTCATTCCGTTGCTGGCCGGTTATCTAACCCGCAAGGCGCTGGTGAAGTCGCATGGGGACGAGTGGTTCGAGCAAGTTTTTCTGCCGCGCTTCCAACCGTTGACGGTGGCGGCGTTACTGGCGACACTGGTCCTAATATTCGCCTTCCAAGCGGATAATTTAACGACAAGATGGAGTGCCGTCATATTGCTGGCCATACCGATATTGGTGCAGGTTTATTGCAATTCCGGATTAACCTATCTGTTGATGCGGCGTTGCAAGGTGCCCCACTCCATCGCCGCGCCCGGTGCACTCATTGGTGCCAGCAACTTTTTTGAGTTGGCAGTGGCGGTGGCCATCACGCTGTTTGGTCCGGGTTCCGGCGCGGCCCTCGCGTGTGTGGTGGGCGTACTCGTGGAAGTGCCCGTCATGCTCTCGGTTTGCCGCGCCTGCAATGCCTCGCGTGCTTGGTATCAACGCGGTGCCGCTCTGGAAACCACCGCAGCGGGATGAGAAGCCCACGTGGGCCGGGCATGCCCATCAGGGAGAGGTTACCTCCGGCCGCCATGGCCCATGCGCAGGGTAAATCCAGCCGCTAGATGGTCTTCACTTGCGCCCCTCATGGGCCGATGCGGGCAACATGCCCGCACCACGTGGGC
>JBAXOP010000500.1:0-3159 GCA_037133195.1 Verrucomicrobiota bacterium | reverse complement strand
GCAACCTAACACCACCTGCAAACGCCATGGGCTCCATTAAGAAACGCCGTAAGACTAAGATCAATAAGCACAAGCGCAAAAAGCGCATGAAGCAGAATCGCCATAAGAAGCGTCTCCGCTACAAGTCCTAAGCCATGAGCCCCACCCCAGGCCGCAAGGCTGCTGGTGGCGCTCGTGTGTTGATGTTTGTTTCTCCAGCCAAGGTCCTTATCTAACGGGCCTTGGCTGAATTGTGTGCTTCAAAAAAGTGTTGGCCGCCATGCCCGTCTCTCTAGCACTATCGCCGCAAGGCCACCTGCTCATTGATGACTGGGTGGAGGAAATTTTTTGTTTTTCCGAGACGCTTGCAGGAGCTGCCGTCAAGGCCTGCGAAAATGGCAACGGAGCGGTGTTGTTATGGTTGGCCGGGTTGGCCGCCGCCGCCGGGTAACCCCCGTAATGGCGGGATTTTGCCGGGCTGTGGCTAGCCGCGTATTGCCATCGCGGTGGCGATGGGCTGGCGGTGCCCGAGGATGCACAATTTGTTGCCTATCTGGAAACTTGTCCGCCGTTGAGAGGCAGTGACTTAGGAGCAGCGCAAGAATATCTGCCGCATTGTAGCGGCGCGTCTATGACCGCCGATGCAGATGAGAACCGCCGATGAATCCGTGTTTCCAGCAGGCGTCATCTCAAAAGCATCGGCGCTCACAGAGCGCCGCCCGTCTCAGATGCCTTGCCACAGTTTATTATTGCGCGTGCCCTTACTTTTTGGCCTTGGGATCTGCCTTCGTCTCGGCCTTGGCCTTGGGCTCAGCCTTGGGCTCAGGCTTGGGCTCAGCCTTGGGCTTGAAATCATCGCCGGGGCCTTTGATTTCCAGTTTAACGGCAGTGGTTGGGGGCTCAACAGGTGCCGCAGGTTCGGCGGTGGGAGGTGGAGTGACGGGTTTGTCTTCGGTGGGTGGGATGGTTGAGGGGGGGGCTTCGTCGCTTGGTACGGGCTTGGCGATGGGCATCGCCTCGGTACGGATCGCTTGAAATAGCAGATTGTAGTTGTGACGCAACACCGCCGGGTAGGAAACCCGACCCGGTTCGACGAGTTTCTCCAGCAACATTTTGGCGGTGAGGTCCGCTACTAGGTCCGTACCGATTTTCACGGCGCGATCCATGCCGACGAGTTTTTGACCGGCATCGTTGCCGCTGCGGATGAGGTCGGAGGTGATTGAGCGGCCTTGGATGGCGATGGTGGATTGGGCGGATTCGATGTTACCCTTGGCGCTGACGGTGATTTCGAGCATGGCGTGATCATCGGAGGCGAGCCAACCGCGCACGTTATCGATGCGCAGCGAGACGAACAGTCCGCCATCCGGGGTGGTGGTCACTTCGGGCTTGTAGGTGCGGTAACTAGCGCCGGAGAGTTGGTATTCGGCGGCCTGGTTGCTGCGCTTGGTCCAGCCTCCGAGATTGGCGCCAAACGCCTGTTGGTCGATGGACACGACGGGTTGTGCTGCCAGCGAGGAGGCTAGGGTGGCTATGACGGAAAAAATAAGGGCGTTCATGATAAAGCAATGAGTCAACAGGCACTTGAGCTAGTGCCGTTACTCGCCGGATTATAGGCAAGGGTGTTTGCCGATGCAAGCGGAAGCGGTAATAGGTTTATAAATACGGCGGTTGCACTGGGGCGGGGGAGTCGCTAGTGTTGGCGCGTGATCCGCCCGGTCGATGCCCTACTTGAGTACCTCCACGCCCAGCAAGCGCAGGGGATGACCCATGTACATCTTGATACTGACGCACGCGGCGGCCTGCGCACTCTGGGGGAGCGCCTGCGCACAGGCAAGGCCGGAGCTAGTGTGGCCGTGCCGCCCGCAGCGGCCAAGGAGAGTTTGGCAGCGAACCGGGTGTTGCCGCTGGATGAGGGGGGCATCGAGGTGGGGGCACCACGACCGGTGGTGGTCACCCCGCCATTGCTCATTGTTGGTGAGACGCGTGCTGATAAATTTGCCTCGTTACGCCGCCAAGCGGAGGGATGGCCGCCCGCCCAAGCCTTGGGAAGTTTGCGCGATGTGCTAGTTTTCGCCACGGGTAATCCTGAGGCACGCATCATGCTTATCGGCGAAGCGCCGGGTTATGAGGAGGAGCGCAAGCGCGAACCATTCGTCGGCCCAGCCGGCCAAAAACTCGATGGTATTCTTCAAGCGATGGGTTTGCAGCGGGCCGAGGTTTATCTCACGAATATCGTTAAATTCCGCCCCGCCACAGCACGCCAGTCAACTAATAACCGCCCGCCCACTCCAGCGGAAATTGCCGCATGCTTACCCTTGCTGCAGGAAGAAATCGCCATCCTCCGCCCGATGTGCATCGTCGCCTTAGGCGGCAGCGCCGCCTCTGGCTTGCTCGGTCGCGGCGGCGATGTTGCCGCGCTGCGCGGCAGTTGGCACGATTTGGAAGGAGTGGCGCTGCGGGTGACCTATCATCCGAGCCAGTTGTTGCTAGCGGCCCACGATACCCAGACGCGGCGCCTGCTGTGGGAGGATATGCTGGCCGTGATGGAACACTGCGCAATGCCTATTTCCGATAAGCAGCGCGGGTTTTTCCTGCCGAAAACCACGGATAACCGATGACGATCCGGGGCGTTTAGCCGTTGCAATAGAAAAAAAGTCACCGGATTTGCGCATTGCTGGTTGCACATCTGGAAGTGTCCCCCTAGCTTCGACGCATGCACCCCCAGATTGCCTTCATTAATTCGCCACAAGATTGGATTGTCATCTTGCTGATTGTAATGCTGCTATTTGGTGCGAAGAAGCTGCCGGAGTTAGCACGCGGCATAGGCAAGAGCATGGGCGAGTTCAAGAAAGCCCGTGAAGACTTTGAGCGGGAGATCACCACGGCCGCGACCGAGGTGAAGCCCAAGGAACCAGCTGCCAAGGAGCCCCACGAACCTTGAGTTAGGCGGCGGCTGTCCATAAGCGCTAATTTAGCCAAGCAAGATTAGCCAAGCAAGATTAGCCAAGCAAGACTCGAAACCGAGTCATCTCAAGACCATGCACTCCGTAACGGGCCAAGTTAGTCGGAAGGAGGGGGATAAATTTTCCAGACCAGCGAATCCGGCTTGCGCTTGGCGCAAAGTACGGGCATTGAAGGGGCGCGATGCGAGACCTTAGCGCCGAACCGGCTTGGCAGGAC
>JBAXOP010000499.1:0-3168 GCA_037133195.1 Verrucomicrobiota bacterium | reverse complement strand
ACATCCGAGACTTGTACCTCGCGGTGTCCAATAGTCGTTGGGAAAAGAACGCGATAGCTGGTGTAAGCGGCATTATTGGCGAAGCTCACCTTATTGCCCGGCGAATAGCTCAGTGCCGTATCCATGCCTGTGGTCCCCGAATAGATCAGCGTCCAATTGGCTCCAACCAGAAGATCGGTTCCGGTGGCAAAAGAACCCTCGATGGTCATGGTCTTGGGACTACGCCCTGGGATATCCGCCGTGGAAAACCGGATGCCTTGCATGACCACTGCGGCTGGCAGCGTCATATAGAAGCCCGAATTGCCACCATCGGTTACGCCCCAGTTTTGGATCCAACTGTTACTCGTGCTGCCATCCGTCAGGTCGCTCCACGGGTTGCCACTCACAGACGAATACGCGCCCAAGGCTGACCAAGCGTTGGTCGCCAAAGTTCCATTGCCGCCGGCCACCGTGTTATACACGAAGACCCCGGTGGCGGTTGCAAGGTTGACCAACCAGTCCACGGTGGCCGTCTGGGTGATGGCCAGGTTGCTGTCGGTGACATCCGTGGCGCTGAAGACCGACGAACCCAGCTTGGTGGATTTCGCCGTAAAGGTCACCACTCCTGCCGCGCTCGATGTCCCCGATGCCGCCGAAATCGTGTCGGCGCTTCCCCGGTTCGACGCCAGCGTCACGGTATTGCCCGCAATGCCATTATTGTAGGCATCCCTCACGGTAACGGTGATCGTGGAGATGGATGTGCCATTGGCCACTACCGCGCTTGGGGACGCGACCACCGTCGAACTGGCCGCACTCACTGCCGCCGGACTGACGTCGAAGGTGCTGGTGCCGGTCTTGGCGGAACTCGTCACGATGAACGTCTTGGCGCTGCCCGCAACGGTCGGCGTGACACTATCGCCGCTCAACACGCCTGCAGTGAAACCCGCGGATGTGCCGGTGATGCCTGCCGTGCCGCTGTAGGCGACCGTGCCGGTGAATGCGTTAGGCCCGGCGCTCAACGTATTGGCGTTGGCATCCCGCGCGGTGAGCGTGATCCCAGTGATGGCCGTGCCGGCCGTCTGCGGCGACGCGATCGACGAAATCGTGAAGTGGTCCAGCGCACCCGGATTGATATCGAAGGTAGAGGTGCCGGTCTTGCCGGAGATGGAGTCCGTCACAATGAAATCCAGGCCGCTGCCTGCCAGCGTCGGCGTCACGCTCACATTGGCTAACACGCCGGACACAAAGGCCGCAGACGTGCCGGTAATCAGCGCCGTGCCACTGTAGGTGACCGTGCCGGTGAAACTCTGAACCGTGTTGTGGTTGGCGTCCTGGGCGGTGAGGGTGATGTTCGTTATGGCGGTGCCGGCTGTTTCCGGTGACGCGATGCCTGCGATGGCGAAGTGATCCAGCTCGCCCGGACTGACCTCGAATGTGCTGCTGCCGGTTTTGCCGGAAACAGAATCGGTGACAATGAACGTCTTGCCGTTGCCCGCCATGGTCGGCGTCACGCTCACGCCGCTCAACACACCTGCCGTGAAACTCGCGGTGGTTCCAGTGATTCCCGCCGTGCCGCTGAAGGCGACCGTGCCGGTGAACGCGTTCGGCCCGCTGCTCAACGTGTTGTTGTGGGCATCCAGCGCGGTGAGCGTAATCCCAGTGATGGCTGTGCCAGCCGTCTGCGATGGGATCGTCGAAATCATGAGATGGTCCAGTGCGCCCGGATTGACGTCGAAGGTGCTGGTGCTGGTGACGGCACCCACGGTGACAGTGAACGTCTTGCCGCTGCCCGCGACTATCGGCGTCACGCTCACGCCGCTCAACACGCCGTTGACGAAGTTCCCGGACGTGCCGGTGATCCCGGCCGTGCCGCCATAGCTCACCGCGCCCGTAAAGGCCGTCATGGTGCTGTTATTCGCGTTCTGCGCCGTGAGGGTGATGCCCGTGATGGCAGCCCCGGCCGTTTGCGGCGACGAAATGGTCGAAATCGCGAAGTGATCCGGCAAACCCGCAAGGACGACGAATTCGTTAGACATCGCCCCCGTCAGCGAACCGTCGCTGGCCGTCAGCGTATTGGCGCTGCCCACCGTCGTCGGTTTGAGGTTACCGAACGTCACCACGCCGCTGGAGGCGCTCGCGGTGAGCGTGCTGTCGCCAGTGAAGGCTGTCGTGCCACTAGCGATGGTCACACTGCTGCTATCACCGGTCACCGTGTTGCCATAAGGATCCTGCACCAGCACCGTGACGGTCGGGCTGATCGCCATACCTTCCCCTGTCGTACTCGGCTGCACGCCGAACGTCAATTTGGTGGCCGATGCGGGAGTGACCGTTTCCACCTGCGTGGCGGAGGTCAATGAACTGCTCGCAGCCGTGATTGTTGGCGTTCCGGCTTTCGTGTCCGTGTAGGTGAAAGTGGCGCTGCTCGCGCCGTAGGCAATCGTCAGGGATGCCGGACTGAAGGTCACCGTACCGGCCGAATCGCTCGAAAGAGTCACGGTGATAGACGGACCTGCTGTGACCGGACTGCTATCCGCATCCTGCCGCTGCACGGTGATGGTACCCGAAGCGACTCCGGCTATGGTGCTCACCGCCGTGGAAGTGACCACCAATTTGGTCCCCGCCTTTGTCACGCTGTTTCCGCTGGAAGCTGTGGTGACACTGACGGCGGTGGCGCCCGAACTGGTCAACGCGATGTTTTGGGAATTGTAAGTGCCAATCGGTGCCGTGGCCGCGAGGCGGACATAGACCGGGGTGTTCCCAATGGTGCCGAAGCCCGCGACGGTGGTGGTGGCCGCATAACCGCTGCCACTGCTTTGTGAAACTTCGTAACCCGTGGGCGCGGTTACCAAAATCCCGGCGACCATATAGGCGCCGGAAACCGTAAAGTTGGCCGGGGCTGAAGCCGTGCCGTATGTGGTGGTCAAGGCGGAGAGCGGCGATCCCGTTGCTGTGATGACTGGCGGGTTGGCGGAAACGGCAGAAAGCGAGAAGTTGGTCGTTTTCGAGGTTGAACCTACGCCGCCAAAGCCCACGTAGCGGATGTCTGTGGGGTTCGAGCTATAGGTATAAGCAGTAGAAGTATAACTGCCGATCGTGGCGGAGGTCGTCCAACTCGCTCCCCGGGTGTCCAAGGTGATGGTCACCGTTTGGAGGCCGGATTGACTGCCAGTGGCAAAGCCTCCCCCACTA
>JBAXOP010000498.1:0-3175 GCA_037133195.1 Verrucomicrobiota bacterium | reverse complement strand
ATGAGCACGCTGCCGTCCTTTCTGGCAACCCAGCCGTTGCTGAACACGACGTTGGAGACATCGCCGATCCTCTCGCCGCCGACTGGGGCGATGAAATATCCCTGTGGCTTCGCGATGATTCGGGTGGGGTTCTTCAGGTCGGTTAGAAACAGATACAGCACGTAACGCAGGCCGGCGGCGGTGTTGCGCACGCCGTGGGCGAGATGCAGCCAGCCGTCCTTGGTCTTGATGGGGGGGGGGCCCTGTCCGTTCTTGAGTTCGTTGACGGTGTGGTAAACCCGCTGGTCGATGATGCTTTCCTTGCCGGTTCGCGCTTTTTCCATCGATGAGCAGAGCGCCCAGCCGATACCGCCGCCGGAACCAGTGTCGATGAAGCCGTCCTGCGGCCGGGTGTAGAGCGCGTATTTGCCGTTCACGAATTCGGGATGGAGCACAACGTTGCGCTGCTGGGCCGACGGGGTCTTGATGTCGGGAAGGCGTTCCCAGGTCTTGAGATCCCTGGTTCTAACAAGCCCGCACTGGGCGACGGCGCTGGACTGATCGGATGGGGTGGCCTTGGGATCGCGGCGCTCGGTGCAGAAGAGGCCGTAGATGCAGCCGTCCTCGTGTTTCACGAGGCGCATGTCGTAGATGTTGGTGTCCGGGTCCTTGGTTTCGGGGATCACGCAGGGTTCGTCCCAGAATCTGAAGCCGTCGATGCCGTTGTGGGATTCCGCGATGGCGAAGAAGCTCTTCCGGTCCCATCCCTCAACACGAACACAGACGACGATTTTCCCCTGCCACTCGATGGCCCCGGCATTGAACGCGGCGTTGACACCGAGGCGTTCCAGCAGGAACGGATTGGTCTTGGGATTCAGATCATAGCGCCATTCGAGTGGCACATGTTTGTGGGTGATGACGGGGTTGGCATAACGTTCGTAAACCCCGTTGTACCAAGTGGTGTCGATGGAGTTCCTGCGTTTGATCAGCGCTTCATGGATACGGCGGAGAGCGGTGAGCCGGCTGGCGGCGGAGGTGGATTTGCTCATGGTACTTGGAATGATAGAAATGGCGGCGCGTCAACAGGCTGGGGCGGCATTGCCGTCCTGCTTGGCCGCGCCCGGGCCGGCGGAATCGGGATGATGGAACGGCGCGTAAAGCGTCACCAGAATCGATGGAATGGCGGCGATGAGGACGCCGATGAAGAAGGTCCTGTAACCTAACATTTCCTGGACCTTGCCGCTCAGCATGCCAGTGAGCATCATGTTCAGTCCCATCAGCGCGGAGCCGAAGGTGTAGTGCGCGGTGCGGTAGGGGCCGGGTGCGACCTGCTGCATCATGTAGATCATCAGGCCCACCGCACCGAAGCCCCAGAAAAATTTCTCGATGGTGACGGCGGTGGCAATGAGCGCGTAGCTGTCCGGCAGGGCGTAGCTGAAATAGACGAAGACCGCGTTGGGCACGTTCATGCAGAGACACAGCGTGAGCAATGTGCGTTTCAGTCCCAGCTTGGAAACGAACAAGCCTCCGAGGATGGAGCCGGCCATGAACGCGCCGGTGCCGAACATACCGTTGATGTCGCCTAACGATTCATTGGAAAGTCCGAGTCCGCCGTTTGCCCGGGAGTCGATCATGAACAACGGACCCATTTTTTCCAGAAACCCGTAACCGAAGCGGAAAAAGAACGCGAACAGAACCATCAGCAAAATGTCTTTCTTCTGGAAGAAGGTGGTGAAGGCGTGGGCGAAGGAGCGGAGTCCTTCGGCGACGCTCTTCGGCGCGTCCGGGGCCTTCGAGCCGGGAGGAAGCATCCTGACGTGATAGACGGCCATTGCGCCCATGAGTCCGGCGATCATGAGCAGCACGACCATCCAAGCCTGATTCCAACTGCCGGATTCCTTGTGCAGCATGCCGCTGGCGCGAACCAGGACGCCGTTGGCGAGGATGGGGCCGGCGTTCCAGCACATGCTCTGCACGCCGAGGTATTTCGCCTGTTCCGCCGGGTTGAGGGTGGTGACATAGACGCCGTCCGAGGCCATGTCCTGGGTGGCGCCCAGGATGCCGGTGAGCGCCAACAGGACGAGCAGCGGAACCATGTAGCTGTTGCCGGGCAGCCGCAGCGAGAGGGCGGTGGCCACGACCATTCCGGTTAGAAAAAACTGCATTGTCAGGACAAAGAACTTTTTCGTCTTGTAGAGTTCCACCACCGGTGCCCAGAGCGGCTTGAGGGTGTAGGGTAGGATGAACAGGCTGGACCAGAACGCGGCCTTGGCATTGTCCATGCCGAGGTTCTTGAACATGATGTTGGCAACGCCGGAGACGGTGACATAGATGAGTCCCATCGCGAGATAACTCGTGGGAACCCATAGGAACGGGTCGCGATAGCCGGGCTTGGATTCTTCGTTCATGGCCTGATGTCGTGCCCGCGCTGGTCAAGGCTTGCGGCTTTGCAACGCTTTCTTGAAATATGCGCCCTGGCGGCTGGGAGCATAGGACCAGTCGGTGAAAAGGCATGGCGCCCAGTCGGGATCGAACACCCAGACGGTGTAGGAAATGCCCCTCAGCCCGGTGTAATCGGTGATTGCTTTGCCGTAACTCTCGTCGGAAATCACCGGATCGTGGGCACCGGCGGCGGATGTTTCGCAAAAACCGATTTCCGTGAGGAAGACCGGATATTTTTCCGCTACGAAGCCCCAGTCAGGGGTCCACTGGGGTTCCCACGGCTGTTTGCGTTTCATTGGATACGGATGGGAGACATAGGCGATGCCTGGCGCATTCACGGGATCTTTGGCTACCGGACTGAGATCGTAGGCCCAGTTGAAGCCCGCGACGAGAGGGACGGCTTTGCCGTCATTGGCGCGGATGATGGAAATGAGTTCCTCCATGAAATTCTTCCAGCGGGGCCAGGTTTCGGCACCACCGGGGTTGCTTAAGGTGGTTGGTTCGTTGAACAATTCGAAAAAGGCGACGGTGGGGTTGGATCCGTAGTGTTTCGCCATGGTTTGCCAGAAATCCACGGTCTCTGACTTGCTGGTTTGATAGATGCCGGAGCCGTTGGTCTCCTGGAACTTGCCGGACAGGAGATCACCGATGCTGTGCCAATCGATGATGACATACAGTCCGAGTTCGCCCGCCCAGCCGACCCCCTGATCTAGCAGTTGGAGGTATTGCTTCTCGCCGAGTTTGCGCCAAGCGG
>JBAXOP010000497.1:0-3190 GCA_037133195.1 Verrucomicrobiota bacterium | reverse complement strand
CCACCCCAAGAACACGACCAAGGTGCAGGGGCGCGACGGAGCGTGGGTGCCCATCAGCCAGGATTACGTGGAACCCGACACGCCACTCATGTTGGGCACCTGCCGGACCAGCGCTAGGCAGCTCCTCGCGCTGCTGAAATAGAGCACTAAATCTTGAAGCACTAAATCTTAAATCTTAAATTCTAAACAAATCAAAGATGCGCCTTCCATTCTCATTTCTTGCTCTACTCTGCGTTTAGAGCGTGGAGAGCAGCGCAAGCATATCCCTCGCATTGTAGCGGCGTGTCTATGACCGCCGATGACCATGAACCGCCAATGAACCCGCTTATTCGACAATCACTATCTCATTCACTGCGACGGTCACAGACCGCCGCTACAATACTCCGCGCAAAGCTCTCTGCAATCCACAATCCACAATCCACGATCCATAATCCAAAATTCAAAATCCAAAATCTCCCCCCCCCACCATGAGTGATCCCAACGACAAGACGCGCCTGATCCGGCGCAGTACCTCCGGCGATGCCGGCGGCCCTCCCCCACTGCCTGCCAATTATGGCGGAAACCGACGCGACCCCGAGGAGACCGTCTATGGCGGTGCGCAATCGAGGCCGGACAATCCCGACCAAACGCGCATCCTCCGCCGCGACGAACCTGCGAAAGCACCCGAACCCGACTGCAAAACCGTGTTGGTGCGCCGCTCATCGGCAAGCGCGGAGCCCGCCAAGCCGGTTGATGATTTACCG
Organism: Verrucomicrobiota bacterium; assembly: GCA_037133195.1. Classification (GTDB taxonomy): domain Bacteria; phylum Verrucomicrobiota; class Verrucomicrobiia; order Verrucomicrobiales; family Akkermansiaceae; genus Luteolibacter. The sequence goes on along the minus strand of JBAXOP010000497.1, from coordinate 2,447 downwards.
GAAGGCCCGGTGGTCGGATGGCTGGTGGTGGTCGAGGGGCCGGGTCGTGGCAAGTCGGTGACGCTTGGCTACGGCATGAATACCATCGGCCGCGAGCCTGGCAACCGGGTGATACTGCCCTTCGGCGACATGCAAATCTCGCGCACCAAGCACGCCACGGTGACTTATGATCCGCGGGGCCGCAAGTTCTTCATCCAACACGGGGAATCGTCCAACCTGACTTATGTTGGAGAACAGCCGGTGCTTTCTCCGATCGAGCTGAAATCCGGCGAAATCATCCGACTTGGCGACACCACCGTGCTCAAGTTCATCCCGCTGTGTGGCGATGAATTCAACTGGGACTGAGCCCCTCGGAATGTCAGACCCACCCGCAAACCCGCAGCCATTACCCGCGCCCGATGACGGGTTGCTGGACAGCCGCGATTTCGCGGGGCGGCAGATTCAAGGGGTCCGCGAGGTCCAGGAAGATAGCTACGGCGTAATCCCACGGGCCGAATTTGCCGGAGCTTCCGGCGATTTATTCCTCGTGGTGGCCGATGGCATGGGTGGCCACGCAGCCGGTGAAGTGGCCAGCTCTCTGGCAGTGAATACTTTCGCGGAGACCTTTCTCCAATCCGCCACCACCTGCGATGCCGGGCGGCTGTGGGATTGCCTGGAGGAAGCCAACCGCCGCATCGCCAAAGAGGTTGAGGCGCATGGCAAGGCCGTCGAGGGCATGGGCACCACGCTGCTGGCTGTGCTGCTGCGCGGCACTTCGGCACGCTGGTTGAGTGTGGGCGACTCCCCGCTCTTTCTAGTGCGTGGCAGTCAGTTGCGGCGGCTCAACCGGATCCACTCGAAGGCGACCGAACTCGCCGATCAGGTCAGCGCCGGCCTCATCACCGAGGCCGAGGCCCGCCAGGATCCCGCCCGCCACACGTTGATGTCGGCCCTGATCGGAGAAAGTATCTATGAAGTGGATGATCCGCCACCGGTGTCCTTGCTGGCGGGCGATATCCTGATAGCCGCCAGCGATGGCATCGAAACCCTCACCGATCATGAAATCGCCGAAGTGACGGCCGCGAGCGCCTCTCAAGGAGCCGCCGCCGTGGCCGATGCCCTGTTGGTTGCTGTCACTCAAAAACAAATGCCCAGGCAGGACAACACCACCGTCGTGGTCGTGCGTGTGCCAGAATGAGTCATTGAACCGGAAAGAAAATTGAACCGCAGATGAATGCAGAGATTAAATCCCCCCGCGTTACCGTGGTATCGGCCACCAGCCAGGGAGCCCGTGAGTATCAGGAAGATGCCCTCGGGCATTGGGCGGATAACGACGGCGTGTTCGCGGTGGTGGCCGACGGAGCCGGCGGCCATGGCGGAGGGGCGGATGCGTCACGCGCTGCCATTGCCTCCGCTACCAAGACCTGGGAGCAACCTTCCTCCAGAGATATAGCGGACCCTGATAAGTTTCTAGCAACCTGGATGGCCGCCGCGCACCAAGCCGTGATCGAGGAGTCCGCCCGCATCAAGCGCTCGGCACGGACGGTGGTGGTCGCTTGTCTCACTGATGGCAACTCGGCACACTGGGTCCACGCCGGCGATTGCCGACTGCTGCGCTTTCACGGCGGCAAGCTGGTGGAGCGCACCCGCGACGATTCGGTGGTGCAGGTGCTCTTCGAGCGCGGCGATATCACCGAGCAGGAAATGGGCACCCACCCCGACCAATCGCGCCTGCTCCAATCGCTGGGTGGCGAAGACCCGCCGAGCCCGCGCCCAGGCCATGCGCCGATAGAGGCGGGTGATATGTTGATCCTATGCTCCGACGGATTTTGGGAGCACCTAACGAATGCGGAATTGGAGCAACTCGCAACCTGCCCGCCCACGCGCCGCCAGCCCACCCTCGATCAAGCTGTGGCCACCGCCGTGCGCCGTGGCGGCCCAAAAGCCGACAACACTACGGCGCTGATGATTGCCTTCGATGACGATAAGAAGCCGTCCCGCCCAAGCCTCTGCTGGATCCTGCTGATGCTCGCCGCCTTGGCGGCAGGAGCTGCCGCTGGCTGGTGGGGTGCCAAGGCAGAAAATCGCGAATGGCTTAAGCAGCAGTTTAAGCACCCCATTAGCCAGTCTGGCGCGGCATCGTGGACCGGGCATCCTGCCCGGATCCAATCAGTCCCGGCTGCGGTCAGGATGACCGCGCCACGTGGACCGGGCATCCTGCCCGATACTATTAATTTAGAGCACGTTGATCGGACAACAGGCGTCCCGCCTGTGATGGAAGACAGCGCTTCCAGTCTGTCTGCACATGAAACGACAGGCTGGAAGCCTGTCGTCGGCTGTCCGCAACTCGGACAAAAGAGGGGGTTGCGTTGATTTTCAGTCAGTTCGGGTAAGGGCTCCGAGGAATGTCCGTGCTGACACCTCGATTTCATCGGATTTCTGTCGGATCAAATCAGTTGTTAGCATTC
>JBAXOP010000496.1:0-3198 GCA_037133195.1 Verrucomicrobiota bacterium | reverse complement strand
CTAAGGGAACGTAGTGGTAACGCTACCGAGGGTTCGAATCCCTCCCGTTCCGCTCTGTTGTTGGTATGGGGACGAGCCCCCCCACGGCATACCTCGCGGCAAAATGAATTGATACATTGGCTCTGCGACAGCAGTATTTGCTTCCGCCCAGTGCACGACCGCTCATGCCCGATCTTGAAATCAGGAATATCCACATCCTCCGTGGACCGAACCTCTGGACCAACCATCCGGTGCTGGAAGCTTGGGTCGATGCGGGCAACCTCACGGAGAGCCATCGCGCAAATTTTCCGGAATTCGCCGCTCAACTCAAAGCCTGGTTGCCAGGCATCACTAAGCACGCCTCCAACGATGGCTACCCCGGCGAGGGTTTTACCAAACCTGATAACTCCGCCGCTCTTGCATATCTGCTCGAACGGGTAACCATCGAATTGCAAACACTCGTCGGGCATCGCGAAACCTTCGCCATCACCCGACCTTCCGACGTTGACGGCCTCTACCGGGTGGTCGTGGGATTCGGCGACGAATCAGTAGCACTGGCTTGCCTGCACACCGCGCTGGCTCTGCTGCTCGCCGCCTACCACGGCGAGCCATTCGATCTGGAGGCCGCGCTCGAGCATTTGCGCGACGTGGTCGATTGCCACGCGCTGGGGCCGAGCACCAAGGCGATCGTGGATGCCGCCAAGCAACGCGGCATCCCATGGCGTCGGCTACAACCGGGGCGCAGTTTGATTCAGCTCGGCCACGGCGTCAAACAGCGCCGCATATGGACTGCGGAAACGGATCGCTCCGGAGCCATCGCCGAGCATATCGCCAAGGACAAGGATTTGACCCGCTCCACACTGCGCCGCGCCGGGGTGCCAGTGCCCTCCGGCCGCATCGTCACTGATGCCGAGGACGCCTGGGAGGCGGCGCAGGAAATCGGCCTGCCAGTGGTCATCAAACCCCTCGATGGCAATCACGGCCGCGGCGTGTTTCTCGACATTGGCACCCGCGAGCAAATCACCGAGGTCTTCCCGCACGCCGCCGCCTGTGGTTCCGCCGTGATGGCCGAAAGCTTCATCCCCGGCGTGGACCACCGCTTGCTGGTGGTCGGCTCGCGGATGGTCGCCGCCAGCCGCGGTGAGCCGGCCATAGTCGTGGGCGATGCCGTCCAATCCGTCCACCAGCTCATCGAGTCCCAGTTAAACTCCGATCCCCGCCGCAGTTTCCATGACACCGCGCCCTGGGCCAAAATCGAAACCTCCGACTGGGATCCCACCTTGCTGGCCGACCTGCAAATGCAGGGGTTTACCGTCACCAGCGTGCCACCACAAGGCCAGCGTATCCTCGTCTCACGCTTCGCCAACCCGTCCGTCGATGTAACCGACGAAGTGCATCCAAGCGTCAGCGAGCATGTCGTGATCGCCGCGCAAACCGCGGGCCTCGATATCTGCGGCATCGATGTCGTATGCCGCGATATCAGCCGCCCGCTAGAAGAGCAGGGCGGCGCAGTGGTAGAAATCAATGCCAGCCCCGGCCTGCACATCCATTTGGAGCCAGCTGTGGGCACAGGCCGGCCAGTGGGCCAGGCTATCATTGACATGCTATTTCCCGCCACCGATGACGGGCGCATCCCGCTGCTAGCCGTCACCGGATCCCGTGGCAAAACCACCACGATCCGCCTCCTCGCCCATCTTTTGCGGACATCGGGCAAGTTCCTCGCCGTGAGTTCCAGCGACGGCCTGCACTTCGGCTCGCGCCACGCCCTCAGCCCCACCACCGAGGGCACACCGGCCATACTGCTGCACCCGTGGACCGAAATCGCCATCTGTGAGGCCAGCGAACAAGCGATTCTGAGCGACGGCCTAAGCTTCGACCACTGCCAGCTAGGCGTTGTGCTAAACGTCAGCACTACCGATAACGATACCGCCCCCGGCGATTCCCTCGAGCACTTAGCCAAGGTGCAACGCTGCGTGGTCAATACCATCTTGCCATGCGGCACTGCCATCCTCAATGCCGACGACGAATGGATCGTACCCATGGCTGATCACTGCAAGGGTAAGGTGATTTTTTTCACCCGCGAGCCAGCACGGGCCGCCGTGATGACCCATCGCGCCCACGGCGGTCGCGCCGTGCTTGTCCGCGATGGCTCCATCCAACTCGCCGACGGTCGCACCGAGCACCCACTCTGCACCTTGGCACAAGTGGCGATGCCACCCGGCAGTCACCGCGACGGGCGGCTCGAAAACTTACTCGCCGCAGTGGCCGCAGCTTGGGCATGCGGTCTAACCGAGACTTTCCTCAGCAGCGGCCTGCAGGATTTGGCCGGCCTGCTCTGAACCCGAAAAACAGAAGTCCGTGATTCGAACTTCTACGATTTTGGCTGAACACACGCTGATGGACTGGATTCTGACATTTTTATTTTCGACGCTGCTGCTAACGGTCACCGCTGGAGGTTTTGAACTTCCCGGCGATTCAACCCAATGCGTGGTCGGGGTGGCCGACAGTTGGGATAGCTCGCACGCCACGCTTAGTTTTCATGAGAAACGCGGCGGCACCTGGCAACGCGTGGGTGCTCCCTGGCCGGCGCGTCTCGGCAAGAATGGCTTGGTTTGGGGCCTCGGAATGCATCCGCTGCCAGCCGCTGCCCTCACCAAGCACGAAGGCGATTGGCGGGCCCCGGCCGGGGTATTTGGGATAGGCGGGGTGTGGGGCTATGCGGCGAGCATCCGCAAGCATCCTCAATTGGCCTATCATCAGGTCAGCTCGCGCGATCTGTGGGTCGAGGATCCGGCGTCGCCCCACTATAACCGGCATCTGTTGCTCGACCACGAACCGACTAGCGCCTGGGAAAAAAAACAACAGATGAAGCAGGACGATCCGGCCCACGCGCTGAAATTGTTCATTGACCACAATGCGCCACCCAAGGTGCTTGCCAATGGTGGCTCGGCAATCTTTTTCCATATCTGGCGTGCCGATGGCGGCAAGCCCACTGCCGGTTGCACCACCATGGCCGAGGCAAATTTGCGAGACCTCATCGGCCGGCTTGATCCAGCCCGCAAGCCGCTCTACGTGCTCTTGCCCAAATCCGAGTATGCCACGCGGCGGGCTGAGTGGAAATTGCCTTCGTACATGGGGACAGATAAATAGTCCCGTAGGGTCGTGATCGGTGTGGAAAACTTCCTCGAAAAGCCCGGTTCTGGCGGGTCGCTGGCGAGG
>JBAXOP010000495.1:0-3202 GCA_037133195.1 Verrucomicrobiota bacterium | reverse complement strand
CTCGAGTTTGACCAACCGGTCATCTGGCTGGATTCGCTGGCCGGCCAGTTCTATCTGGATGACGCCAAGGACCAGGTGGCCAAGGGCAGCGTGAACGGCAACGTGATCACCCTGCAACTGAAGACGCCCGCCACCGCTGGCAAGATCACTTATATCAAGGAAAAGAACTGGAATCAGAATGACCTGGTTTTCGGCAAGAACGGCATCGCCGCTCTCACGTTCTGCGATGTGCCAATCTTGCCTGAAAAGCCGTTTTCCAAATAACATGAATCACGCCAATCGACCCACTCCCGGATGCACACGTCGCTACCCAATTGCCCGAATTTCCAACATCACGCCCGTGGAATAGAAGTTTACTTATATGAAAAGCAAATACAGTCATCTGATAGATAGGCTCTCTGTCATGGCCGTGATGATCACGGGCGCCTTCAGCGCGGCAGCCGCCGTGCCCCGCCCCGAACATCCGCGGCCGGATCTTTTCCGCGAGAACTGGATGTCGCTCAACGGCGAGTGGCAGTTCGAGATCGACAAGGAGGCGGACGGCGATTCTAGGGGACTGACGTACGGCAAGGATCTCAACGCCAAACTCATCGTGCCGTTCTGCCCCGAGAGCAAACTCTCCGGCCTCGCGATCCCAACCACCCAGCACATGAAAGATGTCTGGTATCGCCGCACGTTCGAGGTGCCCTCCGCCATGAATGGCAAGCGGGTTCGCATCCATTTCGGCGGGGTGGATTACCGGGCGTGGGTGTACATCAATGGCCTGCTCGCCGGATCTCACGTCGGCGAGAATGTGGATTTCAAGTTCGAGATTACCCGATTTCTCAAGGCTGGATCTAACGAGGTGGTGGTCAAGGTGCTCGATGATATTGGGTCGGGTCTCCAACCGAGAGGCAAGCAGTCGCGAAACGATCAGAGCGCGGGTTGTTTTTATACGCGGACCACTGGCATCTGGCAGAGCGTTTGGCTGGAAGCCGTTGGCTCGTCGTTCATTGAAAACCTTTCCGTGGTACCCGATCCCGATAACTCGCGGGTGCTCATCGAGGCCAAGGTCAACGGCTCGGACAAGGATCTCACCCTGACAGCGGAGGCCTATGCCGACGGCAAGTTGGTAGGCTCCGACGCGGCCAGCGGGCCCTGGCAGAACCGGTTGGTCATTCCGCTCAAGGAGAAAAAGCTGTGGGAGCCCGGTGCGCCGTTCCTTTATGATCTCAAGCTGACGCTGGGCAGCGGCAAGGAGAAGGTTGACGAATTGAAGAGTTATTTCGGGCTGCGCAAGATTACTATCGACGGGCGCAGGATCCTCATCAACGGCAAGCCGGTCTTCCAACGGCTCATCCTCGATCAGGGGTTCTATCCCGAGGGTTTGTGGACCGCTCCGTCGGATGAAGCTCTCAAGAATGATATCGTGATGAGCATGGCCTGCGGCTATAACGGCGCTCGCCTGCACCAGAAGGTGTTTGAGCCACGCTTCCTCTATTGGGCCGATAAGTTAGGGTACATGGTGTGGGGCGAGTACCCTAACGCCGGTTATGGCAACCAGCCTGCGGGATTCTCGGCCGTGGTCAACGAGTGGACTGAGATTCTGTTGCGTGACAGAAACCATCCGGCTATCGTCGGGTGGTGTGCCTTCAACGAAAACTTCGAGGGCTCCGGCGAGCTGCAACAGATGATCTGGAAGGTCACCAAGGCCGTCGATCCGACGCGGCCCGCCTTGGAAGCCAGCGGTTGGACCCACACGCTGCCCAATGCGGAAGTGCGCGACGCGCATGACTATACCGGCGAGCCTAAAAATCTGCGCAAGAGATGGATGGACTATTTTGCCCCCCCGCCGGAAGGCCCGTTCCCTCCCACGCGCTATTACAACCCGTCATCGTCCAACGCCGACCGCGGCGTGCCGTTCATGATCAGCGAGATCGGTGGCATCGGCTGGGGGGTACCCGAAGGCGGCTGGAGTTATGGCAAAGGGCCGAAAACGCCCGACGAGTTTTATGCCCGCTATCAGGGCACCATCGATGCCATGCTCGACAACCCGAACCTTTTTGGCTTTTGCTATACGCAGTTGACCGACATCGAGCAGGAAAGGAACGGCTTGTATTACTATGACCGCAAACCGAAGTTCGACCCAAAGAAACTCCATCAAATCACTGCACGATCGGCGGCCTATGAGCGCGGTGAACCGATGGCACCGCCGCCATCCCCAGTCAAGACCATCGATGCCAAATGGCAAGTGTTGATCGGGGCGGTACAGGACGGAAACCTGAGCACACCGTACAAGTATGTCACAGAAAATCCTCCCGACGACTGGATGAAGGAAGGATCTGACGACAAAGCATGGAAGACCGGCTTGGCGCCGTTCGCCAATGGGGGGCGCGGGCGGACCCAATGGAAGACCCCGGAAGTGTACTTCAGGAAATCCTTTGAATACAACGGCGGTGTCTTGAAGAATGGTGCTGTCGTGATTGGTCACAACGACATCACGGAGATTTACATCAACGGAGAGAAAATCCTGGGCGTAAGAGGGTCGAGGAATTACCACCTGTGCATGGTAACCGAGCAGTTGCAAAAGGTTTTGAAGAAGGGCACCAACATCATCGCGGTCCATTCGCATGAGGGAGGGCACGGCCAGTGGATCGATCTGGCTGTTCTGGTGGAATAACATCCGGGAAGTGGAGGTGTACGAATGGACGCGGAGCCGACAATGGCACCACAAACCCAGGTGGCAAACGATAGAAGATGAATCACAAATAAGATTCAAGGTGGGACTTCTGTTTGCTGTCATGGCCGGTGTGCCCCCGTCCACGCGCCGCCGGAGATCAACAATCGGACAAGGGTCGCGAACGTCGCGCCGGGCGAGGCGAAGCTTCAGGGCCGGTTGGATGGAGGCGGCGGCGCGGACGTGACGGTTTACTATGGCCGGCCGATGGTGGCAGCAACGCCGCGGCATGGGCTGAAAAAATCGAGCTTAAAGGTCTGAAGGGTGGCACCGAGTTCGCCGCCATCGCCAGTAAGCTTTCCAGTAAGCTTTGAACGGAACAAATTCTTCTAACCACAGAGTGCACAGATTACACGGAATGAAGAGCTTGGGTTTTGAAGGATTCCCATGATGCGTGCGATTTTTTTGTAGAGCACGCGAAGACCATGCGAAACGCGGGAGCACCCACTCCGTGCATTCCGTGCATTCCGGTGCGCCAGGCCAAGT
>JBAXOP010000494.1:0-3236 GCA_037133195.1 Verrucomicrobiota bacterium | reverse complement strand
CCATCCGCAACGCTTCATGCGGCTGCAGGTGGTGAAATGAGGCGGGCGAATCCATACTTACATAGAATCGCTACTATTTATCTGTCACCTTCTAATGAGGTAAGGATTGGTGGCAGCTTCCTCGCCGACGCTGGTGGCGGGGCCGTGGCCGGGCAGCAGTCGGGTTTGCGGTGGCAGGGTCAGCAGATGGCGGGCGATTCCATCCAGCAGCAATCGGTGGCTCCCCCCCGGCAAATCGGTGCGGCCGATGGAACCGGCAAACAGAGTGTCGCCGGAAAATGCCAGCCCGTGATCCGGGAGATAGAACACGATACTATCCAACGCGTGACCTGGAACGTGATAGAGAGAAAATTGTAAATTGCAAAGTTCTAGCGGATGGGCCGGGGCGGGTGCCAGGCGGTGGTCGATCCGATAGGGTGCCACTGGATCCGGCATCCCCCACTTGCGGCTCAGCGACTCTAACGTGACCTCATCGGAAAACTCTTCCATGGCATAGAGCCGGGTGCCGCCAGCTTGTAGCGCGGCGGCGTCTAGCACGTGGTCGAAGTGCTGATGGGTGAGCAGTAAGTGGTCAACGCGCACCCCGCGGGCGGCCACCCAATCGGCGATACCCTCGGGCGCGTCGATGAGCAGGTTGCCATCGGGGGTTTCCACAAGATAGCCGTTGGTGGCGCAAACGCCGCCGGTGTAGATAGTGAGTTTCATGCAGGGGGGAAAGGGAATGCTGCCCTGACGGTGCTGTCAAGAGGCGACATTTTCCAAGCCGCAGCGAGAATCAGGGAGTTTGTCTAGCATGCTCAAGCATTATCCTTGGAAGTTGTAAAATCCGCCAAATCATGGCACGCCACATTGTTCAGGATAAAAGGCTTGTGAAAAGAGCGGGTTGACAAATCCGGAGCACACCGTCACTGTCTCATCGCATCGCCCCTAATTCATGATTTTTAAAAGTCTCTGTCGTCACGCCGAAATCGGCGCAAATTCCTATTTGCTCGAAACCCCCACCGCCCGCATCGTGCTCGATGCCGGCATGCACCCGAAACACGAGGGGGCTGAGGCGATCCCTCATTTTGAGATGCTTGAAGACGGTAGCATCGACTCGGCGATCATTACCCACTCCCACCTCGATCACGTGGGGACCTTGCCGGTTTTGTTGGAATCACAACCTCAAGCCAAGGTTTACCTATCCGAGGAAACCGCAGAGCTGGCGCTGGCATTGCTGCATAATTCGGTCAATGTCATGCAATCCAAGCGTATTGAGCTGGGCATCGCCGAGTACCCGCTCTTCGAACACCGCGAACTCGACGAACTGAAAAAATCTTTCGTGCGACGTGCCATCGAACGCCCATTCGATCTCGATCCAGCTGGCTCTATCCGCGCTACCTTCCATGACGCCGGACATATCCTCGGCTCGGTGGGCGTCACTCTCGAGGCCGAGGGCAAGCGTATCCTATATACCGGCGACGTGAATTTCGAGGATGCCTCACTGCAAAAAGGGGCGCTGTTTCCCGAGGCCCCGGTGGATACCATCATCGTCGAGACTACCCGCGGCAACCATGCCCGGCGCCCGGACTACACCCGCGCCAGTGAGGAGGATGCCTTCGCTGAAGCCATTGCTAGAGTGCTCGCCCGCAAGGGGTCGGTACTCATTCCGGTGTTTGCTATCGGTAAAACCCAGGAAGTGCTAGCCATGATTCATCGCTTTAAACGCCATCACCTCATCCCCAAAAAAACTCCGGTTTATATCGGCGGCCTGAGTACGAAAATGACCCACATTTTCGATAACTTCAGCGACGTTTCCCGCCGCCAACTCCCAGGCTTTGATTTTCTAACCGACATGGAGCTTGAGACCGGTGCCCGCAGAAACCGCGGCCCCATTCCGTTTGTTTCCGGCTGTATTTACGCCCTGTCCAGTGGCATGATGACCGAAAAAACCGTGTCTAACAATTTTGCCCGGCAAGGAGTGTTAGAGAATAAGCGTCACGGTTTGTTTTTTGTCGGCTATGCAGATCCGGCCTCTCCGGGGGGGCGCATCCGCTGCGCCCAACCGGGCGAGGAAGTCTTGCTGGATCCGGCATATCCGCCGGTGCCGCTGCACTGTGAGATGCGGGTATTTGATTTCAGCGGCCACTCGACGCGCGAGGCTATCGCTGATTACATCATCAAGGTCCGGCCGAAAAAAGCCTTCCTCGTTCACGGCGACGCGCCAGCCCTCGATTGGTTCCGCCAGGAACTCCACCGCCGTCTGCCAAACACCGAAGTAATCGTCCCACTGCCCGGCGATACCCATGTGATTTGAAACGCCACCAGAAGGGCGCAAGAAGCCACCATTCCGTGCGTTGACACCCACTCAAGCAAAGCGCAGAATCGGCTGATCCACGGCAAGGCTCGTCCCCTGCTCAGCGAGCACCTCGGCGATGGTGCCGGCGCGTTCGGCTTGCAAGGAATTTTGCATTTTCATCGCCTCGATAACCACTAAGCGCTCGCCGGGTTTGACGATGTGGCCGGGCGTGACCAGCACGCTTACTAGCAAGCCTGGCATCGGTGAGAGCAAGAACTTGGAGGTGTCCGGCGGCAATTTGCGCGGCATTCTGCGCAACAATTCGGCGGCCCGCCGCGGCATCACTGAGTACTCGATTTGCACGCCCATGCAGGTGAGCCGGTAACGCAGCCCCGGCCGCTCGACCTGTACGCAAAACGCCGCGCCATCAAATGTACCGCGCATCAGGATATCACCGAAGCGCCATTCGCTGCGCATCGTGTGCGTGCGTCCTTCGATTTGCACGTCACAACCGTCCGCCATCCGATGGACTTGCACCTCGCGCTCGGCGGCGTTGCCCACCACTACGAAATTCTCGCCGATGCGCAATTCGTGTCCCGGCACCTGGCCTTCGATGCGCGACGCCCGCTCCAGATAGATACGGTGGACCGCCGCCGCCACCGCCGCGAGAAACTCCGCGTCGGTCGATGATAAATCAGATCCGTGAAATCCGTTAGGATACTCCTCGGCGAGGAACGCCGTGCTCAGCCGCCCTTGCTCAAAGCGCGGGTGGCGCACCAGCGCGGCTTGGAATGCGATGTTAGACGCAACTCCGCGGATGACAAACGCGTTGAGCGCATCGCGCATCCGGCCGATTGCCTCATCGCGTGTCGCGCCGTGGCAGATGACTTTGGCGATCATCGAGTCATAGTACATCGGAATCTCGCCGCCCTCATACACGCCGGTATCCACCCGCAGG
>JBAXOP010000493.1:0-3241 GCA_037133195.1 Verrucomicrobiota bacterium | reverse complement strand
CTCCCCACCCTTTTCCGGAGTAAATGGGTTTTCTCCGTGATCCCAGGGGCCGCCGGTGCGCACCGGCGGCCCCGCATTTTATCTGCTTTTGTCACCCGTTTGTCACCCGTTATTGGTGTTCCCGGCTCGCGGCCAGACTGCCAAGCTACGCACCGTCACACCTTATGAAAAACCGTTATCAAGCCGCCCTCGTCGCTTCCATCGTCCTGGCCTCGGCCCTCACCCTCAATGGCGCCGGCTTCTTTTTCAAGGACGGCGACAAGGTCGTGATGATGGGCGACAGCATCACCGAACAATATCTGTACAGCCGCTATGTCGAGGCCTGGACCCTCACCCGCTTCCCGGCCTGGAATATCACATTCGTGAACGTCGGCATCAGCGGCGACCGCTCGACCGGAGGCAACAGCCGCTTCACCCGCGACGTGATTCCTAACAGCCCGAGCGTCATGACGGTTGACTTCGGGATGAACGACGGCGGGTATGCCCCATTTGAAGAGACTGGCTTCAAGAACTACATGGGCGGACTGCAGGGAATCGCCGATCAGGCCAAGCCCGCGAACGTCCGTGTGGCCTGGGTCACGCCCAGCCCGAAAGAGGAGGAGGCGGCCGGCCCGGCAATCAAGGGCTACAATGAAACCCTGGAAAAATACTCGGCGGGCGTCAAACAGATCGCCGCCACCAACGGCAACGCGCTCTTCATCGATCAGTTTCATCCTTTCATCACCGCCATGGACAAAGCTCGCGCCGCTGATCCCAAAAACCGCATCGGCGGCGGCGACGCGGTCCACCCCGGCCCGCCCGGACAGGCGCTAATGGCCTGGGCCATCCTCAAGGGCATGAATTTCCCGTCGCTCGTCGCGTCCGCCGAAATCAACGCGGCCTCCGGCAAGGTTGTCAAAACCCAGAACTGCAAAATCGATGGCGTTAAAGTGGCCCCGGATGGCAAGATCGAATTCAAGCAACTGGACGCCGCCCTGCCGTTTTTCCCAGCGGAGGCAAAACCCATACTGCAGTGGGCACCCATTCTGGATGAGCTGAACGATTACCGCCTGAAAGTCACCGGCTTGAAGCCCGGCCAGTATGAGATCCGGCTCGGCGGCATCAAGGTCGCGGAGCTTTCCAATACCGAGCTCAACACCGGCGTCAATCTCGCCGCCGCCGTCCTCGCCGCCGGCCCGCTCGCCGATCAGGTGAAAACCTTTTCGGATGCCCTCCAGGCCAAAGACAACTACTATCACGGGCAGATTTTCCGGGGAGTCCTGATCGCGGACATCAACATTCCCGACTTTCTCGACATCAAGAAGGAATATATCGAAACCAAACGCGCAGCGGCATTCAAGGAACGCCTGGCCAAAATGCCGCAATACTTCGACGCGATCAGGAAGACGCTCGTCATGCAGCCCCATCAGGTGGAAATCGTCGCCATGCCGAAACCCTGACGGTGCCTGTTCCGACTGTAGAATGTAAACCGCCAACCCACCTTACGGAATTCATCCATGCCGCCCGCCTCTATTTTTTGTTAGACAACCCAACAACAGAGACGAACAACATGAATCCCGCTAACATGCTCCCCATCGCCCGCCCGGACCGATCCGCGCCGCCCAGGCAAGTCGGCAGAGGCGCATGGTTATGCGGGTTGGTGATGGCGCTGTTCGGGCTCAGCGCCCACGGCACCAGTCTGGTCCCGGTTACCAATCCGACCAACTACCAGGATGGCCGCCCCTATGCTGCGTACCGCATGGAGGCGGTGGATCAAGGCAAGTTTCTGGACTATGGCCAGGGGCCGAATCAGTGCGATTCGATGAATGCCCGCGAGGCCTTGATCAATTACGTGGACGGGAAGTACTATCTGTACTACGACGGTGCCGGCCCCAATGGCTGGGTGGCGTGCCTGGCGGAAAGTACGGATCTGACCACCTGGGTTCGCAAAGGACCCATCCTCGACTTTGGACCCGGCTCGGCCGATTCCGCCGCCGCTTGCTCACCTTGGATCATCAAGGATGATAGCAATGTTTGGCATATGTATTATCTGGGCACCCCCAACACCACGGGCGGCACTGACAAGATTCCCATCGCCCCCTATTTGGCGTTGCACGCCACCAGCACGTCTCCGGCGGGTCCCTGGACGAAGCAGTATAGTCCCGTGCCATTCACTACGAAAGCTGGTACGTATTATTCGATGTCCGCCTATCCCGGTCATATCATCAAGCAGGGCAGTGAGTACATGATGTTCTTCGGGTCGGCGGATGCCAATGTGAAGCGCACGATCTCAATTGCGCGCACCAAGGATCTGAACGGCGTGTGGACGGTTGACCCCACGCCAGCCTTGCCCGTGACCGAACACAACGTGATCTACACGTTCCCATCCGGCGCGGTCAAGAAATTCGCCCGCCTCAAGGTGATGGGCATACCGTAAAGAAACCAGAGGAAAGAGACACTTCCAATCCCCGAAAAGAAAATTCCCGCCAAGCATGAAATCACGTTATACCCTATCTGTCATGATCGGGCTGATTGCCCTGGCATCCATGTTTTTGTGCGGAATGGCCCGCGCCCAGGGGACGTATTATGACGCGCCGTCGACGTCGGTGCCGACGCCGCCTTTTGCCACGTATGTCCACGACACCCGTTTGTGGATTCCAAATGATGTGACCATCATCAGAGGCGTTATGGTTCTCGCTAACGGTGCCAACGGAGATCAGCGCGGAAGGACCGCCGAGCTGGACTGGCAGGCATTTGCAAGAGCGCATGGTTTTGCTTTGATGGGCACTCATGGTTACATTTGTTATTATTCTGATGCTGTGGTGAATGCGGAAGTGCCGGTTCTCCTGGGGGATCTCGCGTGGTATGCGACCGCCAGTGGGCATCCTGAAGTCGCGAATCTGCCGTTTATTCTCGCCGGGTGGTCGGGTGGCGGACAGATCGCAAACGGAATCAATACCAAAATCCCGGAGCGAGTGATTGCCTTTATCGCCAATAAGGGATCGAACTATTTGGCCCCTTCGTCGGCGGCCTCGCTGAAAACACCGGGTATTCTCGTGGCGGGTCAACTGGATGGTCAGGTAAACCGCGATGGCATCACCCACCTCTTCGAAAACAACCGTCCCTCGGGAGCACTCTGGGCCGACGCCTTTGAGTGGAACACCGGTCATTCCGAGGGCAATGTGGACGGCGTGTTCTTTACCTTTTTTGATCATGCGATCCGGGCGCGTTATCCTGCCGGGGCGACGCCGCTGAGCGGACC
>JBAXOP010000492.1:0-3255 GCA_037133195.1 Verrucomicrobiota bacterium | reverse complement strand
TTGACCCCTCGCAGACTTTCCCAAACCGACCTTCTCACACTTTCCGCAAATTACATTGTTTCTCGATTGGGTGCTGCCCTACGCCCAACTCGACGAGCCGCGCGACCCGTGGCGCGCCAAGTTTCACGAGTCCTGCACCATTATCGTCAAAGACTGTAAGACCGCGACCGAAGCCGTGCAGGCACTCAATCGCACGCTCTTTAAACAACTCGGCGTGAAGTACAGTACCCGCCGTCAGCGGCCTAACCAAAGCCCGCAGGAATCCATCCAACAAGGCCTAGCCAGTTGCACCGGCCTGTCCATCATTCTAGCCGACGCTTGCCGCAGCGTTGGTATTCCGGCCCGCGTCGCCGGCACCGCCCTCTGGGTTAATAAAAGCGGCAATCACACATGGGTCGAAATCTGGGATGGCGACTGGCATTTCACCGGTGCCGCCGAACCCAATCCCGAGGGCCTCGACCGCGGTTGGTTCAATGGCAATGCATCCCAGGCCATCGCCGCCGAGCCGGTCTATGCGATCTGGGCGAATAGATGGACCCCCAGCAAGGAGTTTTTCCCGTTGGTTTGGAATATTGCCGACCACTCGGTCCCTGGCGTCAATGTCACCGATCGCTACACCGGCGGTGCCAAAAATCATGTGCCCGCCGCCGCTCATTCCGCCGCCGCCACAATCCATCTGCGCGTGCTGGAGGAGGCCGGCGAACGCGTGGTGGCCCGCGTCGAGTTGCTAGATAAGGACGGCCAATTCCTCCACGCCGTGACCACCAAGGCCGGCAACTCAGATCTGAACGACATGCCAGTCCTCGATCTACAGTCCGCCTCCGCCTTTACCCTGCGCGTCCTGCGTGACGGCCAAGCCCGCGATTTCCCCCAGTCCGCCAAGCCACCCGGCGACACCATCCTCGATCTAATATGGTCGAAGGGCACTCCGGCAAGTGCTTCCCCGGGCTTGCTTGCCCTGCGCAAGTGGCTGTGCCAGCCCAGCGCTGCGGAGCTGCCAGCGATCCCGCCTGCGGCCCTGACAAAATCGGATGCTGCGCTCGCGGTTGCCCTCGTGTGGGACGAGTGGCGTACGCATGTGGCCCCGACCCGCGAAACCGAGTGGAAAGGCCAGGTCATCACTATCGGCGACAAAAGCATGCGACTGCTCACCCGTGTGTTCGGCGCAACTCCAATCGACGGCCGCAGCCTGTGGATTTCCATGCACGGCGGCGGCGGCGCTCCTGCCGAGATCAACGACCAGCAGTGGCATAATCAAATCCGCCTCTATCAACCAGCCGAAGGCATTTATATTGCACCGCGCGCCCCCACCAATAATTGGAACCTGTGGCATGAGGGGCATATTGACGACCTCTTCGACCGCCTCATCGAAGACGCCGTGATGCTCGCTGGCGTGAACCCGGATAAGGTCTTTTTGATGGGCTACTCGGCCGGCGGCGATGGCGTCTATCAACTAGCTCCGCGCCTGGCCGACCGCCTGGCTGCCGCCTCAATGATGGCCGGCCACCCGGGTAATGCCTCCCCTGTGAGCCTGCACAACCTGCCTTTCGCAATTTTCGCCGGCGGTGAGGACGCCGCATACAACCGTAACAAAATCGCCGCCGAATGGGGGGCAAAGCTTGACGCCCTTGAGCAACAGGTGCCTGGTGCTTATGTCCACCGCGTCAATGTCTATCCGGGCCTCCCCCACTGGATGAATGGCAAAGACGCCGAAGCCGTGCCGTGGATGGCCAAATTTACCCGCAACCCGTGGCCAAAAAAAATCGCCTGGTGTCAGTCAGGGCGGACCCATGATCGGTTTTACTGGTTGGCCCTGCCTGGGGGCGTCGCCAAGGCCGGTCTCACAATCCATGCCACTGCCGAAAACAACGTCATCACCATTGACGCACCCGAGGTCACCCAACTCACGCTGCGCCTCAACGACTGTCTGGTGGATTTGGACCAAGTTCTCAAGGTGTTGCTTAACGGGAAAACCGTCTTCGAGGGAAAGGTGCCCCGGCAGGCCGACGCCATCCTCAAGTCGCTCCAGCAGCGAGCCGACCCCCATAGCGCCGCCACCGCCTTGCTGGAAATCCATGACTGAGACTCCGCATTGATGATCTCTAAAAAGTATGTCGCTGATATCGAGTTGAAGCGCGGCGAGGTCGAGTCGTTCGAGCACTATCCATTTTCACTCGCCGCGGTGCGGGCGTTGGAGAAGCTGGAGTTGCATCGGGCCGTCACGTTTTTCATCGGCGAGAATGGCTCTGGAAAATCCACGTTGCTAGAGGCCATTGCCGTCGCTTGTGGGTTCAACGCGGAGGGTGGATCGAAAAACTTCCGGTTCGGCACTCGCGAATCCCACTCTGCGCTGCATCGTTTCCTGCGGATATCCAGGGGGCACCCCAGGCCGCGAGATGGCTTCTTTTTCCGCGCGGAAAGCTTCTTCAATGTCGCCACCGAGATTGAGAAGCTGGATGCCGAGCCAGGTGCCGGCCCTCCGATCGGCCCATCCTACGGCGAGCGCTCACTGCACGAACAATCCCACGGCGAATCCTTCCTCGCGCTGGTGATGAACCGCTTCCGAGGCAACGGACTCTACCTGCTGGACGAACCCGAAGCCGCGCTTTCGCCGCAACGCCAGCTTGCAGTCATGACGCGCATTCACGACTTGGCTCAGGAAAATTCGCAGTTCATTATCGCCACCCATTCCCCGATCCTGCTGGCCTATCCGGATGCGTATATCTATCAGTTTTCATACGCCGGCATTGAGCGCATCGCCTATCAAGAGACCGAACATTACCGGATCACGCGAGATTTCCTCGCCAATCCGCAACGGATGCTCAGGATCCTGTTCGATCAGGAGGACGATATCTGACGCTGAGGTTGGCTGCGCTGAGGTTGCGTGGGGAGGGTTTGGAACGACGCTTGCAAATGAGGGAGGACGTCATCAACTATTTCTTTGTCCAACCTTATCCAATGGAGGCGCTGCCCACAAGAAAACATGGCCTAAAGGATCCACGGTAGAAATCGGCGAACACGCCGTTCATATTCCGCATATTCGGGAAATTTTTCTCGCAACCAACGCTCCTCGTGGCGGGCTTTGGCGTGGAAGAATGGAATCAGTATTGCCGCAATTAGCAGAGACGGCCAGCTTTGCCAGACCAAGGCCCAGCCAATCGATACCGCTATGACGCTGGTGTAGAGCGGGTGGCGGATCACCGCATAGATGCCGTGCCGCACCAGTTGTGCCGAGTCCGACGGCTTTGGAAATGG
>JBAXOP010000491.1:0-3288 GCA_037133195.1 Verrucomicrobiota bacterium | reverse complement strand
TCATCTGGGACCACAAGATCAACCAGCTTCCCATCGTCGACAAAGACCTCAATCTGGTTTCCATGGTATTCCGCAAGGACTACGACGAACACAAGGAGAATCCATACGAACTGCTGGACGAGGATAAAAGCTATATTTCCGGTGCGGGTATCAACACCAGGGATTACAAGGAACGTGTTCCCGCCCTGCTGGAAGCCGGCGCGGATGTCCTGTGCATCGACTCTTCCGATGGATTCACCGTCTGGCAGAAAAAAACAATCGACTGGATCAAATCCAATTATCCGGAGGGGGTCTATGTGGGGGCGGGCAATGTGGTGGATGCCGCCGCTTGTCGCTACTCCCATCAGCATGCCGCCGATCAGCGCCGCCTGCATCGCCGTTCTAACTGCTTCGGTGCTGCTTTTTGGCATCTGGCCGCAGCCTATCTGGTCGCTGCTATACGGAGTCACCCAACCGCGCGTCGTAACACAAGTCATATTGGATTGAAGAGGAATACACGGAAAAAAGACCTCAATCCATCTACTCCACGGCTCACCCTAAAGGTGTCTGTCAATTACTTTATAACTCATTCTTAATCCGTGCATCCCGTGAAATCCGTGGTTTCTATTTCCTATCCAGGATCAAGCAAGGTCGTCTACCACCGCTGATGCACGTGCGGTTTGATCAACCGATCATACACATCCTGAACGGCCGCCATCGTCTCGGGTGAGAGTGCAGGGATGTTGGCGGCGGCGAAGTTCTCCCCGGCCTGGCAGGGACGTTTGGCTCCGGGGATAGCGCAGCTCACCGCATCAAACATCAGGATCCAGCGCAACGCGAACTGCGGCATGGTCGCGCAAGTCGGTACCAGCTTGCTCAACTCCTCCACAGCGGCCAACCCAACCTCGTACGGAACGCCCGAGAATGTCTCACCCATATCGAACGCCTCGCCGTGACGGTTGAAGGTGCGGTGATCGTCTGCTGCGAACTGGCTGTCGAGTTTCAGTTTGCCGGTGAGCATGCCGCTCGCCAACGGCACGCGTGCCAAGATGCCCACCTTCTTCTCCTGAGCCAGCGGAAAAAATCTCTCGGCCGGTCGGAGGCGGAACATGTTGAAGATGATCTGCACCGTCTGCACGCCGGGGAATTCGACCGCCCTAACGGCCTCCTCAACCTTCTCAACGCTGACACCGTAGTGGAGCAGCTTGCCGGCCGAAATGAAGTCATCCAGGATGCCGAAAACCTCCGGTCGGTCGTAAACCTCCTGCGGCGGGCAGTGGAGTTGGAGAAGATCAATCGTGTCGGCTTTCAGGTTCTTCAGGCTTCGGTCCACCCAGGCGGTGAGGTTCTCGCGGCTGTAACCCTCGACGGTCTGCTTCGGCAACCGGCGGCCAGCTTTGGTCGCAACGTAAATGCGCTGTCCCGGGTGGTCACGCAGCGCCTGAGCCACCAGGCGTTCGCTGCGGCCATCCCCGTACACGTCGGCGGTGTCGATGAAGTTGACGCCCAACTCGATCGCACGATTGAGGGCAGCCAACGACTCCGTGTCGTCCACGTCGCCCCATGTCCCGCCGATCGCCCAAGCGCCGAAGCTGATTTCTGAGACTACCCATCCGGTACGACCCAGTTCACGATATTGGATATGATGTATCATCGCTCAAAAGTATAGAGCAGGAAGTGGAATGTGTGACAACCAAGAAATGCCGACGAGCACGCGGTTCCGTGCGTCTTCGAGGCAGACGTACGCCGTTGTCTGACCCATGTGTTCCCTTACGCGCTGCTCTACACGATAGAGGTTGATTCCATTCTACTCGGGAGGCTAAGCGGTGGAAAAAGAATTCGCATGGAACCGGGTCGGATGAAAGATCCTGCGGCTGGCCGCAGTCAATGAATTTGGTCAATCCCATTGCTCTCGCTATCCCCCATGAATGTCCAGCCGCCTCCCGCTTCCGCCCGCCTCCAACATCCGACCTCCTTTCCCGCCATCGCCGTGCTCGCACTGGCCCTGCTCGGCACCTTGCCGGCACACGCCGCCAAACCACCGGCACCGACCCTCGACTTGACCCAGGAGACACCACCGAAAACAGCTAACAGCTATAACCTCGGTCCCACCGGGGCCCTCGGCTGGATGCAGGTGGAGTCCGGCATGACCGAAACAAGCCGCCAAATCCTCGTCACCCATGTGGAAAAAGGCTCGCCCGCCGATGGCAAATTGACCAGCGGCGACGTAATTGTCGGCGTATTCGGCCAACCGTTTGCCGATGACGCACGCAAATGTTTCGGTCGGGCAATCGGCCAGGCGGAAACCGAAGCGGCCCAAGGAATCCTGCCACTGAGCGTGTGGCGCAAGGGTGCCACCCAAACCATCGAGTTAAAACTCCAGGTGATGGGCAGCTACAGCGATACATCGCCCTACGCTTGCCCAAAAACCAACAAAATCCTTGAACAGGGTCTCGCGGTCATGCTCAAGGATTTCACCAAGGAAAACAGTCTCCACATCAACGAACTCGCCCTATTAGCAACGGGCCGCCCTGAATACCTCGAGAGGGTTCGCAAAAGCGCCAGGGAACTCGCCGATAAAACGCCCAATGTCGAAGCCCTGTGGAAAGCTTCCAGCAATGGCGGCATGATCACTTGGCATCACGGATATAACAACTTGTTCCTCTGCGAGTATTTCCTCGCCACCGGCGATAAGTCCGTCTTGCCGGCTATCCGGTCCTACTCCACCTCCATCGCCCGCGGCCAGGGCGTGTTCGGCACCTGGGGACATGGATATGTGCCGCCCGGCCCCAACGGCCAACTCCACGGCCCTGTCCCACCCTATGGCCCCGTCAATGCCACCGGCCTGCCTTGCTTCATCTCTCTGGTGCTCGCAGAAAAATGTGGCATCGACGCCCCGGAACTTAAACCCGCTATCATTAGCTCTAATAAATTTTTTGGTTACTATGCGGGAAAGGGATATGTGCCATACGGCGAGCATCCGCCCGGCATCGGGCATGATGACAACGGCAAAACCTCAATGACAGCAATGGCTTTCGCGCTACAAGAGAATCGGCCCGAAACGCGGTTTTTCACTAAAATGGTTACCGCGTCTTACGAATCGCGGGAATGGGGGCATACCGGCAATGGCTTCAGCTACCTCTGGGGACCCGTCGCCGCCAATTGCGGCGGCCCGCTGGCCATGGCCGCCTTCATGAAGGAACTCCGCTGGTATTACGACCTCGCACGGCGTTGGGACGGCGCATTTGTCAACGTCGCTACCGGCGGTGGCGTGGCCAGCAGTTATCACGGCATCCTCGGCGCCACCAG
>JBAXOP010000490.1:0-3293 GCA_037133195.1 Verrucomicrobiota bacterium | reverse complement strand
GCCGCCCATGCCCGCACCACCGCCGCTGCCGTTGCCGCCCTTGGTCGAAAAGTCCATCAATGTGGCGTTGCTGATGCTCAGATTGCCGCCTTGGACAAAGTAGCCGCTGCCGCCCGCCCCGTCGATATTGCCTCCAGCACCATCCACGCTGACGCTGCCGCCGGTCTGGATCGCCGGGGACGCCTGCATCTGATACGTCAGCAGCAGAAAGGGCGCGCCGATGGCCAACAGCGTGGAAACCACCCGGCAGCCTGCGCGGCGGGCGGAATTGAAGCTAAGGATCCGGGAGAATACGGTGACTTTACGTTTCATGATGGTATAATATTAGTGAAGTTGCTCAAAGGCTGATATACAGTTAAATTGTGTAAAGCCTCACAACCCAGCAAGCTTTTTTGTGAAATTTTTCCCTGTCGATTTTACAGGTTGCCCGATATCCGCTGTTATGCTTGGGTTTTTATGCCTAACGCAGCATCAAAAAATGCAGACTTCTTCAGCAATGAGTCGGACATGGGGACAGATAAATAGTCCATGAGTTCAGATTCGCGCTTGTGCGGGGGATAGGGCCGGGGTATTGCCTAGGCATGTCAACTGAGATCTCACTCGTTTTGTTCAAGCCGGATGCCGTCGCCAAGCGCTTGGTCGGGCCCGTGCTGGCGCGCTTTCAAGCGGCCGGCTTTCAGATACGCGCCATCAAGATGATGCAACTCGACGAGGCGATCCTCCACGAGCATTACGCGCATCTCACCCATCTGGTGTTTTTCCCAAGCATCGTTTCATTTATGAAGCAGGCACCAGTGGTGGCAGTGGCGCTGGAAGGGGAAAATGCGATTGGAGCGATCCGCGATTTATTGGGGCCGACGGATTCCAAGGCGGCGGCCCCCGGCACCATACGAGGCGATTACGGCGAAGACAAAATGGTCAACGTCTGCCACGCGTCGGACTCGGTGGAAGCGGCGGCGGAGGAATTGCGGCGCTTCTTCAAAGAGGACGAGGTGTTCGCGTACTAAGCGCAGGAGATGCCGGCAAAGCGGCTCAAACGGCTCGGGCAGGGAATCAGAAGGGCGTGTAGGATTCGCCCAAAAAAGACCTCAATCCATCTACACCTCGGC
The DNA here is from genome assembly GCA_037133195.1 of Verrucomicrobiota bacterium. Classification (GTDB taxonomy): domain Bacteria; phylum Verrucomicrobiota; class Verrucomicrobiia; order Verrucomicrobiales; family Akkermansiaceae; genus Luteolibacter. The sequence goes on along the minus strand of JBAXOP010000490.1, from coordinate 2,184 downwards.
TCACACCAGCAACATGCAATCTCCGTAACTGTAGAAGCGGTAACGTTGGGCCACCGCTTGGCGGTAGGCCTCCAGCACGAGTTCGCGGCCGGCAAATGCACATACCAACATCAACAAGGTGCTTTGCGGTAAGTGAAAATTCGTCAATAAGCCGCCGACCGCACCGAATGCGTAGGGCGGATATATAAAAATGTCTGTCGCGCCGCAATGGTGGCCAGGGGCGATTCGTTGAGTGGTATTATCATGCGCGGTGTGCAGGTGCTCCAATACTCGGGTCACTGTGGTGCCCACCGCCACCACCCGCGCCGCCGCATTCACCTCGGCCGCAGTGGCGGCGCTGACCTGAAAATTTTCCGAGTGCATGATATGGTCAGCCAGCAGCTCGGCGCTCACCGGGCGGAAGGTACCCACGCCGACGTGCAAGGTGAGGAATGCGTGCGGCAATTTTTCCAACATTTGCGGAGTAAAATGGAGTCCGGCGGTGGGAGCGGCGATGGCACCCTCTTCGCGGGCGAACACCGTTTGATAGCGATCGAGGTCGGCCGCCTCCTGCGGGCGGTCCATGTAGTGTGGCAGGGCGAGTTGCCCGTGTTCATGGAGATCAATCGGCGTGCTCCAGCGCAGCAGGCGGTCGCCATTGGCAAACACCTCTGCGACGCAGCCGCTGATGCCGCCAACACTGAGCGTACGCCCGAGTTTCATGCGCTTGCCGGGGCGCACCAAACAACGCCATTCGCTTTCTGAGACACGCTCAAGGCAAAGCAATTCGATTTTTCCGTCGTCGGAGAGCACCCGTGCGGGCAGCACTTTGGTGTCGTTGAGAACTAATAAATCATCGGGTCGCAGGAAATTGGGAAACTCTCGGAACCAGCGGTGTTCGATGCGGCCGCTGTCGCGGTGAATCACTAACATTCTGGAAGCCGAGCGCTCGGCGAGCGGGCGCGAGGCGATGAGTTCGTCGGGCAAGTGGAAATCAAACTCGCGGGTCTGGAGGCTCACACGCGAGGATCAATCTTCGGGCTCTTCCTCGGGGGCCTTGGGAAGTAAGTCCACGGCCTCAAGGAGATTGACGAGACCAACGCCGCGCACGGCAGAGGTATCGTGATAGAAGTGGAGCACCGGGGTGGACTTGAGAACCACGCGTTTCATGACGCGGGATTGGATGGCACCGTGGGCGCGGTTGAGTTTGTCCAACACGGCGGCGACGTTACCACCGAGGATGCTCATCCAGACCTTGGCTTCCTTGAGGTCCTGGGTGATTTCAATGTCACTGACGGTCACCAAGGCACCCTGCCAGGCGAAATCGCGCTGGATGACCGCGCCAATTTCTCGGCGGAGCAATTCGTTGACTCGGTCTAAGCGGCGCATGGTAGGTAAATTCTAAATCTTAAATTTGAAATTCTAAACGAAGAGAGTGGTGGGCGCGCGGTCAGGTATGGCTCTATTTCCCATCTTAATTCCGTTCAGGATTTAGAATTTAAGATTTAGAATTTCAGCGCAGCGGTCACAGCGTCTGGGGGATTTTATCAAGTTTGTAGCACTCGATGATATCGCCTTCCAGATACTCGTTGAATTCGCCGAGGCGTATACCGCATTCGAAGGCGTTACGGACTTCCTCGACCTCTTCCTGGAAGCGGCGGAGGGTGGACATTTTGCCGTCGAAGACCGGCACGCCATCGCGCAAGACACGGGCATGGGCCTTGCGGTGAATGCGTCCATCAGTGACGAACGAACCGGCGGCGCGGCCGCGGGAGAGTTTGAATACCTTGCGAACTTCGGCGTGGCCGATGACCGACTCGCGGTTGAGCGGCTCCAACAAGCCGAGCATGGCTTCGCGGACTTGATCGATGAGTTCGTACACGATCGAGTACAACTTGACTTGAACACCAGCAGCCTTGGCCGCCTTGACCGCTTTGGCTTCGACCTTGACGTTGAAGCCGAGGATGATGGCGTCGGCAGAGGAGGCGTATTGGACGTCGGTTTCGGTGATCGGGCCGGCGGCGGCGGTGATGAAGGTACTTTCGACCTTGGCGGACTCGATGGCGAGGATGGCTTTTTTGATAGCCTCGACGGACCCTTGGACATCGCACTTGAGGATAAGCTTGAGCTGGGCTTTGCCGCCGCCTTCATTGACCATCGAGTAGAGGTCCTCCATGCGGTTGCGGTGCTGGGGTTTGAGGCGCA
>JBAXOP010000489.1:0-3309 GCA_037133195.1 Verrucomicrobiota bacterium | reverse complement strand
TAGTGTTCTCTAGCGGACAAAGTGCCGCGACCTCCTCCTCCGCCATCAAACTGATGAGTTTTGACATGGGCGTCGGAGTGTTTCCAAGTCTGATCGAGTAACTCGCGAATTTTGCGCCAGCCGGCTGGATCTTTTCCACACAGAGCATCACGCCTTCCACCGGATCGACCGGATCCGCCAATGGATTCGCCTCCTCAGCTAAATCCTTGACCATCTTGTAGATCTGACAGCCAAGCCCTGGGATCCCACCTCTGGAGCTGTCGTATCCGGACCCGACGAAAATTCTGGCAACCAAGTTTCCGCGATCCTCAACGATGACCCAGAACACGCTGACCGGGTCCGTCAGCAGCCGGTAACCATCACGATTGGCGCCCGAAAACAAGGCAGATGGTTTGTTAGCCTTGAACCACGCGAACGCGTGATCAAACACGCTCTTTCCAGGCCCAAGGGTCCTCGGGTGCGTATGACGGCCACCCGTGTAGTTGATAGCCTGCACTCCGATCATCCAATCGTACACGCTTGGTTTGATAGATGGAACGATGCGTATCAACGTCTTGCCGACGGGGAAGCGCAGTTTGCGCGATGCGTATCCGGGGAGCAGGATCGAATCGTTATAGGATCCCTTGCGGGAGCTGGTCCACGGTGTGGATTCTCTAATCTTTCTGAGGTCCTCGGGTGATGCGAATTCTATGGTTGATTTCATGGTATTGGTGTCTTTCTGTTGTATTTGTTTGTGGCAGGAAGTCTGGTAGAACCTCGAATGTTTCTTCGCGGTACCGTTCCTCCTGCCTGTTCTTGTTGTTGGTCTGAACGATCCTGGAATCCGTTTGCGAACTCTAAATCCCTCAGATATAAGATTATGTGTTCTTTTGCCGGCCCGGCCAACGAAAGGCAGGTCGGGGCATATCTCTTGGCGGTGGCAATGCCACCATTGCGGTTGCTGCATCCGGATTCGAATACCAAGAATGGTTTGTGATGTTGTGCATGGGCGCTACGGGGGATTCACCTAAAAATTCCACGGCACCTCCACTCGCTCCATCATCTCGGGAAGCACCTTCTTCACCCGCCGAAGCTGCTGGTAGACTGCGCTCGGTTCGATTCTTACCAATTCAGCAACCTCGCTAACAGGAAGCCCCTTGTCGCAGACCATTGCGACAATGCTGGCATTTGCCACGCTCAGGCTTCCTTCCCGGACAGCCCGGTTCACGCTGATCATCACCATACTGGCCTTCACATTCGCGGGTAAATCGGAAGGTTTCACCAGCGATGGATGCAGGGAGAACCCTCCGTTGTTCTCATCCACTGGTGTTCCTCGATACAAATGGCAACCCAGTTCCACGGCGATTTCCGCCTTGCTGTAGGCCATCGCAATCGCGGCACACCTTCTCATCGCATTATGGACCGCGCCTTTGTCACCTGATTTCCGGGCTTTGATATAGTCGGCATTTTTCTGAAGGAAACCTCCAATCAACTTGATCAGTGCTTGTTGGCGGATTGCAGGTTCCATTCCCGCAAGAATTCCGCCGTGAATCGCTCCGTCTGCCAAGCGTTGGCGACAAATCGCGTCCAACTCCACGGCGATTCGCTCCAGATCGTCCAGACGGTTCAATTTCTTCTTGGTTGATTTCTTTTGTTTTTTACAATCTTTCTTGTTATAAGTGCGCATAGCACCAGAACCTTTGCATCGCAGCCCGAGCGCGGCGAAAGTCGCCTCGGGACAGGATTCTCAAACCCGGTCTGAACCGAAATCAGTCGATGGTGATCATCGGCTGGAAAGTCGGAAAGCCCCTCTGAGCCCCGGCAACTCGTATTTTAAGATTGGAGCTCAGGCTAAATTCCGCAAAGCAATGGGAGTGGCCCGCATACACAACAATGTGCCTGCCGGAAAAGTTCCGAGAGATCCCCACAATAGCATTTCCGGCGGAGCGGTTCGAAAAGTACGGCTGGCGATCCAATTCGCAAAATGTCCCTCCGTGACGCAGGACCTGGGTGCATATAGGTATGTGAGTCCCCACCAGTACGGTACTGTAGCGGGTGAGCGCCATGGGCAGGATACGGCGAAGATAGGCGGCTGATTCGTGGCCAAGCATACGCAATGTTTCGAAATACCGAGCCCGATCAAGATTCCGAAAGTCTTTAATCAAATGGCGGTCCGCGCTTCCCACCTTGGTTCGCGATCCGGCACCAGCTTGTCCGTCATACCACCCGCGACATCCAATAAGCGCGGTGTTTCGGGACAGCTCTATAATTTCCCCGTGTCCCAGCGCTATGAGGTTGCGATGGCGGGCGCAGAGGTCTGCGATCGCTTGGTCCACCATGGCGAACGACGAGCCAAAATAGTCGTGATTGCCAGGCACGAAGAAGCAGGGAGTCGATCCACAGGCGTGCGAAATTTCGGTGAGGTGGGCAACCAGATACTCGGATGATGAAATGTCGCCGGTGATCAGAACGGCATCACAACGGGCGTTTGCGAGTTTATCGAGGAAGCGCCGCTTTACGTCATCATGCACCATGTCGAGGTGAATGTCGGAGATCCAAATCAAGTTTTTGGTCGTATGGGTTCGGTAATGAATTGTCATGGTGTTGATGGAAGATGCCCTCCACATTCCTAACGCGGTGAACCTCCATTTTGTGAAGGCGCGATCCCAAAAAAGTTAAAATTTCGCAATTTTTCAGAAAAAGCATCGACTGGCCTTCACAACGCCACGATTTCAGGCGTGTAGTAGGTGATGAAACAATTTTTTGAATATGGAGGCAGGGGGGATCGGGAAATCTCCGACGACAGTCTCTTCCAACTGAATTCGGATGTCGGAGGAGTCTTCCTGATCACTCAAAAGATCGGCAAAGTAGAGTTTATACTGGCATATTGTCGCTCGGCCATCGTCGGGCGCTGGGGGTGTTATTGCCTTGGCACGTTCAGACGCAGCTCCAGCCTTGATTTGAGACACTCATGGGCGGTTCTGATGGAGTCGGAACTCATGATCTTTCACGCAGTCACCGTGTATTTGGTTCCCGAGGAGGAATGGATGCGATCTTCCAACTAACAATACGACAGAAACGGATTCTGGCGCGGATTTTGCCAAATTCTAAAGGCCACATTTTGCACCGGAATGATTTCCTGATAACAAACAAAAACATGATTACAGAAGAAGTAGTGCTAAATGCGATCACCCACTATGCAGGAACTGGAGAAATCCAGGACGTGCTGGTTCCGTACTTTCGTCAGACCGGTCGTTGGGTCGGCGATTGCCGCCATTGGACAAAATCAACATATAGGTTAGCATCATCCATCATGCATGGGGCGGTTTT
>JBAXOP010000488.1:0-3315 GCA_037133195.1 Verrucomicrobiota bacterium | reverse complement strand
ATCGTCTCGTAAGGAGTACCGAACCCATGCAACGGCGACAGGTAAGACAGGTTGCCAATGTCGGCCGCCAAAATAATGTCATCCTTCGCCACTGGGGTTGCGGTGCTTATGTATTTCAGTGTGCCCAGCGCCGGGAGTTCCGTGATCTGCACCGCGGCGAGAAGACTTGCCGGATGAGCTGTGTTCGCGTAGCCGAAATCGCCTGCGGCCAGCGCCGTCGCCGTGTTCTCCAAGGCCGCCAGCGTGGCGCCGGTTGAGGTCGGCGCGTTCGGGTCCACGCCCACATGCCCCACGCTCACATTGCTGACCTTGTCGAGATTTCCCACACGGCCGCTCAGCCATCTGAATTCCAGGGTGAGTGCTCCATCTGTGACCGCGCTTGGAATGATTGTGGTCAACGTGTCGGTAGCCCACGTGTTCACAGTTTGGGTGGTGTTATTATAGGATTGCGGGGATAATGCGACGCCGTTGACGCGGAACAAGGCCTCAAATATCCCTCCGCCGTAGTTAGTCCTCCCAACGTCGAATGTCACCGTAAGGGTGTCACCCTCGATGAAGGAGTATGACCCCAGAGGCTGGGAGATTACAGTAGTTGCTGCATCATTGATGTTCGCAACCCAAGTGCCACCGCCGTTATCGGGGAGGGTGGTTGCAGCTCTTTTAACCTGACCCCAAACTCCTTCACTGTGAGTCCACGGGGCTGCGACCCCTGCCCAAGAAACGGTATTATAAGGATTAACAACCCCCGGCGTCTCGAAGCTCCCGTCCTGCACCAGGATGTCTGTCGTGTCGGAGATCGCCATGGTGGCATTCGCGCTGAAGAGCGCCCCATCGCTCACCTGGAAATCGAACGAATCGGTTCCGGTGTAGCCAGGAGTTGGCGTGTAGGTGAGGGTCCCGATATTGGCCACGGGAATTTCAGTGTCTACGGCCACACTCAGTGTGCCATGGAGCGGGGAGGACTTCACCTTGATCGCTTGCAAGGTATTGCCGGCATCGACATCCGAGAACTGGAAGTTTGACGCCGCAAACGGCATTGAGGTGGCTGTTCTCACGGACATGATCGCCGCGCCGCCGGTGGAGGTGGGCGCATGGTTCACATGCGTCACATTCACCGTCATGATCGCGGGGAGGCTCCAAAGGCCGGTCGGGGTTGCCGAATTCTGAACCTTGATCCCAATTGTCGTGTAATTATTACCGAACCCTACCAATGGCGACAGGTAAGTCAGGTTGCCAATGTTGGCTGCCGCAACCGTCAGCGGTAGTTCGCCAATCACCACGGTGGCTCCGCCATTCTTCAGGGTGCCCAGTGCCGGGAGCGAGGTGATCTGCACGTTGGCAAGCGGGCTTGAATTCGGATCCGCGTAGCCGAAATCGCTTTCGGTCAGCGTCTTTGGCACGTTCTCATCAGCCGCCAGCGTGGCATTGGTTGAGGTCGGCGCGTTCGGGTCATTGGCCGCCGGCGTCAAAGTGACATCACTGACGCCGTCCAAGCTGACATATTGGTTGTTACTTGAGGGCGCGACCCGGAAACCGAGGATCAACGCACCTGCATTTGTCGCTGTGGTGGTAAACGTAAAGCTCTTCCAAGTACCCGCGGTCTGGCTGCTTACATCACAAGTCTGGGTGTAGAATTGCGAGCCAATCTTGAAATATGCGACCCCTGTATTATTCGAGCCGCCCCAGCGGTTTGTAGCTCTCCCGAAATTGAACGTCACCGAAAGCGTATCTCCGACCGCAACGTTCGTGTTCAAGTCCTGTTCCGCACCGGCATCATTCCATGTGAATCGCGTGAAGTGAGTTCCACCGTCGGGGTCGGGAGAAAATCCCCCGGTAGAATTGAGCAAACTACCGGTGGTCGTGTTTTCCAAGGACCAGCTTGTAAGTTTGACCCAGTTAGTAGTCTTGTTAGTATTAGAACCATATTCAGTCTCGAAATTTCCATTCGCGACGGGGATGGTATTCGCCGAGGCGAGCGGGGCGGCGAGCCCGATGGCCGCGATGCCCAGGCCGCAAAGCCTGCGCAGGTACCGGAAGTTCCCGGGTGTGATTGTGGTGTTAGATGGGGATGAAGTTTTCATGGTTGGAGATTTTATTAGGTTATTGTGGTCTGTGGTTATGAAGGGTAACGGTGCGGCGGCAAATCCAGAACAAGAAAAACGGGTGACAAACGGGTGACAAAACGGCAAGGGACAACTCTACTCTCGCGGCAGCTACCGTGCCTGGAGCGGTTAGCCGGTATGCAGGAGGCGGGCCACGGCATTGCGCCGGGTGTGGACGTGGAGTTTCTCGTAGATGCGGCGGACCAGTGTATGGACGGTGATGATACCGAGGTTCAATTCGGCGACGATTTCCTTGGATCCCTGGCCGCTGGCGAGCAGGCGCAGCACGTCGAGTTCCCGGTCGCTGAGCCGCTCCACGTCGGGCGACTCGGGCGGTACCTCGCGAAGCGTTTCGACGATGTGGCGGGCGATGTTGCGACTCATCGGCGAGCCGCCAGCCGCCACCTCACGGATGGCCTGCAAGAGTTCCGTGTGGGTGGCGCGTTTCAACAGATAGCTGGTCGCGCCCGCCGCCAAGGCCTTGAAGATCCGCTCGGCATCCAAGTACACCGTCACCATCACGAACTGCGTGGTTGGAAGCAGCGGCTTCAAGTGCCGCACGCACTCGATGCCGCACTGCCCGGGCAGGTTGATGTCCATCAACACCACGTCGGCGGGGTGTTGGGGAAGATCCTCCCGCGCGGATTCGGCGTCCGGATAGGTGCGCCTGAGTTTCATGCCCGGTGCCTGGGCGATCCGCTCGGCCATGATTTGGCGGACCGGCGCGTGATCTTCAACGATGGAAACGAGGATCGGCATGGCTCAGGACTCCCAGGGCAACTCTAACCCTAAAGAGGAAAATGGAACTGCGGATGAGTGATTGATGATGAGGGATTGGGACAATGTTGGGCGGCTAGTTCTCGGGCCGTTCACTTGTCTGCGGTGAGGCGGTGATGAGGCGCGGCGCATGGACCGGCAATGACACCTCGCCCGCAGCGGCACTCAACCTAGCAACCTGGCGACGAACCGGAAACACCTATAACGGGTGACAAACGGGTGACAAACGCAGATGAAAATGCGTCGCCGCCCGTGCGCACCAGCGGCCCCTGGGATCCCGGAGAAAAACCCATTAAACGCCCAAACTAGGGGCTTGGCGGCGGGCCGGGAACCCCAAAAACGGGTGACAAACGGGTGATAAACGCAGCTGCAGCGGCTTGCCCAGGTAGGGTCGGACGGCCTCGGCCGACCCACTAATCCGCTGCTAGGCGGTGCT
>JBAXOP010000487.1:0-3329 GCA_037133195.1 Verrucomicrobiota bacterium | reverse complement strand
GTCACCAACCTCTGGCCCAACCGGCTCATCGGCGATGAACAATTCCCGGATGACCTCGCATGGGATGGGGCCAGGATAGCCGCTTGGCCCGAATGGCTGGTCAAAGGCACGCCGCGACCCGTGAAAGAACGCGTCACCTTCACCACCTGGAAACACTATCAGAAAGAGAGTTCGCTTCTGCCCTCCGGACTGCTCGGGCCGGTGACTGTGCGCACGGGGCGCTGGATCGATGTGAAGTAGGGAGATGAGGGTTGTGCGGCTAACAATAAAACCGTTCTTTATGACACTTGGGATGTCTCCGCGATGCTCATAACCGGGGCCAACGCGGTCGGCCTCGTGTTGGGCAACGGCATGGATAACGTGCCGGATGGCAAGGGCCGATATACCAATTTTACGCCACGCTCTTCACCAAAGGCGAATTACCAATCCATCAACGGTTTGATCAGCAATCATTGGGCGCTCAACGGCGATCAGATGACCATGGACGTCACCCTGCCAGCCGGCCTATCCTCACGGTTTGGTTGCCGATGTTAGGCAGATCTCTAACCAAGCTGGTCGTGACCGAAAACAAGGTGACCATCTGGCAGAATGGCGCGGCTACCGGCGCCTCCCGCGACGTGGTCTTCAAGCGTGTGGAATCCACTTCACCCTTGCAACAATTCCTGGTTTGGTCGGTTGGCTCACGGCACCGACATGACCCCCGATTGCCCGTCCGCACCGCATGGGAATCAGGTGGCCTTTTTGCAATCCGGGGGAACCCTTTCCCAATCCTTGTCCCATCTCACACCCGGAACCAAATACCAGATTTCACGGTCAGGGCGGAAGAGTGGGACCAATCCAGCGGCGTTCTGAGCCAGGGATATGAATCCACATTTCGCTCCAACCTCTTCAAATATGGGCCTTCAACGCTGCGAAATCATGCGTGTCTAACTAAATAAAAAACGCGAAAATCCCCATGAATACGCGCAATGTCGCGAAATCGCTCCTGCAGGACCCGTATGGCGGAGAGGGTGGGATTTGAACCCACGGTGAGTTTCACCCCACGTCCGATTTCGAATCGGGTGCCATAGACCACTCGACCACCTCTCCAGAGGGATTCGGGGCGCAAAATAGCGGTTCCACGCGGCTTGTAAAGGGTTGAATCACCGGTAACTCAAAAAAATCTCCCCCAGGCCGCAAATGCCTCCGCTGGCGGTAGTCCTCAGGCCGCCGCCATGTCCGGGTGGCATGTTGGGGCCGGCGGGAAACTGCTAATATGATAGTGACTAGCGATGTATGGCGTTGCGTTGGCCTGAGGAGAATGCATAGTGGCGGTGAGCCATGGCAGCATCCCCCGATGAAACCCCGCAGATATTGATTCGCTGTCCGAGTTGCGGACAGCGCTTCAAAGTGGGCGCTGAGCTGCGTGAACGCACGGTGGAATGCGGTGGTTGCGAGCAACGGTTTCGTATCACCGATGAGGTGATTTTACGCTCGCGCAAATTTTATCCGGGCGAGCATCCGCAATTTTCGCATAACCGTTACCAGAGGGTGCCGATCGTGGCGGCAGTGCCCGAAGGCCTGCAAACCATCAGTTATACGGATAATGCGGATGCGTCGAGCTTTGAGCCGGTGGCGCCGCAACGAATGATCGCCGGGGCGGCGGCGGTGAGCGGGGTTGTGTTAATTGCACTGTTGCTATTTTTCGGGGCTAGCCGTGGTGGCGCGCTGGATGGGATGTCAACCGCCAATCGGCTGATGATGGCAGGATTTGCTTCGGTGATGGCCACGGTGTTGCTTTTTTACGCCAACCCCCGCTCACGCAAAACGGCGCTGCTGTTTTCTCTGCTGTGCAGTGGCACGTTGCTGCCGCTGCCGCTGTTGTTCACCGATGGCGCAACCGATGCCCCGGCTCGTAAGGCGGTGGCAATCGATGATCCAATACCCCGCAAGCAGGCAACGGGCGCAGAGCCAGAGCGCATCACCCAATTGCGGCAACTCATCGGCACCGATCCACTCGTTGGCCAGAACGCAAGGTTGGCCAAGGAAGGCGGGGGCAGACATGCCTATGGCTTGTGGCTGCGCGGGCTTGACGAAGGTAACAAATTGTTGGTGCGCGATTACCTGCTGCGCGCGGCTGACGCTGAACCCTCGTCTCATCCCTATCCACGCGGCCACCATGACTATCTGATGGTAGTGACCGGAGTGAGCATGCCGATTGAAAAACTTGCCGATCTGGCAGCTCCGTTAGGTGAACTGAGCCAAATTTACCGGGAGCTTGACGTGATTGAAATCCGGGTGGACAACAACAATTTTCTTGCTGGTCCGGTGGATAAACTTTCCGACAAAGAGGATCCGGCATTTTACGAGCTAAACAAGCGCGAACTCGAATGCATCGACTTGGAGCGCGTGCAAGCCGCCGTCAAACGCTTGTCGGACGCTGCGCCCAAGCTCTACCGCAATGATATCAGCCGTCGGCTCATAGCCCTGCTTAGGGAAGACTCAGTGGACTTTAAGGAGGATCTGTGTCGGGCGCTGATGCGCTGGGCGGACGAAGGCCACTCTGCGGCAGAGGCCGCAGAGGTGGCATTGCGAAAACTCGTGGCCGCCAAGAAAACCGTTCCTCGGGAGATGATCGCCTTGCTGGTCAAAGCTAAACGCATCTCCATTATGCCTATCCTCAATAACTTGTGGCTAGCAGATTCCGGCACCTGGGAGCAATACTATGTCGAGCTGGGGCAGCCAATTGAGGCCACCATCATCGGCCAGTTCAAGGGGCTGAAAGGCGGGTTGCGTAATTCCGCCGTACACATGCTCGGCAAGGTGGGGGGCAGCGCCAGCTTGCCTGTGCTCGACGGCGCACGGGCCGGCGCGGATCCGGAATTGTTAGTGCGCATAGAAGCTGCTGAGAAAGCCATCCGCGAGCGCAGCGGCGAGTGAGGCCCGGCGGGCATGCGCGTCAAGTTAAGGGTCGATACTGGATGGTTTGTTCATGCAGAGGCAGGAATGAAGAAGAGGCGGCAGGCAGGATGCCCGCTCCACTGTGGCCCGGGCATCCTGCCCGGAGCTTTCTGTAACGAAAGCATGCGCTAACCTGCCAGTATTGGGCGTCTTGCCCCCATCGGCCCGTGGGATGCGCAAGAAAAGGCCGCCAAGCGGCTGAATTTGCCCTGCGCATGGGCCAATAGCGGCCGGACGCCACCTCTCCTTGACGCTCATGCCTTTTGTGGGACAGAGGAATTATAACGATGGATGGACCGGCAGTTCGATGCGGAAAGTGGCACCGATGCCGTCGGGGGTGCAGGACAGATTTATTCAAGGTCTGAGGATTTCTTGGTTTTGCGTATTTT
>JBAXOP010000486.1:0-3339 GCA_037133195.1 Verrucomicrobiota bacterium | reverse complement strand
GCGATTGCCGCGATTGCCGCGATTGCCGCGATTGCCGCGATTGCCGCGATTGCCGTTGCCGTGCCGCCGCGACTCAGCTAGGCTTGCCGCGTCATGCCAGAGCAATCACTCTACGAACGGGTCGGCGGTGACGCCGGGGTCCAGCGCCTCATCGGCGGATTTTACGAGCGCGTGTTGGCCGATTCGCAGCTCAGCCCGTTTTTCGCACATATTCCCATGGAAAAACTCCGCCGCATGCAGGTGGAATTTTTCTCCTCCGCGCTGGGCGGGCCGCTCCAATACTCGGGCCGCCCGCTGGCTCATGTCCACCACGGCTACGGCATCACCAAGTCTCACCTGCGCCGCTTCACCGATCATCTTCTCGCCTCTCTCCAAACCCTCGCGCTCAGCCAGCAGGATATTCAGAGCATCTACACCCGCATCGCCATCGAGGCCGACGATGTCGCTGATGACGCCGATGGCCTCGGCAGTGGTTGCGAAGCGGGCTGACGTCTCAAGCTCGCCACTACCATCCACGCCAAGTTAGTCCCGTCGTTGTCAGTCCATCGGCGGTGCAAGCTCTCGGGTTACTTGCCCCGGCTGCAGCCCGTTATGGAGCGACGACTTACCCCGAGTGACTTGAGGAATTGTTAGAAACTGCTTTTTTCGCTTTTTTATCCGGTATTCTGCCTCATTTCGGCGCACTTTCCCGCGCATGGCCAAGCAACCCAAACGCCCCGTTCTAACAAAGTGTAAAGTCTCACCAATAGCCAATCCTCGAAGCCCTTGGCGAGTCTGGTTCTCCGTAGAACAAGGCGGCAAGCCCAAGCGGGTGTTCAAAGCCTTCGCCGATGAGAACGCCGCCTGGCTCTTTGCCGAGGGCAAGGAACTGGAAATCACGAACCACGGCGTCCGGCATGGAGACATCACGCCGGAGGCACGGCGGGCGTTCGACCATTACAGGGATGAATCCGCGACCCTCCGCGAGATGGGCGCGAATGTCCCCAGCTTTGAGGTGCTGGTCATGGACGCGCTCGTCGGGATCCGCGACCGGATGGAACTGGCGGAGCAAAACCGGATCACCGTTGCCGATGCTGTGGGGCTGTTCCTCAGCTACAAGAAAAGCCGCGTGAAGGTCCGCCAGCTAGCCAACGTCAGGGACCACTTAGGTCGGTTCTCACGGAACTACGGCGACAAGGTAATGGCGGCAATCACGACCTCCGATGTTGACCAATGGCTTTCATCGCTCCGCAGTCTCCGCAACCCCGGCAACCTCAAGGAACATCCTCCGCTTGGTCCGCTCTCCAGGAATCACTACAGAGCGACCCTGCGGGCATTCTGGGCTCACGGCGAGGCACCTGCACGGGGCTGGGTCGACAGGAACGTCGTTGCCGATCTCGAACCCGAGGTGGTGCCGGAGAGCGATCCCGAGGCGTACAGCCCTGAGGACACCGAGGCGATCATGCAGGCGGCCCTCGACCACAAGCCCGAGTTGCTGATGAAGTTGGAAATTCCGTTAGTGTCCTCAAGAAACATTACCGCAGTCTGGTGCCAACCGAACTAGCCGAGCCGTATTTCAACATCCGCCCGGCTACCCTCGCTGACAACGTGGTGCCCATGACCAGCACGCCCGCTGATACCGTGGAAGCGCAACCCAAGACACGGAGGGAAGCCGCACGATGAACGATATGATGAACGATTTATTGCCCCCCGCCTACGTCGCAAACAATGAAGCGTTGAACTGGCTGGACCGACTCGACAAACTTGCGCGAAGCGGCGACGACGATGCCATTCGCATGTTCCACTCAATCACCTGCGGCATGGTCATACGCCTCAACGAGCTGTATCTGGATTATGCGCAGGCCGTTTTGCAATGGCCCCTGTTGCTGCCGCAAGACCGGACGCAGCGCAATGCCGTTGCGAAGGCGGCCAACGAAATGCACATCGGATCGGTGAGAGCAGGCGGAAAAGGTCAGCCTGATAAACTCGGCTACGATTCGGAAAAGGGTTTTGCAATTCAAAATCTGCGACGAGTGAGTTTTGCCCGCGCGATCTTGAGGTCTATCAAATACACAAGCGGCGGAGATTCTACGACAAACGAACCCGATGGAGTGATGGATGCTTTCCGCGCGGTGACGGAGATTTCAGTGATCGATGAGAAGATGCTTTCAAGGGTGCGCGACCTGCCCGATTACAGTCAGTCAACGCGACGGCAGTGGGTCAACGCCATTTTGATAGTCTTGGATTTCAACCCCAGGCTTGTTCCTGCCCAGCTTGCGAGCCGTGGCACCACAAGCAAGTTTGAGCATGCGCCGGATGGGAGCATTAAGAAAATTCGCGAGGAGCGCGGCGGGACGTTGGGGAGGGCATTGCTGGATGGGCTCAAGACGGTTGAAGTTGTGCCGGGGATATGGGGGGATTAATGGGGGCATTAATCCCGCAAATACTAGGTGCGGCAACTTGCCTAAGTTCGCGGCATGCCACAGACTAACGCGCCACATACCACCCGACAACATTCAGACCAAACCAGCGCCCGCGACCGGATTGCGGCCACATCAACCCGCCTCGGAAATGATGGAGGCAGGCATTTATCGCTCCTGAACGTCAACCAGGCCGCCGCGACCCTCGCTGTGTCAAAGCGGACCGTCCAGCAACTCACTGCCGACCGTCAGCTGGCGGTTGTGAAGTTCGGCAGAAACGTTAGATACGACCTCGCAGACCTGCAACGCTTCGCCGAGTCCCGCAAAGTTCGTGCGATCGGCTGGAAGGAGGGCACATGAGCGCCCTCAAATCCCTAGCCGAAGCCCTAGCCGTGCTGGCCATCTCGCTGGGCTGTGGCCATGCAGGTAATCCCAACCGATTCCATTCATATCGTTCTTGATGTGGATGCCGAGGTCTGCCGCCTGGGCTACGGGGACAAGGACTTCAAGGGAATGGGAATTCTTCAGGCTGCCGCGCTATGCCGTGGCCTGACCGTCAATAACCATCCCGGCATTCGCATCGGCCTGCTTATCGCGGACGATCTCACCCTTGTTTACAGCCCGACGCCTGAGCTGATCGAGACGGAATCCAGACAGCCTGACAAACCCAACGCCATCTGCCTGCGCTCCGCCGTTCCGCCGCAGCTAGCCAGCGCTTGCGCTATCGGTGCCGAGGGCTTCCTAAATCTGGAGGTTGGTCACGAGCCGGTTGAGCAAAAAAAGATCGAGGCAGTCAAACGCGAACTTGCCGAGCGCCCGCCAAAGCCGTTCAACGTGGCCCGCATCGAGCGCGTATTCAACTCCATGCTCCACTTTGTAGAGCTGCGCATCAAGGCCCGCTTCATCATGGAGGCAGGTGACTTTGGCCTTGTCATCCTGC
>JBAXOP010000485.1:0-3340 GCA_037133195.1 Verrucomicrobiota bacterium | reverse complement strand
GGAGTCCCCCATGGGTCACGAAGAAGCTTTTGTGAAGGCCTTCATCGCCTCGGCCATGCGCACCGGCTCGGCCGTGGACGCCAACGCCATACCCGTGGCTAAGTCTGATTCTGACGCGGCGTTTGACGCCGCGGCTTGCATCGGTTGCGGTGCCTGTGTGGCGGCATGCAAGAATGCCTCAGCTATGCTATTTGTCTCGGCCAAGGTATCCCACCTCGGCCACCTGCCGCAAGGCCAGCCGGAGCGCCAAAAGCGCGTGCTGGCTATGGTCCGCCAGATGGATGCCGAGGGCTTTGGCAATTGCACCAACCAATACGAATGCGAAGCCGCCTGCCCCAAGGAAATCAGCGTCGAACATATCGCCCGCATGAATCGCGATTACATGAAAGCCATGCTCATCGAGCAGGTCGCTGGTTGAGCCAGCAGTGGCGTGCCATGCTATTTTGTGCGCGCGGCTTGCTTTTCTCGCATGGCCATGGACGTTGGTGCATGTACGCAACCCGGATATTCATCACGCTTTCATTGCCGCTGGCGCTGGTGGCCTGCTCCGCCCGTAAGTCTAACAAACACACCATGAATACCCCGCCTCCAGAACCCGCCTCCCATGTAGTTAAGAGCGACGCCGAGTGGAAAAGCCAACTCAGCCCTAGCCAATATGCCATCCTGCGGCAGGCGGCCACCGAGCGGCCACACGGTGAGGAGTACGAGCAATTCCAGCAACAGGGGGCTGGGACCTACTCTTGTGCAGGTTGCGGTGCCCTATTATTTTCCTCGCAGCATAAGTTTGATTCCGGTTGTGGCTGGCCTTCTTTCTACGATCCCGCCAAAGCCGAAAACGTGAAGCTCAGTGATGACTATAGCACGGGCACACTGCGCACCGAGGTGACTTGTGCGATTTGCGGCGGCCATCTTGGCCACCGTTTTAGTGGCGAGGGATTCCACACGCCCACTGATCTGCGTTTTTGCATCAATGGCGGCGTACTGAAGTTTGTACCCGCCAAATGAATTCCAGGCTGGAATGCGCCAGTGGTATGACCTAGCCTCTCGCAGGCAATTAGCCGTGTGAGGAAATTGGTTCTCGCCGGGGAAGGGTCCCAGAGGGTTTTATCTGGCGCCGCCGGGTCATCCTCGTCGGTAACACCTGCAATTATGAAAATAAAATCGGCTACCTTCCAACTCAGTGCGGCGGACATTAGCGCCTGTCCCGCCTGGGCGTGGCGGGAATTCGCCTTTGTCGGTCGCTCCAATGTCGGCAAGTCGTCGCTCATCAACATGCTTTGCGGCAAGGCCAACCTTGCCAAGGTATCGGCCCTGCCGGGCAAGACACAGTTGCTTAATTTTTTCCTGATGAACGAAGCGTGGAGCTTGGTTGACCTGCCGGGTTACGGGTTCGCACAGGTGACCAAACAGCGGAAATACGATTTCAGCGTACTCATCAGCGAGTATTTGGAACAACGGACAAACCTTGCCAGGGTGTTTGTGCTGATAGATTCACGCTTAACGCCGCAACGCATCGACCTGGATTTTGTCGGCTGGCTAGAAGGCTGTGGCGTGCCTTTTTCGCTGGTGTTCACCAAGGCGGACAAGCTCAAGCCCACCAAACTCCAGGCTAATATCCATCTGTTTCAGGAGGCGGCCGGTCCCTGGCTGGGGTCTGCGCCGGAGTTGCTTATTTCTTCATCAAAGACCGGCGACGGGCGCATCGGTATTCTCAAGTCGATTGAGCGTGCGCTGCTGCTACCATAAAGCGATGTGCCAAGGAAAAATCCAACGGGCTCGCTTGACATGGCAGCGATTTGCCAGGGCCATCAGTCACCTTGCCGCCTCGGAGTATGCTCCCAAGGCGTTGCGTTTCGTGATTTTGCTGGTGCTGTGCATGTTTGGCATCACTGGCTTGAATGTGTTTGGTAGCTATGTCGGCCGCGATTTTATGTCGGCCATCCAACACCAAAACCCAGGTGCGTTCTGGCAAAATGCGCTCTTATATATCGGAGTGTTTGGCGGTTCCACGGCGGTGGCTGTGTTCTATCGGTTTGCTGAGGAGCGGCTGGGCCTGGTTTGGCGCGAGCAGCTCACCCGCCGTTTGGCCGACCTCTATCTGAACGAGCGCACCTACTATCGGTTGGATTCCGCCACCGGTATCGCCAACCCCGACCAACGCATCGCCGACGATGTGCGTGCCTTCACCACCACCACCTTGTCTTTCACTTTGCTGATCCTCAACGGCTCCCTCGCTGCGGTGTCGTTCTCCGGAGTATTGTGGAGCATCAGTCCGCTGCTCTTTTGCGTGGCGGTCGGCTATGCTCTGTGCGGTTCCCTGCTAACAATTTGGCTGGGCAAACCGTTGATCCGGCTCAATTACCGCCAACTCGATATGGAGGCGTCATTCCGTGCGGCACTCATTCATGTAAGGGAAAATTCCGAGTCTATCGCACTGGCACATCGTGAGGGGCGGTTCAAGGTGCGCCTGAGCCAACGTTTGGACGAGCTGACCGCAAACTTCCGCCGCATCGTCAAGGTGAACCGCAATCTGGGGTTTTTTACCACGGGTTATAATTATTTGATTCAACTCATTCCGGCGCTGATTGTCGCGCCGCTGTTCATCAAGGGCGAGATCAAGGACTTCGGGGTCATCACTCAATCGGCGATGGCTTTCTCCGCTTTGCTCGGCGCTCTCTCTCTTATCGTCACGCAGTTTCAATCTATCTCCGCTTTTTCCGCCGTCACCGCGCGGCTCAACGGCTTGGGCGAGGCGATGGAGAAGGCGCGCAACACCCAGCCATCGGCTATCGTGTTAGAGGAGGCGCGGGAGCGGGTGGAGTTTGACGGGGTGTCGTTGTTTTCGAGTGACGGCAAGCGGCGGCTGATTCAGGATTTGACCCTGGTCATTCCGCGCGGCCAATGTTGGCTGGTCACCGGCTTGGAGGACGAGCCTAAGGTCGCTCTGTTGCGGGCTTTGGCAGGTATTTGGGAGGCCGGCAGCGGCCGCATCGTACGTCCCGGGTTGGATGATATCTTGTTTTTGGCGGAGCGCCCATATTTGCCGCCGGGCATTTTGCGTGACATCCTGGTGCGGATGGACAACGCGGAGACCACCACCGATGCCACCATTATGGAGGTGCTCGCACGGTTGGATCTAACGGATGTGGCCAAGCGTGTCGGCGGCTTGCAGGCGCATGAGGATTGGGACGATTTGCTGGCCATCGGCGAGCAGCATTTGTTCTCGGTCGGACGAATTCTGTTAGCAAAACCGGCCTTCGTGGTGCTGGACAGGCCGGGCAGCGCGCTACCCAAGGAGCAGATCCGGTTGATTCTCGATTTGCTGTTGGAGCAAGGCATG
>JBAXOP010000484.1:0-3345 GCA_037133195.1 Verrucomicrobiota bacterium | reverse complement strand
ATGGCCCGCCGGATTGGGCTGGTGCTGGTCGATCCGCGTGCCGCCCACGGCTCCTTGGATGAAGCAGACTGGCATGTTATAGGTGGCAGTCATGGATTTTGCCAAATACCAAGCCCACAGGCCGCGTTGCATTTCCGTGCCTTTGCTGATTGCAGAACCCCAGCCCAATGTTAGGCCGTAGGTGCGGATCCACGGATCGGTGGTGCTGTCGTTGGGTGCAGCATTATCGGTGGCCAGGGCGTTGGACTGACCATCGATGATATAGGCATCGCCGCAGACCAGGTTGGTCACCGTGGCGCTACTCGTGTCGGTTCCATTGGTGGTTGTGCCAAACTCCAGCCTGTAAGTCACCTTGCCTGCGGCGATGGGTACGCTGAAACCATAGGCGCCGGCCACAGGGGTGAGGCGGTGAATGTCCCCGTAGAGGGCCTCGGTTCCGCCGTCGGGTGTGGCGAACACTTTAAGATAAACGGGGGTGGTCCCGGCACCCGTGCCATTGTAATAGATCATGCCCAGGTTGGTATTTGGGTCTCTCGCATAGAACTGGTTATTGACCGCTTTTTCGGTGGCTCCCGGCGTGCGTTGCACCCAGGCGTCGGTCGCGGGCTCTTGGACCGTGATGGTTTTGGTGGCAGTGATCAGGGAACCCCCGTTGTCGAGCACCAGCGTCACTGTCATCGGGCCGCTGCCTTGGGCGCGGGTGAGCGTCAGCACTCCCGGTACGGTCGGCGTGCCGGCGGTGATCGTCTTGGCCACCGCCACGCCCGCCACGCTCCAAGAATAATTGAGGTTGGCCACGTTGGCCGTCTGCAAGGTAGCCAGGTTGGAGATGACCGGCGTGACGGTCATGGTTTGGCGGCCATCCCACAAGCTGGTCGAGGCGCTCAATGTGAACACCGGATCGGGAATCGTGTCGTTGACTGTGACGGGAATGTCAACCGTTTGGTTGCCAGTCGAATAGATCCCCTTGAAGCGGATGATATATGATTGGTTGCCAGTGGTTCGGCCGGCAGTCACCGTATAAGTGAACTGATCGGTGGCGAGCACGGTTTCCACGCCATTTTGGATAAGGCTCCAATAGACTTTCTGGGCACCGCCAGCCTGGCCGGTCAGGGTGGTGCTGAGGCCTTCATTGATCGTCACCGAAGACGGGGAGGCGGAGAACGTTGAGCCCGCTTGCACCAGATTCCCGAGCAACGTTTGCAAGGGCTTCTGGTTCTCATATTCCAATTTGATCCAGTTGGCCGAGCGTGTCACGTTGGAGATGCGCACCTCGTCCATGTCGCCGACGTAATTGTAGCCATACCAACCGCCTATATACATTCTGGCGGGTGTGGGAATGGCCTCCGAGCCGCTGGTGTTGGTGCCGTCCAGCACGCCGTTCACATAGATCTTCGCCGACCCGCTCTGATAGGTGTGGACGACATGGATCCACTGGGACAAGCTGAGCGTGCTGGCACCCGTCACGTTGCCACCGCCGAAATAACAATCCATGTTCATGTGGGGTGGGCTGGCGAATTGCATCACCACCTTGCCTTGGCCCTGCTCGATGCCCCAGCCCATCACATTGGTGCCGGCGACGCTGGGGCGGATCCAGGCTTCCGACGAATGCGGGTTGGAGCCGGTGGGAAAGTTGGTGAGACTCAGGCCGACCAAAATCCCGTTGCCCGAGGTGAAATTGCGGCCTTTGCCGATCATGCCGGTGGTTAGGGTGGTGCCGGCATCGGTGGGACTGGTGTTGCCGACCACGTCGGTCGCCGTTTCATTCATGTGCAGCACGCTGACATACCCGTTAGCCGCATTGAAGACATTGGCTCCGTTCGACTCGCTGGCCACCCCGGTCTTGCCCCAGTACATCTTGATTTCCTGCCTCGCATTGCCAGTGATGGTCGGAATTTTCACCCACACTGCGGCGGTTTTGGCGGTAGAATCCCATTGCTCAATCTGATAGGAAAGCGGCGTGCCCGCCAAGGTGGCAAAGCGCAGGTCGCTGCCGTCCGTCTGGGCTTGGGTGAAGTCGAAGTTACCGGCGTTGAGTCGCACCAGCAGCGGGAAATTGGTTTCCGAGGCAGCGGCTGGGAGGTTGGCCCCGTCCGGGGTGGTTAGGATGAACAGGGAGGCGTTGTAGGTCCAATTCTGATAGGACACCACGCTCACGGTATAAGTCTTGGAGGTGCTGCCGTTTTCGGCAGTGACGGTATAGGTCTGATCGGTGGAAAAATCCCTGCTGGTACCAGAAACCGGACTGAGACTGGCCAACGGTGAGATCGTGAAAGTCGGTGCCAACGCGGTGAGGCTCTGGGACGGTGACACGATCATGGTGATTTTGGTGCCCGATACTGTGGCGGCTCCCAGCGTGCCGAAGCTGCATGCTAGAATGTCGCACGCGGTGCTGACGACGGCCTTGCTGACCGTCACGCTGTAGTTGTTCGTCACAGCTCCGTCGGTGGCGGCATAAGTCGCCGTAAGACTGGTGGCAAAAGTCGGTGTCGGAGCGACCCCACTGGCTGGAGTACACGTCCCTGAGGTCAACGTATAGGTCGGCGCGAGCGTCGCCAAATTCGTCGAAAAAGGTACGGTCAAAGCGATGGTTTTTGGGGTCGTGGTCTGGTTAATGACGCCGGCATAGCCAGGAATACCGAAAGCGGTGATAACTGCCTTGGAGTTGAGGGTAAGCACGGCGGTGGACTTGTCGAACGTCCAGGTTTGGGCCCCGTTCACGTACGTGTAGATGTTGCCAACAGGACCGGTGAAGTTGGTCAAGTTAAAGGTGCCGCCGAAGGTTTTGGTGGTGGTATTAACCAAGGTCCACGAACCGGAGGTGACGGTCACCGCCGAGGTATCGAGGGTGAAAGCGCCATTGAAAGTGGCGGATCCCGCGCCCGTGACTTTGTTATTCGTCGCGGCATCGGTGATGAGGAATTTCAAGGCACCAGTGCTGCCGAGAATCAGCGAGCCGCCAGTGTTGACCGTCGTCGTGCCGGTGTAGGTGTTGACGCCGGAGAGGGTCAGGGCACCGGTGCCGGTCACTTGCAAAGCGCCGGTACCGGAGATCACGCCGGATAGCGTTTGGGTCGCCGTGCTGGCATAGTTTAGGACGGTGGAGGCTCCGAGGGCGATGGCCCCCGGGAAACTGCCGCTGCCCAAGGTGCCGGAACTCGAGGTGTTCCCGTTGTATCTGGTCAATTTGCCGCCGATTGTGAGGTAGCCGGTCGGTGGGCCACTGCCGACCGACAGATTGATTGGACCGGTGAAGGTATTGACAGCGGGCAGATTGACCCAACTCGTTGAGGGGTGCATGACAAATTTATTCCGTTAAGCCGCGTAGGCGGCATGGCGTGCGAG
>JBAXOP010000483.1:0-3373 GCA_037133195.1 Verrucomicrobiota bacterium | reverse complement strand
CGCCGGAAAATCCGCCCTACGGCTATGAAAAGCGCGTCGGGTATCCCCTATTGGCCATCCAGGGATCCGATTGGGGAGAATGGTGGATTGAACTTGTATGGGTTCGTGGGGAACAGCCCCATAAGATTCATTGATCGAATTGGACTTGATTTGTTCGATCCTCAACAGCTAGTGGAAGCAAAATGGCAGGAAAATGATAAGATTAGGCCACTCGAAGACAGGACATTCGGTGTCGCCACACCTACAGAATGGAGCTTTGCCGTGTACAATGAGGGTCCTCGCGATGATGAAAAGCAAGCGACATCCGAAGAAGCAGCGTCTGGTTTTGGGGAGTCTGCCGAAGTATTTTCACTCGAAGATTCGATTGAGGCGATTCGAAAGGCGCAACCTTCAAAGTGTTGCATCAAAGTACTTAGCATTGTCACACATGGAGGCAGGAGGTTGGGGCATGGAGGTATCTCATTCTATCAGACGTTGCAGGGCAAACCCAATCCGAATGATGTAACGACATTTAAGCAAAAGAGGTCGGGAGAGAAATTGGGAGAGCTTCTCAAACCCGCCATGTGCAAGACTTGCCGGATAAATCTCACAGGATGTTGGGCTGGCGAAGACTCGGCAGATTTTGTGACAGGGCTTAGAGTCGGGTCCGGCTGTGATGTAGTCGCATCAACGCAGAAGACCAGCTGCAAACATACCCCAGCAGTACCCGAATGGTATCGTTTTGATGCAGGTCCAATCAAATTGGGGCACCATCCCGCGATTCCGGCTTTCAACACATGGACAACTCCTGGTCTGCTTCAGTGGCCTGGAGGAGGAGGGCCGCCAACGCCTGTTCCGACATTTTAGACAATCTGGTGATGAAATTCATGATGCCTAACCTGTCTTGCGCAGCGGCGAAATTGATCCGTTTCAAACTTGTTATTTGGCTGCTATGGTTGCTTTTCATGTTTGGGGCTTCCGTGTGGTTCGGAACTGAGCTTTTCTATCAGATACGCCGCGACCACGACCTCTCTCTGCTTGAAGCCATGGTGAATCGCAAGCCGACATCAGAGGAACTGGCATGGCTCGGAAAGCCTGTTAGCAGGAGCCTTATTTTTTCTAGGCCGCATCCCGAATGTCGTATGATACATATGCTTGCAGAGACCGAATACCACTCAGGAAGGGTCTATTATGGAGATGAAGGAGTTATTGTTGCTGTCTCCCGTCCGGAGCGGCACCGAGGTGAGCGTGTTGGCGGAATCAGATTGGGTCCTTACAATATCTTTACAGAGCGGACAGACAAAGGGCCATCTGTAATCTTTCCCTATCTTCTAAGACGCCTCATTCCACTAGCTTGGGGATCTGTCGTTGGATTAATCCTTTGCGGAATGATGTGTGCAAGCGCACGGTGTCTCCGAGGTCAGTCCGTGCATTGAAACGTATTGAGAAAACTTCACAACCGTTTCACAGGATTGTGTGATCGAGCGCGAATAATTTCATAAGTGTAAGCGACTTAACCCGAAATCCGAAGTTGCCCCCTGAGCCACCAGGGGCCGGCACCTCGGAGAGTCTCACGCCCGCCATCTGCCCCGCCGCGTAGCCAAAAAAAACCTAACTTTGGATTTCGGGTTGAAGAGACAAGACGCAAGAGAGGATGACTGGGTAGTGGCCTCGCCGGGCGTGGGCTGCATCAGAACCAATGGGCTCGCAATCTGAAGTACGGGTGTCAATCCGGCACGATTTGTTCCACGGCCCAGATTTTGTTATTGAGACAGCCGGTGAACAGTGGTTTTCGCCGCCATGTTAGGGCCGTGGAACGCTGATAACCCCGTCCTATTGAGACCGGCGGCTTGTGACAATCCGAGGTAATGCGGAATCAGACGTCCCGGGGCCAGGTTGGGACCCCTTCCGTCACGCGCTGTTGACTAGGGCGTCCACCACTTCCAGAATTTTGTGCACCTTACGGCGCGGCGTTTCGCCACCGCCTCGAAGGTGCGCGCAGGCTGCCTGCCATATCAGAGCGAGAAAATGACCCCGTATTCCTCCACGGCTTACCCCCGCCAATCCTAAATGGGACCGGCGGGACGGCTTGGTTCAAATCCCCGTCAAAAAATGGTATTCACGCCGCCACGGCCGGGCTGGAGGACAAACTTGCGGCAGCTCCTGCCGCAGCCTCCGAGACACAACTGCTCCCAAAGGGCTACCGGGCATATTGACGTGTGAGCGGACCGTGATTCCTCCTCTGAGGGCTTGCAAAGGCCGCCCGGACGGCTAATTTCAACAATGCCCGCCGCTGGGAAACCCTGCGCGACCAGGTCGCTTGCTAACCAATCATGCCGCCCATGAGTGCCGAGAACCACACCACGCCACCCAGCGGCCTTATGATGAAGGAACAGCCTGTGCTGACTTGCTTTTTCAAAGGGGTCATAACCGCCACCCAACAGCCGGCTGCGAATCCCGCGCTATGGTCTTGGGATTCGAGGAGTGGATGCTGGGTGACACGCGCGATGAACTATTCGCGACTCCCACGCTCCATGCAGGAAAGTCTCGGCCGTTGGTCGGACTTGCAAATTCCCGACGGCAAGCTCCCTACTCTGCGAGATTATCAACAAGCAGCGGAAGCTGCATGGCTGGCGACCCGCTGTGGCACCGTCGTTTTGCCGACGGGAACCGGAAAGACCGAAGTCGCGCTTTCAATTATGGCGAAGGCGGCTGTTTCCGCACTGATCGTCGCGCCCGTCCGCGACCTCATGTACCAGTGGCAGCGGCGCATCAAAGCGGTGCTAGGCTACGATGCGGGCATCATCGGTGACCAAATCATGGATGTGCGTGAAATCTCCTGCACGACCTACGCAAGCGCGGCCATCCACATGCCCAGGTTCGGTGACCGCTTCAAGTTGCTGATTTTTGACGAATGCCATCATCTGCCCGGCCCGATGCGGGGCGATGCGGCCCGGATGAGTTGTGCGCCGTGGCGACTCGGGTTGACCGCAACACCGGAGCGGTCGGACGGAAAGGAGGATGAACTCGCGGAATTGATAGGGCCAATTGTGTACCAGATGCCTCTATCGGCAGCACGCGGCACTGTTTTGGCAGATTATGATGTTGTCCGCATACCTGTCGTTCTTTCGGATAGCGAGCAGGAGGAATATGATCGCTGTTGCGGTGTCATGGAGCGCTTTCGCAAGGGCTGGCTTGAGCAAGGCAAGGAGTTCGACTGGGCGAAGATGTGCGGCTCGTCGGCTGTGGATCCAATGGCCCGAGAAGCATTGCGCGCCTACTGGGTCCGCACATCCATAGAAAATCGAGCGGAGGAGAAGCTGCGTGTTTTGGAAGACATCTTCGCGCTGCACCCAAAGAGCCCGACAATCGTATTTGTCGGCTCCAACCAAAT
>JBAXOP010000482.1:0-3378 GCA_037133195.1 Verrucomicrobiota bacterium | reverse complement strand
GACCTGCTTTGTCACGCGTCCTGATTTCATTGCCTAGTCCGCCATGGCTCCCACCACTCTGCTACTCCGTCAGATCAGCCCGTCCTTCATCCAAGCGGGACGGGTCACCTCGCAGGTCTTTCATCCCACACCAAAAGATAGAGACCTTCTATCAGCCTACAACGGTGACCTGATCGGCGCGGAAGCGGCTTGGTCCCACTTCACGCTGCAACTCGGGCTGCGTTCGGCTGGTGTGCTGGCTCTCAGCGTGGCCGAATGTGCCGCGGAGGGCGTATCCCTGTCGGCCCGATCCCCAACTTTTCCCTGAACAACGCCGTGATCGACTTCACTGGCAAGCAGAAACGGGAGAAGAAGGAGATAGCCAGCCTGCTGCGAGACCGGGAGTGGCCCGTGATTGGCTGTTTGAAATCGCCCCAGCTTGATGCCATCATTAGCCCACCCACCGCAGGATATTGTAGCTTGATTTTAGCCACTTTAGTCGCCGAGCTACATTTAGTCTTCTGACTTATTGTAGCCATTAGACTTACATTTACTAATTCTCCACCCATGCGCGCCAAACCCAAGACCAAGACCACCACCCGCGCCGGGCTCGACAGCGCGATCTGGAGTGTGTGCGACATTTTGCGCCGTTGCAACTGCGCGGGTGCATTGCAATATGTGCCGGAGCTGACGTGGATTCTGTTTCTCCGCATTCTCGATGAAACCGAGGAAGTGGAAGCCACGAACGCGAAAGCGGTGGGCGCGGATTTCCGGCCCTCGCTGGAGCGGGCGTATCGCTGGCGGGACTGGGCCGCACCGGGGGCGAGCGAGCGAAAGCGCCTGGTGGAGTCCACCACGAATGCGTTCTATGATTTCGTGAACACGAAGCTCATCCCGCACCTCAAGGCGCTCAAAGCCCGGCCGAACGCGACGCCGCGCCAGAAGGTGATGAGCGAAATCATGTCCAGCGTGGACCGCACCCGCGTGGACACCCAGCGCAACCTGTTAGACGCCTTGGACAAGATTCACGAGATCAGTCTCGACACGGTTGATGACACGCACGTCTTCGCCCTGAGCCAGATTTACGAGGGTCTATTGCTCAAGATGGGCGAGAAGGGCAACGATGGCGGCCAGTTCTTCACGCCGCGTGAAGTGATCCGCGCCATTGTGCAAGCCGCTGCTCCGAAAGTGGGTGAAACAGTGTATGATCCTTGCTGCGGCACGGGCGGATTCCTGGCACAGGCCTATGAATTCATGCGCGGTGGCTTGGGCGTGAACGCCACGGGCGATCAGATCGAAACGCTCAAGCACCGGACCTTTTATGGCCGCGAAAAGGAGAACCTCGTCTATCCCATCGCGCTGGCCAACCTGGTGCTCCACGGCATCGACGAGCCACATCTGTGGCACGGCAACACGCTGACCCGCGAGGAAATTTACAGCGGGCTCTATCAGAAAGCTCCGGGGCAGTTCGACGTGATCCTAACCAATCCGCCCTTCGGCGGCAAGGAAGGCGAGGACGCTCAGACCCGCTTTGCCTTCAAATCCCGCGCCACGGAAGTGCTGTTCCTCCAGGACGTGATGGAATCGCTCAAGCCCGGCGGCCGCTGCGCCATCGTGCTTCCTGAGGGCATTCTTTTCCAAACCAATCAGGACGCGTTTGTAAAAACCAAGCGACGACTGTTAGATACTTGTGATCTCTGGTGCGTGCTGAGCCTCCCCGGCGGCGTGTTCACCGCGACGGGTGCCGGAGTGAAGACCAACGTGCTGTTTTTCACCAAAGGCAAACCGACCCAGAAGATCTGGTATTTCGACCTGTCCGATGTGAAGGTGGCCAAGAAGACTCCCTTCACACGCCCGCAACTCGCCGGTTTTTTCGATTTGCTTCCGACCCGCGCGGACAGCACCCGAAGCTGGACGATCGACATCGCTGCCCGGCGCAAGAAAGCGAAAGCGGAAGCAGACGCGCTCCGGGCCACAGCCAACGAGCCGAAATCACGTCTCAAGAAACATCAGGAGGTGCTCGATAAACTGAAAAAGGCCAAAGCCAAGCCCGAGAAACAAGAGGCGGCGAAGCAATTGATCAAGGATTGTGAACGGGAGATCCGGGATATTGACTCGAAAGCTCAGTCCATTGAAGACAACGCTTTTGACCTGAAGGCAGTGAATCCAAATGCTACGACCGAGGAGGACACGCGGACGCCCGGTGAACTGATAGAACTTATCAAGAAAAAGGGGCTGGAGGTTCAGGAGATACTGGAAAAACTCGAGAGGCTCTAACTCCAAGTTGAAAAAGATTGCCGAGTCTGTTTCCGGAATGCATCGCCATATTTTCGACATTTCGATGCCCAGCTCAGGAAGCCTGAACGTCAGTGCGGGCGGGTGGCGAGGCGCTTGACGAGACCAAGAAACTCGGCTCGTTCACCATGGGGATCGTTGCCCAGCGCGGCGGCGGCCAGTGTGCCGGCATCTGCGAATTGAGAGTTTCCCAGGTCCGCGTCCTGGCGCACAATCAGCGCGGTCATGGCCACCGCAGTGCCGAAGCGAAAGTCGGCATCGGCCTCACCAAAGGCGCGGGCCCCCCCGGTGAAAGGTCGCTCGATGAGCGTCGAGCGCTCGCCTTGTGGTGCCTTGTAGCGGAGCTTTACGGTGAGCCACTCGGGGCTGGCCGGCGCGTCATCCGCCGCGGAATTTTCCAACCGTGTTTGTTGCCGCGGGGCGGCGTAACGAAGTGACTCGGCGGGAGGCAGATTGCGGCCATCGCCGGTTTCAATTTCGTAGAAGGCCGTGACGGTATGGCCGGCCCCGATGTCCCCCGCATCCATCTTGTCGTTGGAAAAATCCTCCTTGCGCAACATGCGGTTGGCATAACCTAGCAATTTATATCCGCGCACCTGTGCCGGATTGAACTCGACCTGGATTTTGACGTCCTTGGCAATGGTGAGCAAGGTGCCCATCATTTGCCGCACCAGTACCCGGCGGGCTTCCTCAAGCGAATCGAGGTAACAATAAACGCCGTTGCCCTTGTGGGTGATGGCTTCGAGCATGCCGTCGTTGAGATTGCCCGAGCCAACCCCGAGGACTGTTAGAAAAACATGGGTTTTGGCATTGTCGGCGACCATGCGGACGAGGCCGCCGTCGCCGGTGACGCCGACGTTGAAATCGCCGTCGGTAGCGAGGATGACCCGGTTGATGCCGGCGGGTTTGAATTGGTCCCGGGCGATCTGATAGGCCAGTTTGATGCCGGCGCCGCCGTTGGTGGTGCCGCCGGCCCTGAGGCTGCGGAGGGCGGCGGT
This sequence comes from Verrucomicrobiota bacterium, assembly GCA_037133195.1. Lineage (GTDB taxonomy): Bacteria > Verrucomicrobiota > Verrucomicrobiia > Verrucomicrobiales > Akkermansiaceae > Luteolibacter. The sequence continues at coordinate 106 of JBAXOP010000482.1, read as the reverse complement.
GATGCGTTCGCGGCCCGGCGCGTCGCAAACGGTGGGAGGCAGCGCGACCCCCTCGGCGCCGGCATAGACCACGATGGAGAGGGTGTCGGATGCGTTGAGATCTTCC
>JBAXOP010000481.1:0-3385 GCA_037133195.1 Verrucomicrobiota bacterium | reverse complement strand
ACTGTCAGGTTTGTTCATGCAGTGGCAGGAATAAAGAAGAGGCGGCGGGCAGGATACCCGCGCCACTGTAGCCCGGGCATCCTGCCCGGAGCCTTCTGCAACGAAAGCATGCGCTAACCCGACAGTATTGGGCGGGCCGCCGCAGCCTAAGGCGGGCACAACAGGACCTTTCTATTCGTAAATACCGGGTAATAGGCAAATTGCGGTCATTCCGCCTACTGCTAGATGCATTGGCGCGTATGCCACCTGGCTAAAATATCTAAATTTGTGCACCTTGTGCTTTTTTTTCAAAAATCCTCTTGCACCCGGCCGTCCATCCCCCCATCTTCCGCGGCGAACCCCATACGGGGCGTTAGCTCAGCTGGTAGAGCACTTGCATGGCATGCAAGGGGTCAGCGGTTCGAATCCGCTACGCTCCACTTTCCCAATTTTCCTTAGAGCCATAAGGGATAACGGGAGAGTGGCAAATGGGTGAGCGGTCCAAGTGTACCCTAAAGCGACCCCTAGATTTTTTTTTCGCCCCACCCGCCCCCCGGTTGTCAAACTCCACGCACGCAGCCGCACACGATGAACTTCCAGACGGGTTTGTGGCAGCATCCCGCTCATGAGCTTTGATTGGAGCGGCAATCTGATTCTCGCAAAACTGGCATCGGGGTCCACGATGGCAGAGGCGGCGGCGGGCATTTCACGGCAAGCGTTTCGGAAGAGAATGAACGCTGCTCCGGCCTTGGCTTCTTTATTCACCAAGTCATGCCCGCGCACGTCGGGAATCCCGTTTGCGTTGCGGATTTGGTCCACCGCCGCCACCCTCGCATTGCTGGAAAGCGCCAAGTCCGGTCGGCCTCCGAGGAACTTGTTGCCGCGCATCACCGGGTTCAGTCCATCCGGTCCGGCGGCCCCCGTAGCTTCCTTCATGCGGGCTCTCACTTGGTTCAGGATGTTTGTTACCTGCTTGTCGTTGAGTTTGAAGCGCTCCTTCACCTCCTGATGGCTATCTCCCTTGGTGATGGCGTTGAAAACCTCTAGGAACGGCGGCGGCATCCGGTCGAGCGCCTGCCGCGCCGCCGCCTGCGCGTCCGATTTCGAGTCGTTGGGTCCCGGCGAGGAGTAGAGCACTCCAGTGGCTAAATCTCGGCCGCTTTCATTCCCGCTGCCTCCGCGTCCGTGAAGGGGGTTAGCATTTCCCGTTCTCCCGGAATCCTCACCGAGCAAAGGCGACCGATCATCACCGAATACATCCACAGAGGACTTTTTGAAGTCAACGGGATGGCCAGTTGCCGCCATGCGCGTGATAAGCGCCCTGAGCAATGTTGTCTCGCCAATGCCAGTAACTCGGGGGTCACGTCCTCCACTGAGGAGACCTTCAAAAGCTCTGCCGGGATTTGTTCCAAGTAAGTGACCATCGCTGTCGAGAATGGTAGTCCCATCGGAGCTGATTCGCAAGCTTTCAATCTCGGGAATCCACTTTTTCACGTAGCCATATTCCGCCATGGCGAACCTTCCGGCGGACTCCTCCGGGCTGAGCATATCCGACCATCCAGGCACCTCGAGGGCGTCCTTCATGTCCACTGGATCAAGGTGCTTTGCATCACCGAAGCGCAACAGGCTTGAAAGCATCTGTGCCCACCGACGCGGCGCAGCAATCGGACTCACACCCTGGGGATCGGGGATGAATTTTCGGCCCGTGTTACGGGCGAACGCCTGTGCTACTTGGTACACGGCCCCCCCCGCACCTGCCGCCTTCCTTGTGGTTGGGTCGAGGTACGAATCCGATCCTCCGGTAGCGGACGTGTCCACCCAGACCATGCCGCCTTTTTCCAAGATGTAGGACCGTCCGCCATTCGCTTCAAGTTTCCATGAGTTGACAGATCCTAGCGAGGGGTGCGGGGAATTTCCCAACGCCTCAACTTTCATGGGAACGCGAATTTGATCGACAAGTTTAGGTACTGTTTTTTCCGTGAGATTCTTTTCAAATTGGTGCGAGTCATCCCGCTTGCCGATTTCCAGCCACGCCTTGCCGATGGCCTGTAATTTACCCGCCGGGGTGGCCGTCACCTCGTCACGAGCCGCCGTGGTTGCCTCCTTGATTTTCTCCTCGTCGTATTTCGGAGGTTTGTTCTGCTCCGGCGAGGAGAGCAACGCCATCTGCCCGCCCGGTCCGTCATCGCCCAGGTTCATCCCCTGTTGCACGATGCGCGTCGGTTCTGGCCGGTCGGATTTAGCCTGTGGGGTAACTTTAGCCTGTGGGGTAACTTTAGCCTGTGGGGTAACAGGTTGTGAATCTGCATCTCCCTTCACCGCTTCCATATCGAACGCCAGCTTCTGCCCAAGCGCCTTCTCCGCCTGCAAAAGCTGGTTCTCTTCCGCGCCTGACAGGCTGCCAATTCGCTCACGTTTGGCGGTGAGCGCCTTGTAAGCCCCCAGCGCGTTCATGGTTCCCGCTTTCACCTCCCCGAGCTTATCGCGGGCGTCTGGCGCGTTGGTGGCGGTGAACAGGTCCGGTTGCGGCGATGAGCGCAGCGAGGCCGACTCCCGCAATCCGAAATGGTTTTGCGGGTCGTTCACCCAAACATCAAAGGGTTGCATATTGCCCTCCTTATCAAAAATGATGTTGTCCGGCTTGGCATCGTGAATCTCCACACCATTTGAGGGATTTCGATAGGACGTTTCATCACCCGCGATTTTCTTATATCCGAGATCACTGAAGGCCTTGGTTATGGCCTTTTGGTCGCGTTTAGTACCTTCAAAATAGCGTTGGGACGTTAGAATCACACCGTTGCCTCTGGCGTTCTGGGTATATCCAATCAATGAAACAGCAGTCTTTGGAAACGCTGCGTTGGATAGCTTCCATCGGGCAATGTATTCCGCAGGAGTTCTATCCCGCTGGCCGAACATATCAAGTTTTGTCCGGCGGATGACAAATGGATTCGGCCCCTTGGTGAATGCCCATACGTCGTGTTCATTTCCAGTGAAAACCTTGTCCGCCTGCTTCGCGAGGTTTCCAATATCAGCGGGGTCGGCATAATTTCCGGTCGCTTTCGCCCACGCGGACATTGCCACGTCCTGCCTGTCTATTTCCCTGATGTCGGACGGTTTGTCCGGCCTGACCCAAAGTCTTTGATCGAGTCCTCGACCGAGCCCATAGTGTTCGGGTTGTTGGAGATCGCCTGTTTGAGTCGCTGCTCGTCCGACAAGTTGCTCGGCACGTACTTGTCGATGATCGCCTTGCCCTTGGTCGCTTGCTCTTCCATGCGGGGATTCTGGTTGTTTTTCGCCGTCATGTCCAGCTTTTTCGTGCTGCTGCGGCGAGGAAAACAGTGCCTGGCCAGCCTCCACGCCCTTCTTCATCTCCGGCGTGATCTTCACCTTCCAGATGGGCGTGTCG
>JBAXOP010000480.1:0-3404 GCA_037133195.1 Verrucomicrobiota bacterium | reverse complement strand
CAGGCGGCGACCCCGTTCAGGAGATTGTCAGAATTTCTTCACGCCGACCGCCCTCCCGCCAAACCAAGCAACCCTGAAGAGACAATGACCATCAATAGCCCCAAAACAAGCAAAACCGACAGCAGCAGGCGCGGCGGCGGCAAGCGGCACGACCGCAATCGCCCCAGCAAGACCCAGCACAAGATCAACACCGAAGCCAATCCCGACGCGGGCGGCATCGAGGTGTGCCTGGTCAACGCCCGCCATGTCAAGGGCGTGCCCGGCAAAAAAACCGATGTCTGCGACGCCCAATGGCTCCAGCAACTCCACGCGGCCGGGTTGCTCAGGACCGAGCGGAGACCCGGATTTCACCTGTTTCAACTCTAAAAGACTCGCATCTACCGATCAGAAACTCCTTCAAAAACGCCGCTGTCACCTGAGTGGATTGATGACCTCGAGGAAGGTGAATTTCCTAAAATCGGTATCTGCGGTGTAGATCCGGCGAGAATGTGTCGCTGGCATAGATGAGCAGATTCGCCTCAATGGAGTAACTCATGACTCCTCCATGGCCCGGGTGACCGCATCCTTGTCCGCAAGGTTGACCTTGGCTTGCATGGGAGCCGATATCCATTGGAGCACGGGTTTATCAGCACTTCCGCAAGCCTCTCTTGTCAACGCACCGGCGAGCAACCGGGATGCAATCCTACCCAGTGGAATTTTTTCCTTCTTCTGTAGGGACTTCAGCCCTTCCAAAATCGGCTTTTCCAAATCCAAGATCGTTCCCATGCATCAGATGCTAAGCGCGAGCCCATCTGATGTCAATGCCGCAAAAAGGGGGGCGCATTTCAACCTTTCCGCGGTTCCGATGCGCTGCCCTCAGCATCCGTCGCCCACCGTGGCCAGCATCGGCAAAGCCACCGCCGCCATCGGCCGGAAAGTAGCATCGCGTTTCGTTCCTGCGTGACGCCTCGTGCGTTAGAGATACGCGTGGCGAGCGCCAGCGCCTCACCGCCTTGGCTCGCTCCGGCGAGGTTCCAAGTCATGTTAGGAGTTTCACGAGTCTATCTCCCGCCTTGTAGCGGCGCGTCTATGACCGCCGATGCTCATGAACTGCCATGGAACCCGCGGGCGGCATCTCATTCGCGGCGGCGCTCACAGAGGCGCCGCTACAACCGATCTCAGAGACCTCGCACCTGCCGCAAACGCCAGCGCAACACCGCCTTGGCTCAACCAGGTGAGTGACGAATATCTAACACGCAGCAAAAAAACTTCCGCTATATTCTGTGAAAACTCCCTGCGGCATGGAATTGATCTAACTATTCTAAGACAATGGAACCGGTCCCGCTTTTCGAGCGTGATGTTGTGGAAGTGGGTACGAATGCTCGAAAAACGGGACCGACCCCATCGGACTGCACGGAGCGGCGGACTCCGATCCGCCGTGGCCCATGGCGTGCCAATGAGCGGAGGGCTTCCGCCTGCCATTGCCCGCTCATGGTCTAGCGAGGCGGGGCCTTAGACCGAGCGAAACGCAAAGAGAACTTCGGCGTGAGCTCAGTCGAACGATTGATGATTGCCGATTGATGATTGCCGAGGCCCGCCGGCCTCGCCCTGCGGGCTGCCTGCGGCAGGCTGTCTCGCTCCGCTCGGCTGTTGATCTGTGATGTGAGCTTGGAGGTCGCGCCGCTCCAGTCAAACTCACTTCAGCAATCAAAAATCTTCATTCATCAATCGTCAATCAAATCGGAGAGGGCGGCAGTTCAAGAACTTGACTCATTCGCAGCAAGTTCGGGATTTCGAGGCTCTAGGGCGATTCGGAGATCGCCCTCCTATCAAATGCGCGAAATGCCCCCGATAATGCGACAGAGAAATAGACCTGACCGATCCGTAAGCCGTTTGATCCGGCAGAAAGCACAGACCAAAAAGAAGTGCGGAAGTATTTGTAATATATCTAACAAACATCACCATGCGAGGCTTGGTTCCATCGACGTTACTCAAGCCAAGCGGTGCTCCATCCAGCGTGCAACCTTTTCGCTGCCGGACGTTTTCAATTCTTCCATGGCCCAGACCACGCGGAAATCGATGCCCCAGAGTTTGTTTGCCTTTTTAGCGTTGGGGCTGTTGATGATTGAGAACGTCTCCTCCAGGACGTTGACCAGCGCGCGTCCACTCACTTTTCCCTCTCTGACAAAGCAGGCGAATTCAGCGATGAAAGCCCTCATGCAAAGAATCATCATCCGCACATGTTTCACGTCGTTACGGCCTTCCTGATCGATGTCCGCGGCATTCATTTGCCGTAGTAGCGCTCCATGGTTTCGCAGAAATCCGGAATCGTAATCCTGACATTGGCCGGAATCAGCGAATTCTCCTCTTGGAGTTGCTCCGGCGTCACCTCGCCACGGGCCAGACGGCGCTCGTCGCGCAACCGCGCCATGCGCTTGTCGCGTTGCAATTCCTCGAAGCTGACCGTCTTCACTCTCACATGGGAAGGGTGCCATCCCGGGCATGCCCTGTCAAGCCCGCAGCTCCAATCATCAACGTCTTGACAGGGCTGCACGGGGATTCTGTGGCAAGCGCCAACGCGACACCGCTTTGGCTCAGCCAGACGGATGGCAAAAATGGCATGGGAGCAGTCCTGCTTTCCGAGCCTTCGGGTGCCACTTCCACACCAACATGGTCGAAAGGCTGGACCGGTTCCGCAGATGAGGGGTGCTCGGCGCTTCAAGGAGTGGGGGCATATCTTGCCCCCCTTTGCCCATCGACCAGCGTGGCGCCGATCTGCTCTTCCAGGTCATCAGCGCCCGCTACGAACGCGGTTCCATCGTCCTGACCACCAACAAGGCCTACAACCAGTGGCCCGCAATCTTCAACGGCGACTCCACCATCACCTCCGCCGTCCTCGACCGCCTCCTCCATCACGGCGAAACCGTTGTGATCGAAGGCCCAAGCTACCGCATGAAAGATCGCATCGAAAACTAATCCGCCAGCCCCGGGCCAACGCCCGATCTAACCGCGTCTAACCATCCGATTTCCAAACCGCCCGTTCTATCCGACGTTCACGCCGCCGCCCACAAAGGGGCACAGACCACACAGCAGTGCGGAACCTCTTGTAACTCCTCGAGCAAATGTTACCATGCGAGCAACTGACCCAATCAACCTGGGCCGATCACCCGAACGGGTTGAGCACCGGGACGCCGCACGGGATGAAGTCGGCCACGTTGCGGGTGGCGACCGTGAGCCCATGAGTGAGCGCGGTGGCGGCGATCAGGCTGTCGCTGACGGCCAGCGGTGTTTTGGCAGTGATGCGGCCCCAGCAGTCGGCCACGTCATCGGTGAACGGCAGCACGTGATCACCGAAATTCTGCCTGAGGGTGTCAAGCCAACGTTCGATCATGGCCGCTTGGAGCGGATCTTTGGGCCTGAGGCGC
>JBAXOP010000479.1:0-3407 GCA_037133195.1 Verrucomicrobiota bacterium | reverse complement strand
GCCGATGCGAATGAGGTGTGTTGTAGCGGCGCTCTGTGAGCGCCGATGTGAATGAAATGGCGATTGTCGGATATGTGGATTCATTGGCGGTTCATGGGCTGCGGCGGTCATAGACGCGCCGCTACAATACGACAGATATGCTTGCGCGAGTGCTAATCGTCCCGCCCTCATTTTCCGTCGGTTTTGATAACCCCTTTGCCCTTGATGAACTTGGGAGATGTTGTTGCGCTATAGGTGCCGGCAGGTTGGAGCTTGCCATCGAGAGTGAGTTTGCCGAGGTGCATCTCACCGGTGAAGTTCAGCTCCAGCGTCGCGCCGTCGGCAACCGTGACTTCCGTCTTGTCGCCCAAGCCCAGTGCATTGGTGAGCGCCAGCGTGCCTTGCGTCACCGTCGTCGGTCCGGTGTAGGCGTTTTTGCCGGAAAGCGTCCAGGTGCCGCTGCCGGATTTGCTCAGCGAAGTGAATGCCTTGCCGTTGCGGTCATAGACGTTGTCAATATTGAAGGCGAGCTCGCCGGAACCGGCGCTGGAGCCAGCCAGGACAATAGTTTTATTTTCGCCGAAGCCGGACATCACGAACGGACTGGTGAGTTTGAGCAAGCCGCTGCCGGATTGATCGAGGGTGATCGTATCGCCAGCGCCTGGCAGGTTGAGGGTTCGGTCGGTAATCTCGCCTTTGCCGGTGTACAGCAGGGTTGCGCCGCCGCTGATCAATATCTCGGCATTGGCATCGGTTTTCGGCGCGCCGAGACTGCTGCTAGCTTTGCCTTTTGCCAGGCTATTGAACGACTCGATGCTCAGGGTGCCGCCGGTGATGATGGTCTGGCCGCTGTAGGTGTTGCTGCCAGTGATTTTAAGCGTACCCGCGCCGCACTTCTTGAGTGTCACGCTGCCGCCGCCCGGACCTTTGGAATCGGTGATCGTGCCGGACAGTTCCTGCACGGTCGTGGCCTTGGCCGTATCCAGGCCGAAGGTAGCGCCGGCCATCAGGCCGTTGTGATTGACTCCGGTGCTGAGGTTTTTAAGCATGGTGGCGGCTTGCGCGATGGTGAATTCACCTGCGCCGCCGACGTGCAACCGCAGTTCACCGGGCTCCCCGCTGACGATGATATGTGCCGGGGTCCACAGCGCTGGGTTATTGCCGTAGAGCGACGACATCACTTCAATAATCCCCTGGTCCACCTTGGTGACCCCCGTGTAGGTGTTGCGCCCGAAAAGTTTGACGGTGCCGCACTTGAACCAATGATCCTGCGCCTGCCAGGTCAGGGTGAGACCACCAGGCCCGCTGATGCCCAATTCCTGATTATTGAACTCCAAGGATTCGTAGGTATCGACGGTGGTTTCACCAGTCAACTTCATTGGGCCGCTCCAGTGGGCATCGCCGCCGCCGGCAATCCGTCCACCGTTAGAGGTGAGGGCATTCATCACCGGAAGGCCGTTGAAACTGATGGTCCCGCCTTTATTGAGCGTTACAGGACCTGTTCCGAGGCCCTGTGGTGACGTCGAGACAGTGCCGCCATTGATGATGGTTCCGCCGCTGTAGGTGTTCACTGCACTGGATAGGTAAACCGTGTGTCGGCCGTTCTTGATCAAGGCACCTTTGCCGGATATCGCACCCGGCAGGAACACCCGCGTGTCATCGGCTTCGATTCCATCGAAGGATAAATCCGCATCCAACCGCAGCGGCGCTTTGACGGTGACTTCCGCACGATTCTGGCTGTTCATGTAGGGCAAGGTGCCATGCGCCTTGCTCTTGGCAAATACCAGCGTGCCCTTGGATGTCAGCGTCACTGAAGAGCTGCCGATATTGAGCTGGTTGAGCACGAAATCCTCGCCTGCATCTCTGGTCACATTGTATTTGCCCGCCATATAAAAATTCATGATGGTGTCAGAATTTCCTGCTGCGGCTGGCGCGACTGACGTACCTAGGTTGGTCTTCCACTGAGCGGCGTCAGCGAATGTGCCAGACTGGTTAGTCGTCCAAGTATACTGCGAGGGAGCGGCGGTCTTGACCACCTGCACGGTGTATTCTTGGGTCGATTTATCCTGGGCGGTGACGGTGTATTTTTGAGGGCTGCTGAAGTCCCGCTTCGTGCCCGAGGCTGGAGTCGCGGCGGCGGCATACGACAGCTCAAATACCGGAGCTAGCTCCTTCACATTGGTGGACTCGGGGACGTAGAGTGTGAAGGTGTTACCGTTGACAGCAGCCAGGCCGGATCCCGGCAGGCTCAGACGACATAGATAATGCCACGGAGAGGGCGCCGTGAGTTCAACCGGGAAGATATAGCCGCTGAGTTGGCGTTTGCGTGCAACAAATGGCTTGTCGTCGGTAACCCGCAGCTCGGGACCGGGATTGGCGAGTTTATCCTCGGTGGGCGGCAGCTTCGCCGCTTTTTCCGTGTCGATGTACTGGGCCAGATCGCGCATGGCGATGACCTTGTAATTGTTATCCTTGCAGTAATCGACCATGTCCTCGAACAGATCCGGATTGGTGCCGCAAGCGGCATGCTCATAATCCGGCGTGCCATGGAAGCACAGCACCACCACCCTGCCGGCGACGGCCTGCTGGACGGCACTGATGAACCCCTTCATGTCCATTCCAATGCCGCCAACGGCAAATGACGGGACATCAAATGGATTGTCCACCGTGGGTCGGTAGGTGCGATAATGGCCACCACGCGCGAACAAGTATCCCCAGCTCTGCAGGAGCGGATAGAATTTCGTATTCACGGCATAGAACGGCCAGCAGAAAGTCGTCGACCTGGGAATGCGGTTGGAGATCATTTCGTCTTCCAGCACCCATACGCTGGCCTGCATCCCCCCGGCGTCCGTCGAGGACAGCATCGAATGGCCCCGGGTGTGATTAGCAATCTCGAAGCCATCATCGGAGAGGTTTTTTGCCTGGCGCCATGTCATGTACCAATCCTTGCGATCGCGGAACCCGTAGGCATCCGAGACAAAGAAGGTGCCGCTATAGCCATGCTTCTTAAGGATGGGACCGGCGACCGTCGCATTGCTGATGCAGCCATCGTCGAAGGTGAACACCACGGTCTTGTCCGGGATGGGCTTCTTGATAATGCCGGTTGGATCATCGGCCGTTGCTGGTGCGGCCCAGCCAAGAGTCGTCCCTGCCAGCAGCATGGCACATATTCTCCCCGTTCTCATTTGCTTTATCATGGTGATTGATTTTCGGTCGATTGTGGTTCTTTGCGCTAAATTCTATTCAGTCACTTCGCGGCCTTGTAGCGGCGCTCTGTGAGCGCCGATGCGTATGAGGTGTGTTGTAGCGGCGCTCTGTGAGCGCCGATGTGAATGAGGTGTGTTGTAGCGGCGCTCTGTGAGCGCCGATGCGTATGAGGTGTGTTGTAGCGGCGCTCTGTGAGCGCCGATGTGAATGAGGTGTGTTGT
>JBAXOP010000478.1:0-3410 GCA_037133195.1 Verrucomicrobiota bacterium | reverse complement strand
CAGTCGCCGGTTTCGGCCTGAGCCACGCCGCGCCCATTGCGGTGAGTTCGTACACGTACGGCGATCATCCTGCCAATGGTAATGCGATCAACTCGAATTGGGGCGATGCTGGAAACGTAAAATTGACCGACGGTGTGATACCGGCCGCGACCAATTATGACAATATGGGTCACGCGGGGTTTTGGTACACGCCCCCGAGTCCCCAGATCACGTTCGATCTGGGCAGCGTCCAAAGTCTGGGTGCCGTCAACCTGTCTTATTGGTCCGACTCGATCGCTATCTTCGGCCCTCGGAACAGTCTCGGCGACAGTTTGTTGATTTCGGTCAGTGATGACAACGTCACTTACTCGGCAGCGGTTAGCTACAGTCCGTTCACCGGCCCGCTTATGAAAGAGGTCACCACGTCCATGGATGTGACCGGCAAGAGCGGCAGATACGTCCGTCTGGCATTTCAGAACCGCGCTGACTTGCCGTGGATGTGGCTGAGTGAAGTGTCGTTTGACAGCACGTTTGTGAAGCAGCCCACACCGATCGACCTTGCAGGGGCCACGGGGGTTTTTCTGGCTGATACCGCGGCAGGCGGCGATGGAACATTGGCAGGCAGTCCATTTGCTCCCCCGTATGCGAATAAGTATGCCTCGACCACCGACTACCCGTGGAGCGACTTAACGGATGGCGTCACGAGTACCAAGTGGATCGGAGCCGGTACGGATGGCTGGGGTGATTACCCCGGCACGGCAGGTAAGGGTGCGGGCTTCTATTTCACATTGCCCACCGCAACCAATATGCAAAACATCCAGTTTTTCACGGAAGATTCGGCTTCGAACCGCAGTCCGGCGACGATGACTATCGAGGGCTCTACTGCCACGGGAAGCGATCTAATGACAGGCAGCAATTGGACTCTGCTCTATTCGGGCACCGCGGGTCTTGCTGCTGCGTCTAACAATTCGGCGGGGGCCAAGGTGAATTTTACCAATGCCACCGCATATTCGAGCTATCGTGTGCTTTTCCCAACGACTCTGGGTGCGTCCCCGGGCGGGGTGCAGATCGCGGGTTTGGTCGCGACCGATGCTCCCTACTACAGCTCTGCGTGTGACCTCCTGACCTTCGGTGCGGGAAGTGTCATCACGCCCACGAGTTCCACCACCGGCACTGTGGCCTTGAGCGTGCCGTATGGAACGGATTTGGCGACCTTGGCACCGGCATACACGATTTCCCCTGCGGCCACATGCGTGCCGGGCATCGGCGTGAGTCCCGATTTTTCCCTCAGTAATCCCGCCACCTACACGATCACCGCAGAGGACGGGATCACCACCAAGACCTACTCGGTGGCAGTCACCGTGGCCCCCGTTCATCCGGTGAATGACAACTTTGCGGATGCCATCGCGCTGACGGGCAACAATGGTAATCTTGCCGGTCATAACAATTTTGACGCCACCTTTGAAGGGGGCGAACCGCAATGTGGCTTTGTGGGAACGACCAATACGGTTTGGTTCAAATGGGAGTGTTCCCAATCCGGCCATTTCATTATTTCCACGGCAGGCTCCAGGAATACCGCGAACAATGAGTGGGATGCGGTCCTTGGCGTCTATACCGGGTCTTCACTCGCCACGCTGGCGGCTCTGCCTGGCACCCCGCAAGATACTTTCCTGGAGGAAACCGTCACCGTGTCGGTGGTTGCGGGCACCACCTATTACATTCAGTTAGGAGGCTACCCGAATTCTCCTCCTGATGTTGCGGCCAATATTGCGCTTACCTGGTCATTGGCTCCTTTGAGCACGGCCTGTGACATACTGACCTTCGGGACTGACGGGGTTATCACCGGAAATGATATCGCGTTTACCGTGCCGTTTGGAACGGTGTTGGCAACCCTGGCCCCAAGTTACACGGTTTCCTCCGCTGCAACAGGCGTGGGTCCAACCCCGAATTTCGCCATCGCCAACCCGGTGTCTTACACCATCACCGCCGAGGATGGCATCACTACCAAGACCTACTCTGTGAAGGTGACCGTCGCTCCTTTCTCTCCCGAGTTGATTGTGAACGGAAGCTTTGAGACAGGGACTCGCCCGAGCAACGGCTCTCACGAGAATTTAAGCGCTAGCGATGTCACCGGTTGGACTGTCGACGGTAGCGGTGGAGTTGTGTGGTACATGACCTCATCGAACTGGGGCGGCGGAGGGCCGACGGGCGGTGGATCCATGCTCGTCAATGTGAATGGAAATATGACTATTTACCAGAGTTTCGCGGTCAACGCGGGGAGCGAATACACCGTGAGCTATTACGAGCAGAAACGAGGCGGCGGGGGCTATATGGATACGACTGTGAATGTCGCATCCGGGATGGTTATCGGTGCCAACGGATCGCCGGTGGCTGTTGACGCAGGCCCGGCAGCCAGCATCGTTCAGACAACCGCTGTAAACGCTGCCTGGACGCTGCACAGCTTTACCTTCACCCCGGATACGACGACGACGGCAACCATCACCATCGGAAACCATTACGGAGGAGGTCAAGGCGACAACGACGGTACGTACGTTGACCTTGTGAAGGTCACCGCGCCCGTGGCCACCAGCAACCCCTACGACACCTGGGGCAATGGCACCTTCGCCAACAGCTTCACTGACAAAGACTCCAGCCTCGATCCGGATGGCGACGGTATGACCAATTTTCAGGAATTTGCCTTTGGTCTTGACCCCACCAGCGCCTCGTCGGTCAACCCGGTTACTCTGTTGATTGGCGATCAATTCACCTACACCCGGTATGCGGCGTCCAACCTCACCTACACGGTTGAGTGCAGCACCGATTTGGCAGGATGGGCTCCGGCCATCACGACCGAGTTGATCGGTGAGGCGAATGCCAGCGGCGTGCAAATCGTCACCGTCACGGTCTCAGACAAGCCGGCCAACGGCAAACTCTTCGTCCGCGTCCGCGCTGAGTGAGGTGGATGAAATTTTGGATTTTGAATTTTGGATTTTGGATTGAAGAGAAGAGGAGCTTCGCGACGTCTTATCTTCATTCATCATTCATCATTCATCATTCATCATTCATCATTCATCTTCCATCTTCCATCCAAAATTCAAAATTCAAAATTCCCGGAATCCCCGCGGGGCCGCCGATGCGCATTGGTGGCCCCGCAATTTTTCAATGGGCAAGGGGAAGAAAACACTCAGTTCTCCCATTCAAAATTCTCTTCCCCCGACTACCCATGTTTATGGGTATTGCGGATCATGCGCCAAGTCCCATGATCTCTCCGGAGCGCAACGGCCTCACTCCGCAACTCTTTTCAGAAAGACATAAGATCGCTGCTCACCAAGACAGAGGACAGAGGATTGGAGTCACGGTCTGGTCATTTCCTGTCTCCTGTCTCCTGTCTCCTGTCTCCTGTCTCCTGTCTCCTGTCTCCTGTCTCCTGT
>JBAXOP010000477.1:0-3411 GCA_037133195.1 Verrucomicrobiota bacterium | reverse complement strand
CTTGGTTAGAGGAAAAGGTTGACGGATGGCGCTGATTGGCGGAGATTGCGCCGCCCCCCCGGCCGCATGGCGCCAAGTCATCGTCTAACATATCCAACTTACCCTTACTGCTCAATGATCCACGAAACCACGCAAGCACCCAGCGGCCGACCGTCTATGGCTGCGTATGATTTCAATGAACGGCCGTTTCTGGTGTTTTGGGAGATCACTCGCGCCTGTGCGCTGGCCTGCAGTCATTGCCGGGCAGAGGCCCAGGCCCGCCGCCATCCTGACGAGCTGGATTCGGCCGAAGCCAAGCAATTAATCGGCCAACTGGCGGAATTGGCACCGCCGATGCTCGTAATTACCGGCGGGGATCCACTGATGCGCCGCGACGCGCTCGACTTGGTGCGCGAGGCCACCGCCGCGGGCTTGCACGTAGGCCTCAGCCCGTCGGCCACCGAACTTTTGATGCGGACGGATTTCGCCGAAATCAAGGCTGCCGGAGTCAGGCGCATGTCGCTGAGCCTCGATGGCGCCACCCGCGAAACCCACGACGCGTTCCGCGGCGTCGGCGGCACGTTCGAACGCACGATCGAGGCGGTGCATCGCTCACATGCCGTAGGCCTCGACCTGCAAATCAATACCACCCTTACCCGCGGCAATCTCGGTGAGTTCGAGGCATTCAAAAACCTGATGTTTGAGCTTAAACCGGCGATGTGGAGCGTGTTTTTGCTGGTGCCCACCGGGCGTGCCGGGTTGGCCGATTTGCCGGATGCGGCAGACATTGAGCGGGTGTTTGAGGAAATGGCGGAGCTGGTGGGCAAGGCTCCTTTCGCCGTCAAAACCACTGAGGGTCATCATTTCCGCCGCGTGCTCATGCAGAAAATGGGCTCCAAAGGCCGCACCATGCAGGGAATGCGTTCCCCTCAGGGGATCCGCGATGGCCGTGGCGTGATGTTCATTTCCCACACCGGCGTGGTTTCCCCCAGCGGCTTCCTACCTATCGATTGCGGCAATGTCCGCTCCTTGCATCCTGCCGAGATCTATCGAAATAACCCGCTCTTTATCTCCTTGCGCGATAACGACGTTCTCGGCGGCAAGTGCGGCCTCTGTGAATACCGCAGCGTCTGCGGCGGCTCGCGTTCCCGGGCTTACGGTGTTTATGGCGACCCACTGGCCGCCGACCCCGCTTGCGGCCATCTGCCGCACGGCCACCCACAAAGCGCGTGTTAGTCCCCACTCTCCCAACAATAATCCGATGATTAATTTAACAAAACTATGGACCGGCGTGGCACAGCCCGCCGATGGCTTGCGGTATGGACACGGCGAAGGCGCGCAAGTGGCGGCACGCGGCCGCAAGCCGATCGTGGTGTGGAACATTACCCGCACTTGCAACCTGCGCTGCGTGCATTGTTACTCAGATTCCAACGCGCAGCAATATCCCGGCGAGCTGGATTGGGAGCAAATGCAGAGCGTGGTGGCGGATCTCGCCGCCTATCAGGTCCCGTCATTGCTATTTTCCGGCGGCGAACCGATGATTCACCCGCGGTTTTTCGATCTGGTGGACCTGTCCACCGCCGCTGGCCTCAAACTGACGATTTCCACCAACGGCACCTTGATCACGCCGGAAAAGGCCGCCTTGCTGAAAGCCGCCAACGTTGCCTACGTCGGCATTTCGCTTGATGGCATTGGTCCGGTGCACGATGAATTCCGCCGCAAGGAGGGTGCCTTCGATGCCGCCGTGCGCGGCTTCAAACATTGCCATGAGGTCCGGCAAAAAACCGGCCTGCGCCTCACTCTCACCCGTCACAATGTCCAAAATATCGAGCAAATCCTCGATTTCATTGAAGACCAGCAAATCCAGCGGGTATGTTTCTATCATTTGGTGCCGGCCGGCCGCGGCAGTGAGTTGCAAATGCTCAAGCCCGAGGAGGCCCGCCATGCCCTCGACACCCTCATTGCCCGCGTCGAAGCTTGGCATAAACAGGGAATCGACCGCGAATTACTCACCGTGACCCAGCCAGCAGACGGCCCCTATCTTTTGGTGCGCATGCAGCGCGAGAATCACCCAAATCTGCAGGAAGCCAGCCGCTTGCTGGCGTGGAATGGCGGCGGGGCTAACAGCTCCGGCCGCGGCATCGCCAATATCGACACCCGCGGCGACGTCCATCCCGACCAGTTCTGGCAGGATATGCTGTTAGGCAACGTCAAGCAAATGCCCTTCTCCCAAATCTGGGATGGCGGTAACCCGGGCTCGGCGGATATTTTGGCCTCGATCCGTTCTATCGGACTTCTCTCGCAGGAAGAACGCCAGGCACGCATGAGCGGCCCCTGCGCCGAATGCAAGTGGTTCGGTATCTGTGGTGGCGGATTCAGAACCCGCGCCGCCTTTGCCAACGACGGTAATCTCTGGGGCTCTGACCCTGGTTGCTACCTGCGTCCCGACGAAATTCGTGCTTGATCCGGTGGTCCGCAAGATATGCGGAATGTTTTCTGATCAATTGTCCGGATTTTATACAAATGGCCGTTGCCAGGCGGCAATTCCGTGTTTATGGAAAGCCCATGACATTGCTTGCCGACAATTCCGCCATCCTGCTTAAGACCCAAGAACTCTGCGCCGCAATCGCAGGGGACCCAGCTTTTCTGCAATATCAATCGCGTATCGAGACTTTTCTGGATGACGCCGCCGCCCGCGCCCAATACAAAGGCACGCATGAGATGGGTGAACAACTCCATCAAAAACAACATGCCGGCCTTGAGCTTGGTGCGGCGGAGATCAAAGCCTTCGAAGCGGCTCGCGACGCGCTGTTTGACAACCCGGTCGCCTGTGAGTTCATGGATGCCCAGCATGCCTTGGAAACACTTCGCAAGCAAATTACCAAATACGTCGGTATGACCCTCGAACTCGGCCGCGTTCCCACTGCTGAGGATCTAACCGAAACCTCCGGCGGTTGCTGCGGTGGTGGTGGTGGCGGTGGCGGTGGCTGCGGATGCCATGACGGCGATGCTGATCACGGCCACGACCACGGCGACGGCGAATGCTGCGGTGGCGGCGGCGGCGGTGGTTGCGGCTGCCATTGAGCCCGAACTCCGAGGCTGAAATCTGAAATTCAATCACGAAACCACGGATTACCCGGATTTACGGATTTTTTGGATTTTGATTCTCTAACTATCTCATGGGCAAATGTGGGCAAGATGCCCACTCTCCTTGTGAAGGCGACACTCGCCAGCAAGCTGGCCACCCCCTTTTCCTGCCTGGCTCCCGCGCTGCCTAATTGAACAGTATTGCCGTCCCGGCGGTTACGGACAACTGAGCTTGTCGGCCACGTCGCGGGTTGCCAACTCGATGTCGCCGGCTTGCAACAACGCGGAAACCATCACAATTCGGCGGGCTCCGGCGGCCCTCACTTGCGCGAGATTGCCGGGATG
>JBAXOP010000476.1:0-3435 GCA_037133195.1 Verrucomicrobiota bacterium | reverse complement strand
GTAGCGATTTTCAGAAGCTTTGCAATGCGAAATATTAAGTGTTACATGGTACTAGTGGACGACCATCCTTTGATGACTGAAGGGTTGCGGCAGTTGTTAGCCTCACAAGCAGGGCTGAGCATTTGCGGGATGGCCGGTTCGGTGCAGCAAGCCATCGCGCTAGTGGAATCGAGCGCACCGGATTTGATCATCACGGATTTGACGCTGCCGGGCCGCAATGGCTTGGAACTCATCAAGGATCTGGGCACCACGCATCCGGAAATTCCCATCATCGTGCTCTCGATGCATGATGAGTTGCTCTACGCTGAGCGCGTGTTGCGTGCCGGCGGGCGCGGCTTCGTCACCAAAAACTCACCGACCGAACGCATTCTTGAGGCTATCCACTGCGTACTTGCCGGAGGCGTGTTCGTCAGCCCAGCCGTCACCAATCATTTTCTCCAATCGATGTTGCCCGGCAGGAGTCCAGCCAAACCGAGTTTTCCGCTGGACCGGTTGACGGATCGCGAGATCGAGGTATTCGAGTTGATAGGTCACGCCAAGAGTAATCATGACATCTCCAGCTTACTCGGCATCAGCACGCGCACCGTGGACGTCCACCGCGCTCATATCCGCGAAAAACTCAGCCTCGAGGATGGCAACGCCTTAACCCGTCACGCCATCCGCTGGGTTGAGGTGGGCATGATCAGTAACTAGAGTCTTTGAAATGCCAAAGTCGTCGCTCCCGTCACGGTGCCAGGATATGCAGAAGAGTTAGAGATCCAATGGCTGGCGCAGACTGTTGGACTTCCTTAGACGCTCGATTTGACCAGGCAATAACGTCCCTTCAAACACGTACACCTCGTCCAGATCGCCCTCAAAGAAAAACGCCTCGCCTGCGGGCGCTTGGCCAAGATAGCGGCCAAGCATCAGCGGCCGCGCGGCCGCCGAGGTGGTGTCTGTATCAATGCGGCGTTGCCGCCTACCGGTTAAGGATTCGAGGTGCCCATCGACGTAGATCCTCACATGCGTGGCCACGTTCGCCTTGGGTCCACCTAGATAGACAACGGCAAGGTGGTGCCAGCGACCGTCTCGCAAATCAGTGGCTCCGATGACATAGCCGTCGCCAAATTCAACGCGCAGCGCGCCGACACGGCCCTGGCCACGTGCTTGGTTCCAAGCAAGTTGCCATTTGCCGGCAGCACGCTTGACGCCCCAGGCGATAATTCCGTTAGGCGCGGGGCGGGCGCTCGCATCGTTGGGCTGGAGGCGCAGCCAGCAGGCGATGGTGCGTGGCTGGGAACCGCCGACGCCTGGGTAATCGGAGCGGGCATAGCCGCCATGGCCGTCGAAATGGAGGGCTTGGCCGAAGGGGCCGTCGATAATGGTGGGCAAAGCGGCGGAGGATTTTTGCTGGAGTTTGAGCCAATGGCCGCTGCTGGGATCGGTGGTGGTGGGGGTGGGGGTGGGCGTGTCCCAGGAATCGAACGACCAATGGACCGAGGGCGGGATGGTCGTGTTGCGCTGCTGGTGGCGGGAGGTATGATGGTCGGCTCGGAAGTTGATAGGGACCATGCGGCCAGCGGCGAGGCGGACCGCTTGGCGTTGACGCAGGATTTGGGGAGCATTAACCACGGAGGGGTTGGTGGCGGAAACTTCGACCTCCCCTTCGAGGACATGGAGGTCGGTTTCGTGGTCATCGTGAACTTCGACGGCAAAGGCGGTGCCGAGATCGCGGATGTAGGATGACGGGGTGAGGATGACAAAGCCGCGGGCGGGTTCTGGAACATGGGCCGAGGCACGGCCGAACGCGAGGTTAGCCATGTTATCAGAATCGAGTTGGAGGCGAGCGGGGCCTTCGAGTGTGACCTCGGCACCGGAATCAAACGTGATCTCTGCTAACCCGTGATCGAGTTCTAACATGCCTTCGCCCAAGCGCATCCCCTGGCTCAAGGCCACTTGTCTGAAACGCCCGCCAGCTTCATCCAGCGAGGTGATGACCGCATGGGTCAATTCCACATCCGCGTCGGAAATTTCCGCAGCGACGGGGAGCGGCGTGCCGGGCCCGGGTACGGGACGCCAGAAGAAGGTGGCAGCAAGCACCAGAGCGGCGGCCATAGCGGCCAGCGCGGGAAGAGATGACCAGCGTAGGCGGCGCGGCGCTTCAGGGGCCGCTGTTTCCTCCAGCGGCGCAAATTCCCGCCCCAGCATCGCTTCCATGGCCATCGCCGCGATGTAGGCACGCCGCGCCGCCGGATCCTCACGAAGCGTGGCGTTGAGCTGGGTGATAAGCGCCGAAGACGTGTCGCCACTGAGCAACGCATTGAGCGTGGTGGCGAAAGGCTCGTTGCTGTAATCGTTAGAAGGAGGTTGGCTCATAGCGGGGCTAGTTGCTGGCGGCGGAGGCGAGTTGGCGTTCGATGCAAGCTCGCAGGTTGCGGCGGATGCGCAGCAATACTTGTTTGAGAGCGTCTCGGCTACGGCCAAGGCGGCCCGAGATTTCGCCGAGGCTTTCGCCGCGTTGGTAGTGGGCGAGCAAAATCGAGGCGTCGCCGGCAGGCAATTTTTGCAGGCACCCACGCAGGGCTAGGTGGCGTTCCTCGAAATCCCCGAGTTGCTCCTCGGCTTCGAGGGCAACGAGTTCGAGCACCTCGGGCTCCAAGGTGACTAGCCCGGCGCGTTGGACGCGTTTCAGATGGGCCATGGTTTGCCAGTAGGCGACGCGAAACGCCCAGGCCTTGAAACTGGTGCCCGTTTCAAACTCGGCCACCTTGCGGCATAGCACCAGATTGGTTTCCTGCAAAATATCCTGCGCCGCCACCCGGTTCGGGTGGATCGTCAAAATGTAGGCGTAGATCGCCGCCTGATGGCGTGTGATCAGCACGACAAACTCGGTTTCACTAAGTGACTTGCGGGACATGGCGCACCGGTTGGGACGTTAGGTGCCTGCGTAGTTCAACGCAAGCGGGACTTCTCTTACAATAGCCCGGCGGGGACGGGTGGTGAGGGGAAAATGAGCCCTAAATCGACAGTATTGGGCGGTCCACCCTGCACGAGGAATTTTTTCGTTACATTCGGCACTTGCCGGTGAGGGGCGTCTCTGGCTATGATTCGCCCAGCCGCCGGGATGGCGAAATTGGTAGACGCGCTTGATTTAGGATCAAGTGGGGTAACCCTTGCAGGTTCGAGTCCTGTTCTCGGCACCACTCATTGAAAATCAATGAGTCTTGAGTGCGTCCGTGCCGGAATTATCATGCGTTTCGCTGTCAAGGCCGCTCGCCGCGGTCGGCGCAGTTACAGGAAGAGGCGGCAGGCAGGATTCCTCACACCACACGGGTGGTTGCCACGTCTCGCGGCAGGCTGTGGCTGCGTGCCTCCGGCCGCAGGCGGTGGCACCCTGTGGCCCGGGCATCCTTGCCCGGCGGCCCATGGGGTGAGAATGAATGGCGCATGGCCCAG
>JBAXOP010000475.1:0-3443 GCA_037133195.1 Verrucomicrobiota bacterium | reverse complement strand
TGGAGTTTGCGGGATAAGCGGCGCTGGCGGTGGCCGGGATACTCGTTACGGCGGGCGCGGCAGCTTGAGTTAGAATGCACGTCTGCGTTCCCACGGTGAGGGTAGCGGTGCGGGCCGTGGTGTTTGGGTTCGCCGCGCAAGTCACCGTCACAGTGCCGTTGCCACTGCCGGATGCAGGGCTGACCACCGCCCACAGTTGATTACTCGAAGTGTTCCAAGTGGTGTTGGAGGTTACCGTGAGCGAGGCGGTGGAGTTTGCGGGATAAGCGGCGCTGGCGGTGGCCGGGATACTCGTTACGGCGGGGGCGGCAGCTTGAGTTAGAATGCACGTCTGCGATCCCATGGTGAGGGTTGCGGTGCGGGCCGTGGTGTTTGGATTCGCCGCGCAAGTCACCGTCACAGTGGCGCTGCCGCTGCCGGATGACGGGCTAACAAGCGCCCATGTTTGGTCACTTGACATGCTCCAACCGGCGGAACCGGTGTCGGTTACGGCGATAGTTGCGGTGGAATTGGCGGCATAGCTGGCGCTGGTGGTGGCCGGGATCGTTGGAGTGGAGTTAGTGATCGTCCAATCATTAATCAATATCCAGTTATTGCCGGGGGTGGTGGTGGCATTGATATACCAGCGGGCCGAGAGCGAGCCGAAGGTGCGGGCCGCCGGGCTGTTGCCGGTGGTGGTGGAACGCATGGTGAAGGTTGCGCCGCTAACTACTTGCACCCCACCGACCGTGGCCGTCCATGTGTTGGTCTGGTAATTGATGCGCATGGTCACCTCAAGCACCTTGCCATAGAGCGTGGACAGGCTCAGTCCGGTATCGGTGTAGGGGTCGTTGGTGAGGTCGTTGAATTCGTTGGCGTCGTAGCGGTAGAGCTTATTTCTAGACAAATCAAAAGTCAGTCCGCCGAGGACCTTTTCGTCCCAGTTATACACCAGCAATTCGAAATCGTCGGAGTGTCCGTTAGTGGATTGGGCGAGACCGATCTGGCAATAGAAGTCGATGACGGGCATGCCGCTGGGTTGGGCATCGACCTTGCGGGCGACGCGGATGTACTGGGTGCCACTGGGGGGCATGGTGAAGTTGACGTGGTCGAGGCATCCGAGAGCTGCGGTCTGGTCCAGTTCAGGAACCAGGCTACTATCGATGCCGGCAAACGGATAATATGTAGCAATACCGAGGCCGTTGGGACTCGCCACCATCGTCCAGTTATCGGTGCCGACCAGTTTGGGCGAGGCCGCAGTGCCAACCCCTGCGGTGAACGGCGGGGTGTCGGTTTTTTCAAAACTCGTATAATACAAAACGCCAGCGCTCGCTGTTAGAGAGGCGGCGATAGTCAGGATGATCGTGAGGAAATTACGAGTATGGGAGGACAGGCAAGCTGGCAGTCGGAGCATGGGCTGGCGAATGGGTTGGCAGCGGTAAGCGAAAAAGCGGCCCGGATATCCGGGCCGCTTGAGTGTATAACTAATCTGCTGAAAAATCAAACCCGGATCCCTCAGGGCGTGGCCGGGATCGAGGCATACTCGGCAGAAGTGAGCTTACCATCGTGATTAGCGTCGGCCGTGACGAAGAGGCCACCGGCGGTAAATGCCGGAATGTGGCTGGCTCCGGCAGCGAGGGTGAATTCCCAGCTATCGACCAAACCGTCCTTATTTTTATCGGCGACTGCGAACGCAGGCAGTGGCAACGTGGTGATTGTCGGAGGAACCGTGGTTACCGTGGGAATGGTCAAGGCAGGGATTGAGGCATACTCAGTGGCAGTGAGTTTGCCGTCACTATCCGTGTCTGCTTTGAGGAACAAGTTGCGGGCAACGAGAGCCGGAATATGGCTGGCGCAGGCGGCCATAGCAAATTCGGCAGGGCCTACGAAGCCGTCCTTATCCTTATCGGCGATGGCAAACGCAGGCAGCGGCAGCGGGGCTGGCACGGTCGGCGGCGACATCGGATGGTCCTTGACCGGC
Source organism: Verrucomicrobiota bacterium (assembly GCA_037133195.1). GTDB lineage: Bacteria > Verrucomicrobiota > Verrucomicrobiia > Verrucomicrobiales > Akkermansiaceae > Luteolibacter. Next base: position 1,483 of record JBAXOP010000475.1, on the reverse strand, counting down.
CATTCATCGGGCGTGATACCATTATCGTCGTTGGTATCGAGATGGGCGAACATGGCGGCAATTTGATCGGCGGTAGGCGCAACGGCTGTCGATGTTGGCAGCGGGAGTGAGGAAATGAATGCGGAGAATTCGTCGAGGCTGATGATCCCGTCGCTATTGGTATCCACTGTGGCAAAGAAAGGCGGTGCCATGGTTGGCGGCAAGGGCGGCATGGCCGGGGGCTCCGGCGGAGTCGGGCAGGGAGCCAAAAACTCCGCCAAGCTGATCTGGTTGTCCTTGTTTTTATCAAGGAAGGCGAAAACTCTTAGATCGGTGACCGCGCTCGCCGGAACCATGGCGGCGAATTCCGTGGGCGACAGGAAGCCGTCGGCGTTCGTGTCGGCCGCGTTGAAGCGGTCGGTGCGGATCTTGGTGACTTCGGTGAAGGCGGCCTTGCGGGCGAGTTCAAGTTCGGCGGGCGAAAGCTTGCCATCGCCGTTGGTGTCCCACTTAGCGAGGAGGGCGTCTTTCGCACGATCGGCGAGGCCTTTGCGGGCACCTTCGCGTTCTTCGGCGGAAAGCACTCCGTCATTATTGATGTCATACGGTTTGAGGAACTCAGGCAGGGTGCCGTCGCCGAAGCTGCGGTCCGTCTGAGCCTTGACGGACATGCTGGTGATGAGCAATGCCCAGGCAATAAATGCGATGGTCGGTTTCATGGTGGGGTATGGGAGGTGGACCTGATCCGGTCCCGGGAGTTGTTTGGCTGCTGGCCGCTGAGACTTGAGTCCGGCGCGATCAGCTGGCTTACACGATTGGAGACGCAGCGCCAGACATGTGGTTACAAATATCCCAAAAAAAATTTTCACTCATCCCCGGAAATGGCGTGGGCCGTCTTGGCAGCGGAGGGCGTTACGACTGGCGCGGTGGCATCGGTGGCGTTGGCATCGGCTGTGGTGGCCGCGCCGCCGTCCACAGCAGGAGTAGAGGTATTCAACTGTGAGGTGATGTTGCCGATATATTCTGACCACCAGGCGTCGCGTTCGTTGACATCTTGGAGGTAGGCATCGCTTTGGGCGGTGGAGAGTTCAGCGAGGATGGTTTGTTGCGGATCAGCGGCAGGCGCGTTTATGGCGCTGCCGTCCACCAACATGCCTGGCACAAAGTTCTGCGAGGTACTGGCCAAGGCCTGAAACACCCGTTGTTGCTGATCGTGTGCCAGGCCTAACAATGGGATCAAACGTGCCAATTCGTGGCTGGCGTCCCGCTCGACGGATGCGGCGCGCACTTCCAATTCCGCACGCGTCAGGGGTTCGTTGCTAGTGCTGGGCGCAGCTTGGTTAGACTGCGGGTAGTAGCCAGGGGTGAACGCGAGTGGGTCTTGGGTGCGGGTTGCAGGCATGGACTGGGGCACGGACTGGGGCACGGACTGGCTGTCAGCTTGGGCTAGGTTGGCAGACGTGTCCGGCTTGGCGGCGCGGTGCCTGGGCACGCTAGCGATGGG
>JBAXOP010000474.1:0-3478 GCA_037133195.1 Verrucomicrobiota bacterium | reverse complement strand
GGGCCAATACGTATAGTTCGCCGTCGCGCGACAGGAGTTTGACGTGTACATCGTCGTGGTAGGCCAAGTCCGACGCCGAGCGGAAATAGCAATGAGTCAGGGAAAAGAGATCAACGAGGGATGGTTGGCGCGTAGCCATGCGATGACATCCGTGCGGAGTTCGTGGGTGAGGGCGCGGAGTTCGTCCGCTTCCGACTGGCTGACGGTGCCGGCGGTGTCGTATTCGGCGGTGTTGCGTTTGGAGCGGCAGGTGTCGAGGTAGTCGGCATCGTCCTTGCGAGTGTTGCCGAGGATGAGCGGCAGGGCGGCGAGGGTGCGGTAGTGGGCGAGGTTCTTCTCGGGGCGGTAGCCGCTGGCGTAGAGCAGGATGGTGCAGAGCTTGAGCGCGGCATTGTACGCGATGCCGAACTGCCAGTCCGGCGAGAGTTCGCGCATGGAGTCCTGCAGATCGCGATCCACGATAGCGAGGAGGTCGGCGATCTGGGCCGGGGTGGTTTGGTGGGCTTGGAGCCAACCGTTAGTCTTCCATTGCTGCAAGCGCATCGGGACCTCCTTTCAGCCAGAGTTTCGGTTCCGCCGAAACACGGGTGGCGAAGGCGTCGCCTTTTCCGCGCTTTTCCCGCCATTCCGCCGGGGTGAAGCAGATGGGATTGATTTCCCGGCCGAGAATTTCCGCCACGCCGCGGAGTGCGTGAGTGATTTTCCGCAGGCCGGTGTTTCCGATCACCAGGAGATCCACGTCGCTCTGGCCGGTCGCGGTCCCGGCGGCGATCGAGCCGAAGATCAGGGCGAGGTCGATCCCCTCGATGGCGACGAGTGCGCGGCCCAATTCGGCGGCGATGCCGGCGGTCTTGAGGACGATGCCGCGGAGTTCCGGATAGAGAGGATGGGCGATGTTGGCGCGGTAATAGAGGCGGTTTCCGTCGCGGCGGGTGAGGACGAATTCCTTGGCTGCAAGGTTGGTGAGTTCCTTCTGGAGCGCGGCCGGACTGAGACCAGCCAAGCGGGCGAGATCACGCAGGTGGATTTCCTGGTCACCGGTCTCGAAGAGCAGGCGGAGAATTTCCGCGCGGGTCTTGGGAAAGAGATCGGAGAGCGTGCTCATTGTTCGCTATTTGTGAACGTATGTTCGCTTGAGGTAAACAACAAAAATCATTTTCACGAAAAAATTCAGAGTTGCGGTTCCATGACGACGAGCCAGGTGACGAGTTCCATGTCGTCGGCGGAGGTGGGGGTTTCGGAGGCCATGGGCAGCAAGCCGTCGCGGCCCGAGAGCAGCGAGGTGGTGGCGCGGCGGGCGAAGGTGCGCTACCTGTGAAGGACAAAGAGGGGCGGACGCATCGTCAAAGCATCGTTTTTTTGGAGGAAAACGCGGAACTTCCGACGGAATGGCCCAGAAGAGTACTGGTATGAAGTTAACAGTCACCGCGCGACCCACGGTTTGCTATCGGCATCAATCCGCACCGTGCCAAATCATTTTCCTGCGGGCTCAAGTACTGTCACTTTCTGCGCCGCAGGCACAGACCAAGACCGAGCAAGCTGCCGAGTGCGAGCAAACTGCCGGGCTCGGGGATGGCGGTTAGATTAGTCAGATTAATGAAGCGGCCGGTATCCTCGCCGGGCACATTCAAGCCGCCGACGGTGGCGGTGTAGGAGATTTTCCAGGTGTTGGCACCGAGTGTGAATTGCGCGCCATCGGGCAGGGGTGTCTCGACGTTTTCGGCATCGACATAGGTGAAGAAGCCGCCGGAAAACGCACCGCTGTAATTGATCAACGACAAGGTGGTGGGAAATGCCTGCGGCGTGCCAGCCAGATCGGCCACGGTCAGATAGACCTTATGCCCATCACTGCTGTCCAAGGTCAGATCGCCGCTGACCACTTGCAGGTCGGCTGTGCGGTCTTGTGAATTCATTTCGTAGGCGAAGGTCGAGCCCGAGTTAAGGGTCAACGCGCCGCTGGTGAGCGTGGCGATGGATGCGCCCGGCGAAAGTGTGCCGCCGCTCTCAACCGTCACCGCGCCGGAGATGATGCCGTGGCCACCCAACGTGCCGGATGCGCCCACATCGACCACGCCGCTACCGGTGTTGTGGCCATCGACCAACAATGTTCCGTTAGTGATATGAGTGGGGCCGCTGTAGCTGTTTGTCCCTTGCAGGATGGCGCGTCCGGTACCCGTCAGGTTGAGTCCGCCGCTGCCCGTCACGTTGCTGGAAAACGTGGTGATCCCTCCCAGATTGACAAGCAGCCCGCCGCTCGCCGCGCCGGAGGTATCGAGCGCGGAGCTGACGGTATTGCTAGAGCCGGTGCCGGCGTCGTTGATGGATACGTTGGCACCCGGGGTGAAGGGGGAGCCCGAGTTGATGGTGCCGGTGACGCTCAGGCCCCAGGCGGCCAGAGTGGCGGTACCGCCCTGCGAATAGTCGGCCACCAGCAATGACACCCGGTCACTCGTGGGAACCGAGCCGTTGAGCGCGGACAAGCCGTTGGAACCGCTCGCGAAAACCACGCCAGCGCCGTTGGGATTGGCGGACAATCGTCCATCAGGCATATAGGAGCCAGTGCTGCTGCTGGTGCCATAGACATTGGTGGAAGCGGAGTCATCCAGCGTCACGTTGAGCGAACTCAGGCCACTGCCAAACGCATCGGTGTTGCTCCGACCAGCGCGGTTTAGCAACACAGCAATGCGCTGCGCCTCGCTGGAATTGCCTAACGTGAGGCTGGAGTAGATGTCACCCAGATACATCGGGTCGGCAGCATTGCCACTCGTTAGATTGAGAGAGACGTTCACGTCGGTGATGGACGTCAAGCCCGAGAGCCCGCCCAATGTCTGCACGGACGACACCTGGCCATTATCGGTGACGGTGAGGTTGGGCGTGAAGTTGTAGTTAAGGGTCAGCTGCGCCTGGGACGTGGCGGCCAGGCCAAACCAAATCGCCAGGGTGCCCGCGGGGTGAAGTTGCTTGAATTTCATGGTGGGGAGTTGAGTTGGATTGGGGGGATCGGTCGGATCAATAGTTAGCGGGAGGCGCGGAAGAACAGGCTGTTCCAGGCTGGGAGTTGGTTACCGTCCTTGGTGAAGGTGGCTTCAAAGGTGCCGGTACTGCCGGTTTCCACTGCTTGCGGGGCGCTCCAGATGTCCAGCCCAGTGGAATACTCGATTTGATAGGTCTGGTTCGGAACCCCGGCGAATTCCACCGTCACACTCGTCGAGCTGCCGTTGTACGCGGCTGGAGTGACCACCCGCAACAAGTCGAGGGTGAAAGGCGTGGCATCCACGGTGGAGACCGTGACCGTGGCGGTGGCTGTCGAGCTGCCGTCGCTCACGGTGTAGGTAAAGGTTGTTGGGTCGCTGGCAGCGGGAGTACTCGGCGTGAAGAACACGAACGCGCCGGAAACTCTCACACTGTTGCCGGTGCCGGCGGTCACCCCGGTGAGGGTGAGGCCGGTTCCTGCCGTAACCAAGCCGTTGCTACCCAC
>JBAXOP010000473.1:0-3497 GCA_037133195.1 Verrucomicrobiota bacterium | reverse complement strand
AAGAGAGAAAGACAACGCCTTCTGTCTGTTTCTTTCGCCTCTTCTGTTCGACGTTCGGCGTTCGGCGTTCGACGTTCGACGTTCGATGTTCAATGTTCGCCTTTTCCAGTCTTCTGTCTTCCGTCTTCAAGTCTTGCGTCTTAGAATGGCATCTTCCCGCCGAGGCCTTTCATCATGTCTTTCATGCCGCCAGGGCCACCCATCTGGCGCATCATGTCTTTCATTTTACCGGGGGATTTCATCATTTTGCGCATTTCACTGAATTGTTTGATAAGTTGGTTGACGGCCATCAGGGAGGTGCCGGAGCCGGCGGCGATGCGTTGGCGGCGCGATCCTTTGATGATCTCTGGACGGCGGCGTTCCTCCATGGTCATGGATAGCACGATGGCTTCGGTGGACTTGAGGCGCTTGGTGTCCAAGGCTCCTTTCGGGAGTTGCTTTTTGATTTTATTGAAGCCCGGCATCAACCCTAACAGACCTTCGAGTGGCCCCATTTTCTGGATCATGCGCATCTGATCCAAAAAGTCCGTGAAGTCGAATTTGCCAGCCTGGATGCGCTTCATCGAGTGCATCGCGTCGGCTTCGTTGAACTTGTCGGCGACTTGCTCGACCATCGAGACGATGTCACCCATGCCGAGGATGCGGTCGGCCATGCGCTGCGGATGAAACTCGAAAAGTTGGTCGAGCTTTTCGCCTTCACCAGCGAATTTAATCGGCTTGCCGGTGACCGAGCGCATCGAGAGGGCGGCGCCGCCGCGGGCATCGCCATCCAATTTTGTGAGTATAATACCGGTGATACCGACGGCACCATCGAAGTGTTTGGCGACGGAAACGGCTTGTTGGCCGGTGGCGGAATCGACGACAAGGAGGGTTTCCTTGGGTTTGAGAAACTCATGGAGTCGCTTGAGTTCGGCGATGAGCCGCTCATCAATTTCCTGGCGCCCCGCGGTATCAAAAATCAGCACAGTGCCATGTTGCGACTCCGCCCACAGCAGGGCGTCTTTGGCGACTTTGACGACATCGGTTTCGGTGGCGGCCGGAGTATAACAAGGGACGTCGATTTGTTTGGCGAGGGCGGCGAGTTGGTCGATGGCGGCGGGCCGATAGAGGTCGCAGGCGATGAGCAAGGGGCGGCGGCCCTCTTTTTGGAGGCGCTTGGCGAGTTTGGCCGAGGTGGTGGTTTTGCCGGCACCGTTGAGGCCGCAGATGAGGATGCGGGCGGGCGGATTGAGATCCAGCGGGGCTTGGTCGCCGCCGAGCAATATGGCGAGTTCGTCATGGAAGATTTTGACGATTTGTTCGCCGGGTTTGATCGACTTGAGAACATCTTCGCCGACCGCTTTGGCCTGGACGCGTGCAATAAACTCCTTGGCAACGCCAAACTCAACATCTGCCTCGAGCAAGGCAATGCGGATGTCGCGCAAGGCGTCGGCTATGTTTTTTTCTGAAATGCGGCCTACGCCGCGCAAATTGCGGAAGGTTTTGTCGAGACTATCGGAAAGGGAGGAGAACATGGGGGGGAGTTATAAGTTATAGGTTATTAGTTATCCGGTAGATAGGCGGCTTCGCGGTCGATTTGGAATGACCAACGCAGTGGCGTGGCTGGAGGTTTGCCTTTGGTGTCCAACCACGAGATAGCGATTTGGCAGGCTGGCTGGCGGAGGCGACGGGTGACTTGCCAGGAAAATATCTGAGTGGCCGGATCGAATTTGGCAGGCACCGCGCCGAAGCCGGCGACCTTCATCACCAGGGTTTTGGGATCGCAGTCGGTGAGGCCGGTGAGCTTGGCGGCTATAATAGGCAGGCGGCTGTTGATGATCGCTCCGGGCTCCGGCGTGACCGGATAGGGGGTGGTTTCTGCGAGGCTGCCGAGGCTCGCGGCGGAGGTGCCCGGCGAGCGCTGAGACTCCCGAAAGGAGGTGGCGAGTTCGAAGATTTTGTCGTTATTGCCGAAAATCATATAGCGTGGCAGTCGTTGGTCTGGCGTGGCGCGATGGATTTTTCCCGGGGTCACGGTGAATAGCGTGGTGTAGCCAAATTCCTCGGCGATGGGCCACATTTCATCTGTGACGAAGCCGCCGGGGTAGGCGTAGGTGGTGACGGTGGTGGAGAATTTGGTTTCGATGAAGCGTTTGGATTCGCCAATTTCCTTGCGCAGGAAGGCGTCGAAGTCGTGAGCGCCTTTCTTGCGGAATGCTTTGATGGTGGTCGGATAGGGATGGCTCACTGAGTGGCTGCCGAGCGAGCCTCCGTGTTGGAGCATTTCGGTGATCATGGCGGTGGAGAGGGCTTTTTTGCCGCCATCAATATAGTTTTTATAGAGGTAGAGGGTAAACGGATACCCAAACTCCTTGAGAATCGGCATGGCGTCCGTATAGACGGATTTCCAGCCATCATCAAACGTTAGTAAAATGGATTTTTCCGGAATGGATTTGGCACCGCGTTTCCATGCGAGGAAATCCTCCAGCGAGATGACGGTGATGCCGAGTTGGCGCAGCGTGGCCATTTGTTTGCGAAATTTTGAGGTATGCAGACGCATCGCGGTTTCCGTCTCGGTATCCGATAAATCATGATAACCAAGGACGACAACCCGCGCACCGTCATCTGCGAGAGCGGGTTGTTGCACTGCCGCGGCGCTAGGCAACTCCGGTGGGAGCGCCTCATCGGCGGCGGCGCAGAGGCCAGCAGTCAGGGCAATCAAAAGGGCGAGGCGGGTCATTGGCGGCGGGAGTCTAGACGCGTCCGGGAGGTTTTGAAAGCGGGAATGCGCAGACAGTCATGGGAAGTGGATTTCCTAGCGAGCCTGCGCCTCAGCGGTAAATTTTCAAGCTGCCCGGGAGGATTCATCAATTGTAGTGTAATCCACAAACTCCTCATATCAGGCTAAAATGCTTGGCAAAGCGCCCGAAGGCCACTACAACGGCGGTGAGGGATTCGGAAGTGAGAAATCGAATTCGAATACCCGCATCAATGTCTGTAACAACCCGAACACATCACCATACCCATGAAATCAATCAAGAACCTGACCCGCATGACCTATGAAACCGCCGCCTTCCAGGGCTGGCGTCTTGCCATCAACCGCAAGAGTTCGTCTTTCACCAAGTATTTCTCGGATAAGAAATACGGCGGTGAAATGGAATCGTTTGCCGCCGCCGAAGCTGCGTTGGCCGCGTTGAAGATGGTTCTTGAAGGCGCAAAATTGGTCGATGGCAAACACACGGCGTCCACCAAGGCGAAGATTGAGAAATTGCTGAAGCAGGCGTAGTGCAGGCGTAGTGCAGGCGATGCGCATGTGCTGCGTCGCTGCGAATTATTCATGGATGGGTCTTCTTTGCGGCAAAGGGAGTGTCTTCTTTGCGGCAAAGGGAGTGTCTTCTTTGCCGCAAAGGGAGTTCTCACAAATGAGTGCCTCAGCGTGCGGCGGCGGCATGCCGGCGGTTGCCGCCGAAATTGCGTCGCTGGCCGTTGCGCTGACCTCCTCCACCACCACCACCGTT
>JBAXOP010000472.1:0-3500 GCA_037133195.1 Verrucomicrobiota bacterium | reverse complement strand
ACATGTTGATCACATTTCAGATCAATAGAAAAGCCAGACTTGGCCTGGCGCACCGAATGAACACGAATGAACACGAATGGCCTTTGGTCGCAACTCCTTCATGATTCGTGTCTATTCGTGTCCATTCGTGGTTCTATATTATGATTCAGGATAACCCCCGCCGCGCAACTTCACCCCTGATTCAGCCCAGCCGCCCCAGCAACAGAACCTTCAAGCCAACCACCGGAGAAATCGTATGAAAACACACACCTGCCCCAAGCCCCTGAAAACCCTCGCCCTGTGGCTGCTTCTGCTCGCCACCGGCTTCGCCTACGCCGCCGACACCTACCTGGTCGTTGACCTTTCCGGCGGCAAGGACGCCACGAACTACCCGGTCAGCTACCTGGACGCCGTGCCCTCCGGCGGCTGGACGGACACCTACAAGACCGACAAGCTGGTCCTGCGCAAAATTCCGGCGACTACCGGTTACACCATGGGCAGCCCGGCGGGCGAACTGGGGCGGCAATCTGACGAGACGCAGCACGAGGTGACGCTGACCAAGGACTTCTACATGGGGGTTTTCGAGGTGACACAACGGCAGTGGGAACTGGTGATGGGCAACCGTCCGAGTTATTTCACCAATGCGGCCTATTACGCCACTCGACCGGTGGAGAATGTCAGCTACTACGATATCCGGGAGAACCCGGCCAACAGCGCGATCAGCCCGCACTGGCCGGCCACGAACGCGGTGCATGCCAACTCGTTCATGGGCACACTGCGAGCCAAGACGGGGCTGGCGGCCTTCGACCTTCCGACGGAATCGCAGTGGGAATACGCCTGCCGGGCGGGAACGATAACGGCGCTGAACAGCGGCAGCAATCTGACCGGCACCACAACCTGCCCGAATATGGCGGCGGTGGGGCGATACTGGGACAATGGCGGTTCGGGCTACAGCCAAAGCTGCGCTCCCAGCGCGGGTACGGCAACAGCGGGCTCGTACCTGCCGAACGCGTGGGGCTTGTACGACATGCACGGCAACGTGTGTGAGTTTTGCCTAGACTGGTACGGGACGTACTCCGGTACGGTGAGTGATCCGGGAGGTGCGGCTTCGGGGTCGTACCGCGTGATGCGGGGTGGGTGTTTGTACTACGCCCCCCATCAATGCCGTTCCGCGAGTCGTAGTAACCACTTGCCGTTTACCCGGAGCTTCAACTTTGGTTTCCGCATTGCCGGCAACCTCTCCGTTCTCGACACCGTCACTCTCCACCCCGGCGCACACGGCAGCATCGCCGGAGCTAACAGCGGCACCGACTACGTGACCACCGTCTCCAACGGCGCGGCGTTCCCGGCGGTGACGGTCAACCCTGCCGCAGGCTACACCTTCACCGGCTGGAGTCCGTCCGCCCCGGCGACGGTCACCGCCGACTTCGAGGCGACGGCACAGTATGCCACCGACACCGACGGCGACGGGCTTCCGGATGCCTGGGAGCAGACGCACTTCGGGAATCTAAACCAAGGGCCCACCGACGACTTCGACCACGACGGCCGCACCAACGCCGAAGAACTCGCCGACAACACCGACCCGGCCAATGCCGGCAGCACGTTGGGGCTGGTGGCGTATTATCCGTTTGACGAGAATGCGAATGATGCAAGCGGAAACGGAAATAATGGTATGCTCGGAACAGGTGAAAGCGCCCCTCTTCTGACGACCGACAGGTTCGGGGTTTCGAACAAGGCTTACAGTTTCGACGGAAACGACATTGTTGTAGTTGCGCGAAATGCTTCCCTCGAACCCAGTCAGATCACGATCTCTTTGTGGGTCAATATTTCTTCCTCAAGTAATCTTCATCAACTCGTAAGAAAAGAACTGAACAACGGCTCTGGTTACGATGTCCGCTGGGAACCACCGTATGGGGCGTTTTCAATCAAGGCCGGTGGTTCCTGGGACGGCGCCACATTCGACAGGAGCCTGGTTCCCGTCGGTGAGTGGAAACAACTGACTTGCGTCTATGACCAGACAAACATGATGGTGTATATCAACGGGATACTCAGGGGCACGAAGACACACAGTCGGGGTGGCCCGATTCAGCACGATGCGAGCGACCTATGGCTGGGGCTGGAAACATACAGCGCCCGTTGTCTGCAGGGTAAACTCGACGACATCCGCATCTACAACCGTGCCATCTCTTCCAACGAGGTCGCGCGTTTATATGCCTCGACCGCGCAGCCCACCACCCACACCGTCACTCTCCACCCCGGCGCACACGGCAGCATCGCCGGAGCTAACAGCGGCAACGACTATGTGACGACGGTCGCGCACGGCGCGGCGTTTCCGGCGGTGACGGTTTCTCCTGCGGCAGGCTATACCTTCACCGGCTGGAACCCGACCGCCCCAGCAATGGTGACGAGCGACTTCACCGCGACGGCGCAGTATGCGGCGGTGCCTCTCCCGGACCTCACCCTCACCTCCGCCGACCTGCGCATCCTGAGCGCTTCTGGCGCGGAGACGAGCAACCCCGCCATTGGCGAGGCGGTGACCCTCGAAGTGACCGTGCGCAACTCCGGCACAGCCCCCACCGCCGGCATCGTACAGGTGCGGGTATTCGAGAATGGCTCGCCCACCGATCTAACAAGCTACAACATAACCCCCTTCACCGTCGCGGCGTCGGGGGAAGTCGCCCAGTCGATTCCAGTCGGTGGCTCGCAGACGGTGCTGATCCCGTGGCCGGTTTCCGGTCTTGACCGGGTAGCCACGCTCACCGCAGTGGCGGAGTTTGCCGCCAACCGGGCGCAGTCGCAGGCGAACGCGGCGGGTGCATCGCTCGCGCTGCCGGTGGCTGAGGCATTGTTTTCTAACAACAGCGCCGGGGGCGCGATTCAGATCGGCTTGCCAGCGGGGGAGCCTGGCAACTATGGCATTGCGGTTACGGCGTCGGCTCCGGCGGGCATGGTCAGCGGCGTGAGTTACACGCTCTCCGGCACGGCGGCCTACGACTGGGGCTCGAACGAGCCGGTGCTGGGCGCCTTGGTGACGGTGACGGTCAATGGCACGAACTATACCGGTCGCACGGTCGCGCCGGACGGTGCGTGGAGCGTGGCGCTCAACGGGTTGCCGGCGGGCACCCAGATGGCGCATGTCGTGGTGGACGACGGCCGGCTCATCGGCTTTATCGACCTGGCGCTCAGCGTGAGCGGCGGTGCGGCGACGATCGACCTGCACATCACTCAAATGGGTTTTGATAGCGGCATCTACCGCGCCGAGGGCGAGACGGGCCATGCGGTGACGGGCGGCAATGTCCTGCTGAAAGCGCTGGTGCGCAATGACGGCAACACGCCGGCGGGCGCGTTCGCGGTGGCATTCAAGAATCCGGCGGGCGGGGTGATCTGCACGGTGCCGGTCGCCGGACTGGCGGCATTCGGCCAGACATGGGTGACGGCTACCAGCGGGTGGGCCGCGGTGGCCGGCACGAGCGTGCTTTCCGCGCAGGCCGACAGTGCTGGCGCGGTGACGGAAACCAACG
>JBAXOP010000471.1:0-3501 GCA_037133195.1 Verrucomicrobiota bacterium | reverse complement strand
GCGCCGGCGAGGATCATGACGGGGCCATCGAGGGCGCCGACGGCTTCGCGCTGGGCTTGGTTGAGGGAATCGAATGAGAATGCGTTGGCCATCGGCGAACGGATGCAAGCGGGGATACTGGCGCTTGGCAATCCCGCAGATGCCGGCGGCGGGAAAGCGGCCCTATGCGCCGCAGATAGGGGGGCAGGTGAGCGACGACAGATGGTGGAGCGACGACCTTCCTGTCGTCGTGTGGAAAGGAGTGCCGATGAACCGAGCCTCCAGCGGCACGCATGGTCCGCGCTTCCGCCACCACCACAGGAATGTGGTGGCTCCCTAGCCTCCGGCACGCACGCATTGGTCAAACCAAGGCTTGCCCGGTGGGCGGCGGGCAAGCACACTGGGATTTTCCGCACGCCCCCCGGCACGCCTCTAGCCCTCAATTTTCGAATCATGTTCACAGGTCTTGTAGAATCCACTGGCACCGTCATCGGCCTTGAGTCGCGTGGCGAGCAAGCCCGGCTCACATTGCAAATCCCATTTGCCGGGGAGTTGGCGCTGGGGGATTCGGTGGCGATCAACGGGTGCTGCCTGACGGTGGCGGAGTTATTGCCACACGGGATTGGCTTTGACCTACTGGCGCAAACGCTGCGTGTTACGTCCCTCGGCGCGTTATGTGAAGGGTCGCTTGTCAACCTCGAGCGTGCCTTGCAAGTGGGCGAGCGCTTCGGCGGACATTTTGTGCAGGGCCATGTGGACGCCACCGGACGCATTACCCGGCTCGAGGCGCAGGGCCAGGACCACGTGTTCGAGGTATCGTTGCCGCCGGCAATTCACCGCCTGTGCATCGATAAGGGGTCGCTCGCGGTGGACGGCATCTCGCTCACTATCGCGGAATTGGCACCCGCCGCAGCTATTTTTTGGATCACGCCGCATACTTGGCTGCAAACCCACCTGCACGCCGCGAGGGTCGGCCAACCGGTAAATTTGGAAGCCGACATGCTCGCCAAGCACGTGGACCATCTGCTGGAAGCACGGTTAAAGCACTAATTATTAAGCAAGAAATCCTAATCGAAGAGGAAAGTCGTAAGGGTTTCACATTAGCCATGACAAAATTCCGCCCGTGCATTGACCTCCACCAGGGACGGGTGAAACAAATCGTCGGCGCTAGCTTGCGCGACGATGGCAGCGCACCGACTGAAAATTTTGTATCGGACCGGTCGGCCGGTTGGTATGCGCGACTTTTCCGCGGAGATGACCTGCGCGGCGGACATGTCATAAAACTAGGCCCGGGCAATGACGCGGCCGCCCGCGAGGCGCTAGCCGCCTGGCCCGGCGGATTGCAAATCGGCGGCGGCATTGACGCCGCCCAAGCCGCTACTTGGTTGGACGCCGGGGCCTCACATGTGATCGTCACCTCGGCGTTGTTTGACGCGCAAGGCCGCTATCTGCCGGATGCGCTTGCCGCTTTGGTCAAGGCGGTGGGCCGCGAGCGGCTAGTCATCGACCTGTCGTGCCGCCGCACGGCCAGGGGCTGGTGTGTGGCGATGAACCGCTGGCAAACACTCACCGAAATGAGCGTCGATCATGCCACGCTCGACCGTTTGGCCCCCAGTTGCGCGGAATTTTTGATCCACGCCGCGGACGTGGAAGGCCTGTGCCGGGGCATTGATGCCGACCTCGTGAGCCACCTCGGTGATTGGGGGAAACGACCGATGACCTATGCTGGCGGCGCGGCTAACATGGCGGACCTGCAGTTGGTGGAACAAACCGGCCAAGGCCGTGTGGATGTCACGGTGGGTAGCGCGCTGGATATTTTCGGTGGGACCGGTGTTGGCTATCAAGAATTGGTGGGGTGGAATCGAAGGAATTTGTGAGGAGCGTCGAATGCGGTTGCAGGGGCGGCCCGCATCGTTTTATGCTCCGCCCGTGCCCACTTTGGACCTGCCAGCCTCCACCGAAAAATTTGCGCTCGACCGGGAGTTTCTCCGGTCCGCATTTCAGTCGATGTTGTTGGCTCGCATATTGGAAAATAAACTCTCCAGTCTCTACAAGGCCGGCAAAATCGTCGGCGGCGTCTATCTCGGACGCGGCCAGGAAGCGGTCAGCGCCGCGCTTGGCACCGCCTTGATCCGTGGCACCGATGTATTTAGCCCACTGATTCGCGATCAGGCCGGGCGCACGGCATTTGGCGAGTCGTTGCTCGACTGCACCCGCACCTACCTCGGATCCGCGCTCGGACCGATGCGCGGACGCGACGGCAATGTCCACCGTGGCCGGCCACTGGCGGGCATGCCCGCAATGATTTCCCACCTGGGCGCGCAAATTTCACTCATCAGCGGAATGCTCTTTGCAAAGCGACTCAAGGGCCAACTCGAGGGCGTCGTCGGTGCCACGTGCATTGGCGACGGCGGCACCTCGACGGGCGCTTGTCATGAGGCGCTCAACCTCAGCGCGGTGGAAAAATTACCGTTGGTGGTGCTGGTGGCCAACAATCAATTTGCCTATTCCACGCCCAATAACCGGCAATTTGGCTGCGGGGATTTGGTTGAACGCGCCCGCGGTTACGGGTTTCGTGGCTGGTCGGTGGATGGCACGGATTTGCTGGCATGTTCGACGGTGGTGTGCGAGGCCGTGAGGCGGGCGCGTCAAGGCGACGGTCCGCAGATGATTGTGGCGCAATTGCTGCGGCTCGTCGGACATGGTGAACATGACGACGGGTTTTACGTGCCCGAGTCACTGCGAGCCGGCCATTACGGGCAGGATTGCATAGAAGTGGCGACGCGCCAACTGGTGGCCAACGGTATCACGAGCGCCGAGGAAATCTCCGCCTGGCATGAGCAATTCGCCGCCGACGTACAACGCGCCGTAGCACAAGCCCAACAAGAAGCCCCACCCGATCCCTACCGGGAGGACTGGACGGCCCTCTCCACCCGCTTCCCTAACAACCCGTGAGTGTTACCTACATCGACGCCATCCGTGCCGCTCAGGAAAAACTCCTGCGTGACGACGATCGGGTGTTTCTTTACGGCCAGGATATCGGCGTGTTCGGTGGGGCATTCAAGGCCACCAAAGGACTGGCGGCCATGTTTCCCGACCGCGTGTTTGATTCCCCCATCGCCGAGGACGCCATGGTCGGCCTCGCCGTGGGTGCCGCTATCGAAGGCTTGCGGCCAATCGTGGAAATGCAGTTTGCGGATTTCTCGGCCACCGCCTTCAACCAGATCGTCAATCAAGCCGCCACCCATTTTTACCGCACCGGTGTACCCATCCCCATCACCGTGCGCCTGCCCTCCGGCGGCACCCCCGGGTCCGGCCCGTTCCACAGCCAAAACATGGAGGGCATTTACGCCCAATACCCCGGCTTGATCGTGCTCACCCCGGCCACTGTGGCCGATGCCTACCACATGCTCATCGACGGGGTGGCCCTCGACGACCCAGTCATCTACTGCGAGCACAAATTCCTCTACCGCTGGCTCAAGGCCAAAACCATCAACAACGAGCACCTGCCCATCGGCCAGG
>JBAXOP010000470.1:0-3511 GCA_037133195.1 Verrucomicrobiota bacterium | reverse complement strand
GTTGCTCGCCGGGCTCAAGGCGGCGGGTATCGCGAGATTCAAGGCCAAGGATATTGTCAGGGCGTCGCGGCTTTCGCTTTTGTGCGTTAGCAATTCCCATGTCGGGAAGGATCGGTAGAAGATCGTCAGCGGCATCCTCTTGTCAATCTGACGAAATGTCCTGTCGACAGGACATTTGACGCAAGCTCTTCCGAACGATTCCACCCCGGACTGCTCGCACTCGTTCCGCGGGCGGTGGGAGTGTCAATCAAAACCTTGGCAGCCTCATAGCTGACGGACTCGGGAGCCGCCATGGCCATGAAACATCACCGTGAGGACGTTGGCGGCGGAGCCTGTCGGTGCGGCGATCTTCCTCCAGAGGCCCATGAAAACCGTCCAATTGGGCTGCCTCTCTCAAACCATTCAACAAAAAGCCCCCCGGATTCCGGGGGGCTTTATTTGGGAATTGCGATAGCACCCTTGCCGCCTAACAAAATCGCCCTGTTTGAAGCTCAGGATCTGATGGGCAGGCTCAACCATGCATCGTCGCTATGGGCGGGTAAACGCCTCGCCATCTACATGGTTTATTTTCGCCGCACTGTCAATGAAAAAGGGCACAAAAAAGCTCCAAAGCAAGAAAAAGCCCGTAAAGTCGCGGGGTACGCCAAAATGTCTGCTTTCGCCTTGCCGCAACTGCCGCATGATTTCTTCAAACGTCTCATCGCGCGCCCTTCTTGGCTGTAGCAGGCAACTCCCGCGCCTCCCCCGTCAGCGCGTTGGGGGCAGCGACCATCATGTAGATAATTCTGACATCGCGAGGGGCAAGGACAACGTCCCGCTCGTCAAGTCCGTGGTGGCCTCCAGGAAAAGGCACACGTCGAACAAAGTGGACCCACCCCGCAGCGGCACCTCCACCACCGGCACGCCATTGAGGCAACGCACGACCAGGCATTGCTCGCCGGGAAGCAATTTCGACTGGAAGGCATAAGCGAGGCCGTTGGGCAAGCCGCGCCCCGCATTGGGAGCCACGAAGGCCACCTCCGGCGTGCCCGTGATCCCGTTGACCGCCGTCCAGAGCCAAAACGGCAGCAGCGCGGCCACCGTCACCCTCACCGAGAGGAGGGCCGCGCCGTAATCCGTCGCGTCGTCCGGCGTGAAGGTGGCCGACTGGTTGGCCGCGCCCAGGAAACCCGGGACCGTGCCCGGCGAGGTGAAAGCGAATCGGCCGGGCTCCGAAGCCGCCGCGACGCTCAGGATGGGGGCGGCGAGCGTCTGCCCGTAGGCGATGGCCGAGGCCGTCGGCGGGATGGTCCCGACAGTAGTGGCCTTGTTCACCGTCACGCTCACGGTGAGGACGACCGTGTTGTAATTGGCGGCATCATCCGGCGTGAAGGTCACTGACTGGTAGGCCGTGCCCGCGCCCGGAACCGTGTCTGGCGAAGTGAAGGCGAAGGTGGCCGAAGCTCTTCACCGAATTGCCGGGTCGGCACACCCTGGCGGAAGCCGCGCACGATCCCGACCACATCCGGCGCGTCGTCACCAATGCCCGCCGCCTGACATTGGCTGAGGGGGCGGAGTGGCTGGTCGTGATGCCATGGCTGCATGATTGCGTGGCGGTTCCGGAGTCATCCTCGGATCGTCGCAACGCATCCCGGCTTCCCGCCTGCCAAGCTGTCGAATGGCTGGATGACCATGTTTGGCCGCATGGTCGCTTGGATGAAATCGCCCACGCAATCGAAGCACACAGTTTTCCGCCGGGGTTGCACCCAGAACGCTGGAGGCGATGATGATACACCCAACCCATGCAAAGCCACTGATTGCCGTTATTGATGATGTGCATCATCACATCGGGCTCGCTACCGAAGGCCTCGCACGCATCGAGATGGAAACAGGCCGCCGGATCGGGCAGGTATTCTCAGGTGGAGATTTCGGGTTGTTCCTCGACGAATCTGAGGCTTCCTCACCGTTCCGAAAAAATGCCGCAGCCCCGAGGCCAGCCCGAAAATCCGCTCCGCATGGCAAACCTGGCGCTGGCCGCTCTCTCTGATCACCGGCAACCATGAACCGTTCCAGCATGATGGACCACCCACCAGACCCAAGTGATCGCCCTGAATATCATCTCCTCCCCGGAGAAAATCCACCACCACGGCATACTCCCCGGCTGTGCGGCGCTCTTCGAATGGGACCAAGGCGCGCTCAAGTTCCTGCAATCCTGGCCACAGGCGCCGGTATAGGCATGTGGTCGCATTCCCGTCCCACATCATCCCAACAAAATCGTTTCGCTGATGGCCAAATGGCCGGCAAGCGGCGCGAAATGCCAGGTGGCGGTCCGGGCGGCTACATCGAGCACGATATGGTTGGGAATGCCGGACTGCATTGCCATGCCCTGCTCCGGGTGTCCTGGATTGAAACACCATGTGCCGTCCAACCGGTCGGCAAACGACCCAACGTAGGGCTGGTTGTGCAGGTGGCCCGAAACAACAAAGTCCGGCCGGTATTCCTGAATTTTGTAATAGAGCTGCGGATTGCCCATGCGTCCGCCAACGGTGACATCCGCCGGCGGTTCGTGGTGGAGAACGAGCCACGGGATTTTCTGTTTGTGCCGCAGCCTTGCCGCTTCCTCCCAGAGATCGTCATGGTCTTCGCCACCGTCAAAATCATAAGGGACCGTCGTGACGACCAACAATCCACGGGGAGTCGTCACAACCTTGGTCCGCCGGTCCGTCACCACGCGGTCACTTTCCAGACAATCCATCCAATGACCGGCCAGCAGCAGGGACAAGACTTCCTCGCGCACATCCTCCGGGATACCAGCCAAAGCCTCGGGGCGTCGGGCCCGCAGCGGCGTGTTGTGGTCATGGTTGCCGCTGCATACGGCCAGCCACCCTGGAAATTGAGTGCACCACCGGCGCAGCTCAAGCATTTGCACCAGCAGACCATCCGCGCGGAATCCATCCAGCAGGTCGCCGGCCACCACCGTCAGATCGGCCTGCTGCCTGAGCAGCCACTCAAACCAATCCCTGCGGGAATGCAGGTCTGCTGTTAGGAGTATGCGCATGCGCTGTATGGTATCGGCCTTGTCCCGGAACCATCAATGCCAAACCCGAAGAGACATCCAGCCCACATCGTCATCGAAAATCGTCCCGGACTTGTCTCTCATGCTCAGGGACATTCCGAACTGCTTGCTGCCAACCGACGGTCGGATTGCCCGGCGGGAGTTGGAGGTTGTTGTTGGATTGGGTGACGGCAATTTACAGCCACTCCTTGCTTCCCGCCGCCGCTTTTTTGGCACCTCCGGGCAGGTCAATTCCGCCTCAGGCTCATGGTATGCGCAGCACCTACCAGAACAGCAGCACCTACCAGAACAGCAGCGCCGCGATCGCGAACAGCGACAGGGCCGCCGCGACATGCTGGCCGGGCTGGTAGCGGTGGATCAGATTGCTGGTGTTGTAGAGGATCGCGCCCGAGGCGAACACGACCATCGCCGCGGAGAACCAGAGTCCCAGCGAGATCGGCAGGATGAACGAGACGA
>JBAXOP010000469.1:0-3512 GCA_037133195.1 Verrucomicrobiota bacterium | reverse complement strand
CGCCGCCCGGTACGCATCCTCGCTCAAAACCCACGCAAATTCTGACACTTTCGGCCACCACCCACAGGCATTGCTTGACAGCGGAGCGGCTCTGAGGCGGTATCTCTTCCCCATGGCCAAGCTATCCATCCGCAACCTCGACGTATCCGCTAAAGAAGTACTCATGCGCGTGGACTTCAATGTCCCGCTCAAAGACGGTGCCATCACCGACGACACCCGTATCCAAGCCGCCATCCCCTCGATCCGCCACCTGCTCGCCGGCGGCGCTAAATTGGTCCTTTGCTCGCATTTAGGCCGTCCCAAAGGCGGCCCCGATGCCAAGTACTCACTCGCCCCGACCGCCGCCCACCTCGGCAGCATCCTCGGCCAAACCGTCAAACTCGCGCCGGATTGCATCGGCGAGCCAACCGCCGCCCTGCGTGCCGCGCTGCAACCCGGCGAGGTGCTCATTCTCGAAAACACCCGCTTTTACCCAGCAGAGGAAGCGAACGACGCGGAGTTTGCCCGCCAACTGGCCGCCAGCGCCGACATTTTTGTCAACGATGCATTTGGCACCGCGCACCGTGCCCACGCGTCCACCGAGGGCGTGACTCATTTTGTGAAGCAAAGCGCCATGGGATTTTT
The DNA here is from genome assembly GCA_037133195.1 of Verrucomicrobiota bacterium. Taxonomy (GTDB): domain Bacteria; phylum Verrucomicrobiota; class Verrucomicrobiia; order Verrucomicrobiales; family Akkermansiaceae; genus Luteolibacter. The sequence continues at coordinate 2,888 of JBAXOP010000469.1, read as the reverse complement.
GATGGAGCGCGAACTCAAGTACCTCCAGCAAGAACTCGCCACCCCGGCCCGCCCCTTCGTCGTCATCATGGGCGGTTCCAAGGTGTCGGATAAAATCCAGGTCATCATGAGTCTCATGGAAAAGGCCGACACCCTCCTCATCGGTGGTGCCATGGCCTTCACATTCCGCAAAGCCCAGGGCTTCGAGGTCGGCGATAGTAAGGTCGAAGCCGATAAGCTCGACCTCGCCTTGGACATCCTCGCTAAAGCCAAGGCCATGGGCAAAACATTCCTGCTGCCCTCCGATACCCGCGAAACCGATAAATTCGAGGACGGTGCCCAAACCCGTTGCACCCCGTCCTTTGAAGAAGGCGGCAGCGTCACCCCTGGCTGGATGGGTATCGACATCGGCGACCGCGCCATCGCTGAATTCCGCAATATCATCCTCGACGCCAAAACAATCATCTGGAACGGCCCCGTCGGCGTGTTCGAAATCGAAAATTTTGCCAAGGGCACCCGAGCGGTGGCCGAAGCGGTGGCGGAAGCTACGGGTCGCGGAGCCACCACCATTATCGGCGGAGGCGACTCGGTCACCGCGGTGAACCAATTTGGCCTCGACAGCCAAATGACCTTCATTTCCACTGGCGGCGGTGCCTCCCTCGAATTGCTCGAAGGTAAAGTACTGCCCGGCGTCGCCGCCCTCAGCGAGGCCTGAATTTCTCCCATATCTCCACACCTAACACCAATACCCGACTCATGAACCGTAAACCGATCTTCGCCGCCAACTGGAAAATGAACATGGGGGCCTCCGCGACCGAGGATTTCCTCAAGAGTTTCCTCTCAAAACTCCAGGGCCAGTCATTCCCCGCAGAAATTGTCATCGCCCCGCCATTCGTCTCCCTCGCCAAACTCGCCGATGTCCTCCACTCCACGGGGGCCAGCAACGAGGCCCAGTCAATCCAAATCGCCGCCCAAAATTGCTCCGAGCACGACGCCGGTGCCTACACCGGCGAAGTGAGCGTGCTGATGTTGCGCGAATTCCTCGTCCATTACGTCATCCTCGGCCACAGCGAACGTCGCGCCATCTACGGCGAAACGGATGCCATCATTAACGCCAAGATCCACAAGGCCCGCGAGACGAACCTCAAGCCGATTTTCTGTATTGGCGAGACCCTCGCCCAACGCGAGGCCGGCGAACTGGAGAATGTCCTGCGCACTCAGATCACTGAGGGCCTCAAAAACGTCAGCGACAAAGACATGGCGGAAATCGTCGTCGCCTATGAACCGGTGTGGGCTATCGGTACCGGTGTGACGGCCTCCTCGCAACAAGCCCAGGATGCCCACGCCTTCGTCCGCTCCGTCATCGCCGAACTCTACGGCCAGGATACCGCCGCCAAAATCCGCATCCAATACGGCGGCAGCGTCAAACCGGCCAACGCGGCCGAACTCATGGCTTGCCCGGACATCGATGGCGCGCTCATCGGCGGAGCCGCACTGGAGCCGCAGAGTTTCCTTGAAATCATCCGCAACGGCTGTAGCAACCTGCCCTCCTGATCCTGTCCGCGCCGATGATTCATTTGCTCCGCTTCTTCTTTGTTAGCACCCTGTTGCTAGCCGCGTCGAGTCGTGCGGAGCATGTCATCGTCACCGGTGGCCCTGCCCTGCGCCAGTGGGAAAACTATCGCGTCGCCGAAGACCGCCACGACCATTGGTGGGCCAACTTTATCCGAGCCTCCACATTGCGTATTGAGGAACTCCACAGCGCTTACGGCGCAGATGCCCGCATCGTGTGGTTGGTCTATCAACCAGGCTATCAAACCCGCGGCCTCGAGGATAAGACACCCTACACCACTTGGATCGCCGATCTGGCAAAAAAAAACCAGGCCACACTCATCTGGGTGACCAGTGGTGAGAGCCTCATCAAAGCCATTAACTCGCGCCCGGCCAAGGCTATCACCACCTTCGATTTCTTCGGCCACTCCAACCGCTATGCCTTCATGCTCGACTACAGCAATGACATCATGGCGGTGTCCACCGCATGGTTGCATGAACGCGATCTGCCGCGCCTCCATTCCTCCGTATTCGCCCGCAATGCCTTGTGCAAAAGCTGGGGTTGCCACACCGCCGAAAGCATGAGTGCCGCCTGGAAACGTGCCCTCGGCATCCCCCTCGAAGGTGCGGTGGGTGCCACCAACTACACCATCGTCGGTCAAGGCCAACTCCCCTCAGTCTCCGGCGTCTGGTCACGATAGAAGACGCAAGAATAGAAGACACAAGACTTGAAGACGCAAGACACAAGACTAGAGAATTCAAGAGAAGAGCAGAGTACGGAGCGCAGGGAACGGAGCGCAGGCTTCAGCCTGCATGTGTCTCTTCCTCTTCTTCTTGCCGTCTTGCGTCTTGTGTCTTGTCGTCTTGTGTCTCTTCCCCAATAACCATTTTTCCCATGACTCTAACCGAACTCCAAGCCCTCTACGACCTCCCGTTCTTCGAGTTGCTCACCCAGGCCCACGCCGTACATCAAGCAAATTTCCCAGATGGCAAAATCCAACTCTGCACATTGTTATCTATCAAAACCGGCGGTTGCTCCGAGGACTGCGCCTATTGCGCCCAATCGGCCCGTTACAAAACCGAGCTTGAAAGCCATGTATTGCTGGAACGCGAGGAGGTGATGCTCCATGCCCGCGCCGCCAAAGACTCCGGCTCCACCCGCTTCTGCATGGGGGCTGCCTGGCGCGGTGTGCGCGGCGGCACCGAACGCTTCGAGCAAGTCCTCGATATCGTCCGGGATGTCGCCTCCCTCAACATGGAAGTATGCGTCACCCTCGGCGAACTCGGCCCCGCCGAAGCCCAGCAACTCCGCGACGCCGGCGTCACCGCCTACAACCACAATCTCGACACCTCCCCCG
>JBAXOP010000468.1:0-3528 GCA_037133195.1 Verrucomicrobiota bacterium | reverse complement strand
GCCGACGAGTTCACCGGTGCCGGCAGTGTCACCCTTGAGCTCGATCGTCTTGTCGGCTCCGTAGCCTGATATCACAAATGGGCTGGTTAGCTTGAGAAGGCCGCTGCCGGATTGATCAAAAGAAACGGTGGATTTTTTGCCTGCAAGATTCATGACGCGGTCGGTGGTTTCGCCCGGTCCAGTATAGATCAGGGAGCCATCCCCTTCCTTGCCTTCCTCGCCGATGACAATCTCTCCGGACTCAATGTCCAGCGGCGCACCCAGGCTGCTGCTGGCCGTACGCTTGCCTTTGGTGATGCTGTTGAATGACGCAATACTCAACGCGCCGCCCTCAAGAATCGTCTGTCCCGTATATGTATTTTTGCCAGACATCTGCATGGTTCCCGCCCCGCATTTCTTGATGAGATACGCACCGCCTCCAGACCCCTTGGAATCCGCTATGTTGGCCGCTACCGTCACAACATCCTTGGCGTTGGTTGTATCCAGACACACAATCGAACCGGCCATCAAGCCGTTGTTGTTGATAGCTGCGGTTAGATTCTTGAGCAACGTGCCGATTTGTTCCCCGCTGAACTCGCCCGCAGCGCCGGCGCTGAGCACCAGTGTGGCCCCGGGGTGAATGGCGATTTTCGCCGGAGTCCATTGCGCCGGGGTCGCATTGTAAAGCGACGCGGCTTTCTTTACGAACAACTTGGCCATACGAACCGTGGTGGGACCGGTGTAGGTATTGACGCCCCAGAGGTACACCGTGCCAAAGTTATTCCTGCCGAATGCACCCTGAATACCTATCTCCGTAAGCCCGCCCGGTCCGCTGATGCCACCACTGAGGTGATTCAGATTCAAATTAAACCCGGCTATTTCAGCAATGCCGTTCAAGGTGATGGGCCCATTCCATGTGAAGTTTCCCTCGATCGTGCCTCCGTTTAAAATCAGGGGATTGGTGCAGATGCCGCCACAAGGCGAGAAGGAGGCACCATCGTTGAGGGTCACCGGCCCGGTTCCCAGCGTTCCCGGTTTGGCGTTCGACCAGCTATCCATATTGAGCGTGCCACTGTTGATGATGGTGCCACCGCTGTACGTGTTGGACGAATTGGTAATGAAGAGAGGTCCGCCGTCGTTGACGATCAGTCCGCCAGTCCCAGAGATCAAGCCTGCGATGATGAGCCGGGCGGCAGGGTGTGCGTAATTGTGGCCATACGAATTGACCGTGACATTTGACGTTAGATGGATCGGCAGGTTAATTCTGTCGTCGGTTAAGATTGAATTCTGATTGATGCTCGGTGTTGTGCCGACAAACTTGATGCCTTTGCCATTGAGCTTCAGGGCATTCCCCTGGCTCACGCGCAGATTGAGTTGGTTAAGCTGGAAATCTTCCCCCAGGTCTTGCGTAATATCATACTTCCCGGGTTGCTCGAAGTTGAGGACATAGTCCGGTTGACCCGTCGCAACCGGTGCGGATCCGTTAGAGAGATTGTTCGTCCATTTTGAGCCATCACTCCAGTTGCCGGCTTGCGCCTTGCTCCAGGTGAATACATTGGGCTTGTCGCTGCTGATCGCCTTCACGGCGGGGGCTTTGGTGAGCGCCGCCTTGGCGGGCTCAGGCTTCTTCTCCGGTTCGGGATTGGGCTTAACGGCCTTGACGACCACGCCGCAGGGTTTGTCGTCCTTGTTAGTCAGAAACGGCTCTTCGGCTTTTACCTCATTCGCCGGGGGCGGCAGCTTCGCGGCCTTTGCCGGATCCATATATTCGGCCAGGTCGCGCATGGCGATGACCTTGTAGTTGTTGTCCTTCAGATACTGCATCATCACCTTGAAGGTCGCTGGCTCAACACCCACAGACCCATGCTCCATATCCGGTACACCATGGAAACAATAGACAACCACCCGGCCCTGGCAGGCCTGTTGCGCTTTTTTAACGAACTCCTCGATCGGTTGTTTATCCGTGATCGTAAACGACGGCACATCAAACGGGTTGTCCAGCGTCGGCCGGTAGGGACGCTCATGGCCACCCCGGCCAAAGGTATAGCCGCGCTTGCCGAGATCCGGACAAATATTCCAGACGACGCCATAGAGCGGCCAGCAGACGCTCGTCATTTTGGGACCGTTGTTCGCAAACAACTCATCCTCCATGGCCAGGTAATTATCCATTCCACCTCCATGGCCCACCGTGTGGTTGCCGATTTCAAAGCCCTGGCGATCTAGCTCTTTCATCTGCCGCCAAGTCATGTACCAGTCCTTGCGTGTCTTGAATGAATCAAAATCGCAGACATAGAACGAGGCGTTGAATCCTAGCGGTTTCAAGATAGGTGCCACCACGGTATATCCGCTGGCGCAGGCATCGTCGAACGTTAGCACCACCAACTTGTCCGGGATGGGCTTGCGCAGAATACCGCTAGGGTCGGGCACGATCGCGGGCTGCGCGCAGGCGAGGGCAGGCAGCGCGAGGGCGGCGAGAAAGAGTGTTTTCACTGTGTGGTTGTGCATAATTTTCAGTTCATCAAGTGGGTTTATTTAGCGGTGACGACCCCGAGATCAGCGACGGTGATAAACGGGGCGTCAGCGCTGTGCAGGGCCACGAATTTGAAGTAGCGGCCGGTGGCCGGCTTGGTGAACGATACTTTCTGTTGCACGGGATTGGCAAGGATGTTGCTGAACTCGCCCTTGGCGGCCGCATCACTCCAGGATTTTCCGTCCGCACTCACATAGAATGCGTACCGGTCCACATTGCCGGCGGTGATCGAGTCTTGCCGCGGCAAATAGAGGAAGCCGGACAATTCGTGTGACTCGCCCATGTCCACGACGACCTCCTGCGGCGGCGAATGATGCCCCTCCTTGTCATGCGTGGACCACAGGGTGCGGGGATTACCATCAATTGCGTTACCTACTAGTTCGCCATCCCCCTTGCAACTGGTAGAGACGACTTTCCAGCCTGTCCTCGCCATGCCCGTCTCGATCGGATTGGCGAGGGCTTTGCCAGCATGGCGACGGCTCGCTTCCGGTTCCCGATAGACGCCAAACTCGGCGAGGGCCGGGCACGCGGCGGCCTTGGTGATGCGCAGGCGGATCTTGCCGCTCGTGAGCGGCTGCCCACGCCAGAGTCGGTGCGCGCCGATGCAGGTGCCCGCGGCAAATTCCTTCCAGGCGCCGCCGTCCCACGTATCCAACGCCCAGTCGTCTATCCGGTGGCCGAGCTGGATGTATTCACGCAGGCTGATGACGCTGAAGGTGACTGGTTTGCCGAAGTCGAGCGTCACCGACGGTGTGAGCACGTCGTCGTCGCTGGCCCAATACGTGGCGGGTTTGGCGTCTATCAGATTTGCGGGCGGCAATCCGGGCCGCGAGTTGCTGGCGGTGATATTGGCGGTGGACGCCAGGTTGGTGGCGAAGATATCCCGGACGCGCTCGCCAAATCCTTTCAGCGCGGCGGCGTCCTCCGCGCAGATCAGGCCGCGTCTATCAGGTGCAATGCCGATGTTCATGACTGTGTTGCGGCCGGCGGAGGCGAAGTAGCGGCCGAGCAGATCGGCG
>JBAXOP010000467.1:0-3533 GCA_037133195.1 Verrucomicrobiota bacterium | reverse complement strand
GCCTCGGGTGCGATCCTCTACAATACCAGCAACCTGATCCACCGCTATCAGCCCGGCCAGCATGTAGCGGCGGCCTTGTCGCTGTTCGCGAGTGTGGCGTTGCTCTTCTGGTATGTGCTGCGCATCCTCATGAGCCTGCGGCGGGATTGATCTGCCTGCGGGTGGCTATCACACGCCGGTTATGCAATAGTTGCCAAACGAGAGCGCCGACATCGGCGTTTCCACTCTTTTTGTTGCGCACGGTAATCCGAGGGTTATTGGTTTGCATGGCAACAAACCTAGATATTGATCAGGTTCTCTTGATGAAACAGGATTCCATGTGATTAAGTACTGGCAAAATACCTTCTCCCACGATCATGCCCACCCCCCCCTGTTGTTGCGCTTCCGGTTGCCGGCCATCCTCCCGCCGCGATTTCCTTAAATTCACCGGCCTCGGCGCGGCGGCCCTGTTTTCACCACGCATCTTTGCCGGACCCTTTGAGGCCGATGCCAATGCCGGGCTCGGATTGGACGCCAGCCACCCGGTGCCACTCGATAAAAAAACTCGCGCGGCATGGCTCGCGTCGCTCACCGCACGTGGCGTGCCGAGTCGCTGGACGGACCGGGCCGCCTTGGAGCACATCGGCATGCCGGTGGCTGGCATTGGCACGGGCACGGTCTATCTGGGAGGTGACGGTCGCCTCTGGGGCTGGGATATCTTCAATGTGCCACATACCGGCGCTGTCCCCAATCCGGCTCTTAGCCATGTCAACGGTGCGGGGGCCTCGGAAATGGCGGGAGCCAATTATGTCAAGCCCTCACCCATGGAGTCGCCGTGGAATGTCAGCCATGGCCTGTTGCTGCATGCCAACGGCCAAGCCAAGCGGATCGACCACAGCGGATTCCCGCAAGTGGAATTTACCGGCCAATACCCGATCGGCCAAACCAAGTTGAGTGATCCGGCCAGTGCCATTTCCGCCGTGATGGCAACCTATTCGCCGTTTATTCCACTGGACTATGATAACTCGAGCTTGCCGGTGACGGTGATGGAAATCACCTTGAAAAACGCTGCGGATGGCGCCGTCACAGTGGAATTGGAAGCCTATCTCGAAAACGCCGCCATCCGCTACCAACCATCCGTCAAGGACGATGGCTTGCGCCGTGTGGCACGCGTGATGCCGCTGGCCGGTGGTGCGATGGTGACGGGTGAAGTGACCGGTTCCACCCCGTGCAAGAGTTTGCGCGATTGGGGGTCCATGGCGTTGGCCATCGTCGCACCCGCTGCCGATGCACAGGCGGCTCGCGGCAAGACGGGTGGCCAAGCGGAAGTCACGCTCTCGCAGCCCCAGGAAATGGCCGTGCGTGCCCAGTTCACCATCCCAGCCAATGGCGAGGTGACCACCACCGTGCTCATCGCCTGGCATTTCCCCCAAGTCCATCCCGAGATGAACAAGTTGCCCGATCCCCGCCGCTGGGTCGCAGAACGCTTCGCCGACGCCGCAGCAGTGGCCGCTTATACCGCCGGGCAATTGCCGTATCTATCAAAAATGACCCGCGCCTTCCGCGATACCTGGTATGGTGGCGAAGATGGCTCCAACCGCGGCACCCTACCGCACTGGCTGTTGGAGCGCTCGTTGTGGACGATTTCCACCTTGACCACCAACGGCACCTATCGGATGACCAAGGGCCGGGTTTGGGGCTGGGAGGGCACCGGTTGCTGTCATGGCACCTGCACGCATGTCTGGCATTATGCGCAAGCCCCCGGACGTTTGTTTCCGCAGTTTGAAATCGACTTGCGCGAGCGCACCGATTTCACGCCGGAAGTCTTCACCGCCGCCGGTAGCGTCAACTACCGTGGCACCTACGATCAAGGCACCAATTGCATCGACGGCCAAGCCGGTATCCTGCTCCGCTGCTACCGCGAACATCTATCCGATCCGACCGGTGGTTTCCTCAAACGCAACTGGCCTCACATCCAAAAAGCCACCGAGTTCCTGGTGCACGCCGAGGCCGAGGGCAAACCCGGCGGCAATGACGGCATTTTCACCCGCCGCTTTGACAATACCCTCGACGCCAAATGGGGCGGGGAAATCCCGTGGATCGTCGGTATGTATCTCGCCGGCCTGAGCGCCGCAGCCGCAATGGCCGATGATGCGGGCCAATCCACGGCCGCCGAGCGTTGGCGCGGGATCATCGCCAAAGGCCGCGCGGCCTACGCCGGCTATTTCGACGCCAAGGTTGGTTACTACAAAGCCAAGTGCACTCAGGACGAGATGTTGCCCATTCATGTCGGCCCGGGCTGCCACATCGACATGTGCCTCGGTGACTACTGGCTGGCGCAGGTTGGTCTGCCACCCATTGGCGGCAGGGACGAGTTGCGGCAGGCGATGGACAGTTTATACAAGTATAACTTTGTGCCGGACATGGGTGTCTTTCGCGAGAAATCAAAACCCCACGAGGGGCGTTATTATGCGCTGGCCGGCGAAGGCGGGCTGGTCATGGCCACCTGGCCGCATGGCGGGTTGCCCGAAACTTGCAAAAAGGCATGGCAGTTCATGTATTTCCAGGAATGCATGAGTGGCTTTGAGCATGCGGCCGCCGCGCTGATGGTGTCGCTAGCCAAGAATGAAAGCGACCCGTTGCTCACCCAAGGCTTGGCCATTTGCCGCGCGATACACGACCGCTATGACGCCACGCGCCGCAACCCGTACAACGAGATTGAATGCTCCGACCATTACGCCCGTGCCATGTCGAGTTACGGGGTGTTCATTGCGGCCAGCGGGTTCCATTGCAATGCGTCCTTGGGCCTCATGCGCTTTGAACCCAAAATCGGTGCCAAGGACTTCGCGGGTCCATTTGTCGGAGCCGGTGCCTGGGGGCGCTTCTCACAGCAACAGGGTACTACCGGGCTGTCCGCCACGCTCGCCGTGCGCTTCGGCTCACTGCGCCTCGCCCGCCTCGAACTCACGCCGCCCGCCGGATCGCCAGTCGCGGTTTCTTCGGTCAAACTCGCCGATAAACCGCTGGCCCACCGCGTGGAAATCCACGACGGGCGGCTGGCCATCGTCCTGGCCCAACCAGCAATCCTTATTGCCGGACAAACCCTGGAAGTGACCGCTTAACCCGATAGCATGTTTGGGAACCAGTCCTTCAAAGTTACAAAATGCGAATATTAGCTAGGAATAATTTTGGTAAAATCATGATATGGTAAAACCATGAAGAAGTAGAATTATGCTTCCGTTCCCGGGAATTCGATTCTTTTCTTTCATCATTTTACCCATCATCATTTTACCAAATTTCTGAATGATCATAGGCGGTGTTTGTTGACAAGATGAGTTCACTCTTTGGCTTTGCCATTGGGGTCTTTTTCGCCAGGTTGGCCTCCACCACCGCCATGTGCGCCGCCTCCTTGGGCTGCGGGTTGACGTGGCTGTGCCTGGCGCTGTTGTGCTTGCGGCTGGGGTTGGGTCTTCTTTTCACTGGGCGCTGCTTCGGGCTTACGCGGTTGCGGTGTGACCTGTTTGTTGCTGGGTACCTCCGTGGCCTTGCGTGGT
>JBAXOP010000466.1:0-3537 GCA_037133195.1 Verrucomicrobiota bacterium | reverse complement strand
CCGTCGCCTGACCGTTCTGCACCCCGAAGCGCGCGCCATCCTGCGGCGAGGCCAGGCACACGCCGGCCACCGGATATAACAACTCCTGCGGGATGATCGTGGCGGATTGGAATGGGCGGGATGGCATATACCAATAGAGCCGCGCCGTGGCCGGATTGGCATTGTTATAGTATTCCATCTCCAGTTGGTATTGATGCCCGGCCGTCAGGGTGATGGTCGCGCTGTCGTTCCAAATGTTGGCCGACTGGTCGTTCCAATCGTTGATCACCTGCACGCCGTTGACCCACAAGCGGACCCCGTCGCTGGTGCGCGTGGAAAACCGGTAGGTCCCGGTCTCGGGTGCCAGCACCTGGCCGGTCCAGCGCACGCTGTAGGTGCCCGCGCTCAACCCGTTAGGCGGCGTGGTGCCCCAGTCAAAGTTGACCGAGGAATCGACCCGTGACGCCAGCAACGCGGTGAAATCCATGTTGTTGTAATAACTCCCGGTCAAGCCGCTGCCGCCGGTGCCCACCACCAGATTCACCGTCGCGGGCGACGAAGTGGTCATGCTGTCGGTGGCCGTGAACGTGAAACTGTCCACGCCCTGATAGCCAGCCACGGGGGTGTATGTTAGATTGGGCGGATAGCCCGTGAGGGTGCCGTGCGCCGGTTGGGTCGCGACGACACAGGCCACCGGGTTGGTGCGCCAGGAGAAGCCGGTCAGGGTAATGGCTTTGGCCGTGTTAACCGGAGTGACCCCGATTTGCGGGTTGGCATGCGGCAGGGCATAGACCACCGACGAGGTGGTGGCGGCTTCCAGCGCGGCCACGTCGTTGACCAGCGCAGTGTAATTGCCGCCGCTGGGCTGCCAATTCGCGACGTCGGCACGCAAATCCGGCAGCGTCCAGCGGGCCGCCTCGCCAAAATTCACCAACGCGTCCAGAGCCCAGGACTTATAGAATGAAACGTTATCGTTGAGCACCTGGATGCCTTCCTGCACATGGGTCCTCGACAGCGCCTTCATGGCTGCGATCGGCGGATAGCCGCCCATGAACGTGTCCATCGGTGTCTGGACTTTGGCATCTTCGACCAATTCCGGGAACAACGCCTGCACGTCGGCCTGGCTCAACCCGTACTCCACGAATCCGTTGAGCTGGCCCCGGCAATTGCCGGTCGGCTGTTTGAGCCCGACGCGCACCGCCGGATAGAGCAGGTTCTTGTTGGCATTGAGCATGGTATCAGAACAAGTGCCGAACAAGGTCCCTGCCAGAAAGCCGTTGGACATCTGCAGGAAATCGTCCGCATTAAAGCCCGGATCCCAAGGCAGGGGAGCCGTCACATTTTCGGTAAACGCCTGCGCCATGTCAGGCACGGACGAAGCCAGTGCCGCCGGGTCCATCTGCCCCAGCGCGAGGGCGGCTCTGGCGCGCACCCACTTGTCGGAGTCCTTGAGCCGGCGGGTCAGGGCGGGGATCGCGCTGGTGGCTTTCAAGCAGCCGAGAGCCGTGCAGGCTCCATTGCGCTGATAGATATCAGCGGGATTTTCCGCCATGGTGATGAGGGTGTTCAGCTCAGTGGCACTCACCCAGCGGGTGCTCAGTTCGGTGGCGGCATTCAACCTGACAATCGGATCATATTCGCCCAAGGCGGCGATGAGTTGGTCTTTGGTATAGCTGCCGCAAACCGAGGCGAATTCCCCGGCCCAGAGGGCGTTGTTCACCGTGTGGGTGCTCAGGGCCTTGACTGGGTCCAAACCTTTGCCCGTGATATAGAGTTTTTTCAAGGGCATGGCTGCGTGCAGGAGATACGTGGCGGTCGGATTGCCCCAATACTGATACGAATTGTCCCAGTAGGCGTTAATCATGGTCACGCCATCGGCCGCCAGACGGTCATGAGCCTGGCCAGCCCCCCACTGCTCGCCACCTTCATATACAAACGAGCCGTCATAGCGGCGTTTCAGGTCCCGGTCCCAGCGCTTGCCTTTTGCGAATTCCGTGCCCGCTTTCTGGCCACCCATATTGGCGCCCAGCTCCGTCCAGATGTAGGCAAACCCCTGCCCCGTATGCCCGTAGGCCTCGCCCCGGATTCCTGCCACACACATGCGCGAGAAATAATCCGCCTGCGCCTGCTTGTTGTCCATGCACCCGAACAAGACCGCACACATCCCGTCCTTGCCATTGGCGCGGTGATCATAATACTGACGGCCCTGACCCGTGATTTGGTGCTCGCCCCACCACGGCTGGTGTTCGCCGTAGGGAATGGACCCACCGTTGACATAATAGCCGAAGAAACCGGACATCCGCGCAATGGCCGGATCAATCTCCGGATCCACGATGCCCGCCTTTTTGCCCAGCACAATGGTGAGTTGGGCGATCAGTCCGGCCGAGTTCAGCGCGCCATAGGGAGCAATCGAACCATGGTGGCCGTCCACCCAACCACCGGGCGGCTCAAGCGTCGCAAACCCGTGGCCGGTCGTGCCGCACAGATCCGAGTTTTTGGCCGCGTAGATGACATACTCGCGGAGCCCGGGCAACACCTGGGTGTCGCCCGTCAGCATGTAGTATTCTGCTAGAAAGACACCGTTGTAGTAATGCCAGGCGTCCCCACCCGCGACATAACCCGCAGGCACCAGCGACCGGGCGTGAGCCTGAATCATCGGCATGTACTGGGGATCACCGGTTGCCATCAGGGCCAGCGCACTGATGGCCGAACTTCCGCTGGTCTGGCCCCATCCTTGCGTGTTGATCTTTTGTGCGAGATTCTGGGCGGCGTTGGCCATGATCAGCGCGGATTTAGGACAATTGTAAGGTACCGTGTCCGAGTAGGCGCCCATGAAGGGCAGGGTGATGGACACATCGGTGGTGACCCCGGCACGCCAGCGCTTGAGGCTCAGGATTCCGTCGTTGCGGGCCTCGGCGTCGCCGATCGCCCAGCCCATGCTCTTGCGCGCGTCGGTGGTGAAGAGCGGCACGGGACCCGGGCCCGCGCTCGCGCCCAGAATCACGTCGTCAACGGCCATTACCCCGTCAGCTGGAGTGTTCGGCGCCACAGTGGTCACCAGAATCTGATAGGGCGCAAACAGCGTGACATCATCGATATTCATGGTCGCCGGCCAGGCGTGATAAATCCACCCGCGCATCCCGGTGGCCCCCAGGTTCCAGGTCCAGGCACGGTTGAGCGTGCTGAGATCCGTGGTCGTGAGGTCCGGTGCCTGGGCCCGGAGCTGGGTCGGTAAGACGAGCAGGAAGATCAGTGAGATCGCCGCGAACAAGGCGTGAACTGGGTGTATGGCTGTGGTGGGTCTCATAGGTTTCGTTGTCCTTTTTGGAAAATGATGGTGTGATGGTGAAGGCGATCAAATATTGCCTGTCGCAACATAGCCCTGCGGCCACGAACTACCAACAACAGGAACGGGTGACAAACGGGTGACAAATATCTGGAACCAGTCCCCGCAGAGGCCTATTTTTTCAAGATCATTGAGTTTTTTCGTAGTTTCTTATCTTTCTTGACGATGCCTACTTTCCGACTCACCGAGCCCGGGTGACCCCAGAGATGTTC
>JBAXOP010000465.1:0-3540 GCA_037133195.1 Verrucomicrobiota bacterium | reverse complement strand
CAGGTTTCCGGGTAGGGTTTGCGCATGGCGAGGCCCTTGAGATTTGAGTATGCGGGCGCGGTCTATCACGTGATGACCCGCGGTGACGGGGGCAAGGCCATTTTCATGGCAAAGGACGACCACCTGTTGTTCCTGCACCGCTTGGGCGAGGTGTGCCGAAGCCGCGGCTGGCGGGTGCATGCCTGGACCTTCATGCGCAACCACTGGAAAAAATCGCACGCAACATGAAAATCCTTCTAAACCCAAGCTCTTCATTCCGTGTATTCCGTGCACTCTGTGGTTAGAAGAATTTATAACCACGGAATGCACGGAATGCACGGAGTGGCGAGGGGTTCTCGGCGCGAGCCGGCACGGCGGAAAGTATCAGGGCGGCCGCGGCTAAGCGGATGGAGTCTTGTATGAGCGCTAACGGAATGATTTTCATGGGCATGGCTTCGGTGACGCCATAGCAGCAGACTTCCGCCCGCGCATTGTCACGGAAACGTCATGATTGGATGGAAACTTCAGCTTCAAGACTGCGGCAGTCGCCGCTCAGGTCGTCTGGGCCATGACCCAGGCGGCGAGCTTGGCATCGTTGTCGCCGGCGGCCCACACGTGGCGGAGGAAATCCGCGGGCGGGATGAAGCCATGCTTGCTGAGGAAATTGCGGTCGCCGCCACAGCCAAACATCATATCCGGATCGAGTTCGCCGCGGAGTTTGGCGCGGGCCTTGGCGAGGATGCGCGGTAGATAGGCGATGCCCTCGAGTTGGTGGCCGAAGCTCGGCAGATCATCAGAGGTGAGGACGTGCTGACTGGTGACGCCCCGCTGGACGGTTAGGAAATAATCACGGCGTACTGCGGCCACCAGCAAGGCGGTGGAGGCACTGGGCTGACCCGCATCGCAGTGGTCCTCCACAAAATCGAAGAACTCGCGCGTTTGATAGCCGATGGTGGCGAGAAATGCGCGGTCTTCACCGGTGTAGAATTTTTCCAAATCGCGTAGGCCGTTGCGGTAGTTGGCGCAGCAACTGTCAAACAGGGTGAGAAAATAGTCGTTCCAAGTCATGGTAGTGGGGTGGGTGGGGTTAGGCGTTAGTGTCCCGCTCCCTATCGGTCGGAGGGGCGATGATGTCAATAGCGGTGAGGAGGCTTTCGCTGAGAGGTTCGGCTTGGATGGCGTCGAGCGAGTCATTGAGTTGGGCCACCGTGCGGGCACCGATGATGGCGGAGGTGATGTTGGGCGAGCGCAATGCCCAGCGCAGGGCGAGGTGGTGCAGCGGCAAGCCGTGATCGGCGGCGAGGGCATTCAAGGCGTGCAGTTTCGCCTGTTGGGCGGCCACTTGTGGGGGTTGCAAAAACCCCTCGGGGCGGTCGGCACGCGAGCCAGCGGGGATGCCATCGAGGTATTTTGGCGTTAGCAGACCTTGTGCCAGCGGGCTGAACACGACGCAGCCGAGGCCCTCGTCCGCTAGCCAGTCGAGGATTCCGGCGCTTTCCGGCCAGCGGTTTAGCAATGAGTATGGCGGCTGATAGACCAGGCAACGGATCCCCATATCCTTGAGGATGCGCACGGCTTTTTTGAGGCGCTTGAGCGGGTATTTCGACAGGCCGACGTACAACGCCTTGCCGCTGTGGACCGCCGAGGCGAGGGCCGACATGGTTTCCTCGAGGCGGGTATCGGGGTCGGGGCGATGGGAATAGAAGATATCGACGTAACTGAGGCGCAGGCGCTTGAGTGATTGATCCAGGGAGGCGAGCAGATGTTTGCGCGAGCCCCATTCGCCGTAGGGGCCGCGCCACATGTCGTGTCCGGCCTTGGTGGAAATGACCAATTCGTCTCGGTGGCAAATGAAGTCTTCAGCCAGAATGCGCCCGACATTCTCTTCGGCGGAGCCCGGCGGTGGACCGTAGTTGTTGGCCAGGTCGAAGTGGGTGATGCCGCGGTCAAACGCCCGGCTCATGATTTTGCGGGCTTCCTGGAAATCATCGATACGACCGAAGTTATGCCAAAACCCCAGTGAAATGGTCGGCAGGAGGAGGCCGGAGTCGCCGCAGCGGCGGTAGGGCATGCGGCCATCGTAGCGGTCGGGGTCAAACATGGCCGAAGCATGGTGGCTCGCCCGTGCCAAAGTCAACCCGGAAAAAGGCCATTGCTACAAGGCGGCCTTTTTTGCAATGCGGTCGAGCACGCCGTTGACAAACCGATGTGAGTCGCTGGTGCCAAAACAGCGAGCCAACTCGATGGCCTCGTTGATCACCACTTTGGGCGGGGTCGCCGTGTGCATCAATTCGTAGGTGCCCAACCGCAGCACCGCTCGGTCCACTGGGTCGATGCGCTCAGGCGCGAAATTTTCGACTACGGCGGCGAGGGTAGCGTCGATGGCGGGTTTGTGGGAAAGGAGAGCATCGACCAAGGCGTCGGTATGTTGGCGGAGGGATCTGAGTGAGGCGGCGGATTCGCGGAGCTTGGCGAGGTCCGTCTGTTCGGGAAAATTGGCTGGCTCCTCGACCATGCGCAGGCGTTCTGAGATGCGTTGCAAGCGGCGCACGCTGGCAGCCACCGCCTCTAACTGACCGCGCAGTGCCGGGAAATCCTCGATACCATCGAGAAAACGTTGGTGACTGGCCGCCAAGTCCCGGTCTATCCGGAACAATCCGTCCAATGCCGCGCTGAAATTTTCGGCCACCGCCGCGTGATCAGCATCGCGAGGTAAGCGTTCCAGCACTGTGTAGGCCTTGCTCCAGGCCGCTTCCAGCTCGGCAATGCGTGCCAACTCAAGGCTCAAGCTCTCGGCCTGCGGCCACCCGGACAGGTGCGCAGTGGCCGCCGCCAGGCGTCCGTGAAATTCGGCCAAGCGTCCGTCGCGGCCGTGTGCCAGATGGACGATGGTGCGGAAGGAGGCGAGGTGGAGGCTCCGCCGCTGGGTTTCGGTGACGAATTCCCAGAATGGATCGCGCAGCGCGATGGGATCGGCGCCACCTTCCAAGTCTGCACAGTAAAGAAACTGGACGACAGCCTCGCGGATTTGGCGGCGACTAGCCATTCCGTGAATTGGAGCGGGTAGAGTTGCGAGGCATCGAGCGATCCAGTTCTTGGAAAATGTCGATCATGGTGGCGGCGGCCCGGGCGGCCTCCTTGCCCCGGTTGAGATTGGCACCGATGCAGCGGGCGTAGGCTTGTTTTTCATCATCGACGATGAGCACCTCGTGGATGACCGGGCGTTTCCAATCCAAGGCGATTTGCATCAGAGCGTCGGTTACCGAGCGGACGACCAGATCGCCGTGGTGAGTAGCGCCGCGGATGATCAGGCCTAGTGCGATTATGCAGGCCGGCGCGTCGCGCTCCATCACCGAAGCCACGGTCACCGGGATTTCGAAGGCGCCCGGCACGCGGATCAAGTCGATGCGTGCCTGGGGCACCAGTTCGTTGATTTCCTGGATGGCATTTTCCACCAAGGCGTCGGTGTATTGCTCATTGTATTTGGACGCGACGATGCAAATGCGGACTTTGGGACCGATGATGCGGGGTTTCGGCGGCAGTGCAGACGACATGCAGCGG
>JBAXOP010000464.1:0-3547 GCA_037133195.1 Verrucomicrobiota bacterium | reverse complement strand
CATCGTCGCCCAAGGGTCCGGCAAGGACCTCGAAAAAGTCGATGCCAAGGGCCTGACGTTTATCCACATCGACTCGGAAAATACCGACCCCTCTTGCAACGAGTGCCATAACGGCCAAACCCAGGAATAGCTAGGTGGTCAGCCCGTCCTCACTCGCGCACGGGCACGGCGCGGGGCGGTTCGGGCTCGTCTTCCTCGACTGGGGTGGCGTGGGGCGGCGTGGCGTCTTGTTGGCCAGGCGTGGCACGCGGCGGAGCGGCAACGGCCGTATCGGGTTGTTGTAAGGCTGTGGCATCGACAGGCACGGCGCGTGCCGGGTGGAGCGGGCAGAGATCGCCGGGGGGCAGGAGCGTGTCGCTAGGGACGTGATCAAGGTAGGCGGTGGAGGCGGTCTCGCAACCGGCGGTGGCGCGTTTGCCGGAGAGGCGGCAGAGTTTTACCTCCGCGAGCGGCACCTTGCAATTGAGTTTGCCCGCCTTGTAGCCTAGCCGCTCCGCGGTCTTCATGATATCAACCCACACCGGCAAGGCCAACGTCGCCCCGTAGCCACCTTGGATGATTTTTTTCGGAGTGTCGAAACCGACCCATACGGTGCAGGTTAGATTGGACGTGAAGCCGGAAAACCAGGCATCTTTGAAATCATTGGTGGTACCGGTTTTACCGCCGCATGGGGCATCAAAACCAAGGCGGCTGACCGACGCGGCGGTGCCGTGGGTGGTCACTTCGGTGAGAATGCTCGAAATCGACCATGCGGCTCCGGCCTTGGCGGCAGGGTATTGGACGGGCAACGCGGAGTAGAGGACGTTGCCCTTGCTGTCCTTGATTTCGGAAATAAGATAGGGGCAAAATCGTGTTCCATTGTTAGGGAAAATACTGTAAGCGGTGGCGATTTCCCAGGGTGATACTTCCCAAGCACCGAGGAATGCCGCAGGGTTGGCTGGCATCGGGGTGGAGAATCCAGCACTTTTGGCGACAGCGGCGACACGGCCGATGCCGGCAAGGTTGCCGACGCGCACGGACATGGTATTGCGGGAGCGGATGAGGCCATAGGACGCGGGCTCCATGCCGCCGAATTTGCCGTCAGAATTATGAGGGTGCCAGGTGCCCGCTCCCTTGATTTCACCGGATTGGATAGGCCCGTCGCTGATGCTGGTATCGGGGCGCAGGCCGACATCGAAGGCGGCCAGATAGACAAACGGTTTGAACAACGAGCCGAACTGGCGGCGGCTCTGGATAGCCCGATTGTATTTGCTTTCGTTGGCATCGCGTCCGCCGATGATGGCGAGTACCGCGCCGCTGCGGTTTTCGACGACCACCGAGGCGCCTTGCAGATACGTGGGTTCCTCGCGTTTGTCTTCGGGCAGTGCGCGCCATGCGGTGCGCGTTTGGTGGGGGTAGCCGGGGATGCGCTCTACTTCGCGAAGTTTTTTGTCGAGGGCTTCCTCACCCTTGTGCTGGATGCGCAGGTCAATGGTGGTATTGATTGTGAGTCCGCCGAGCGCGAGGTTTTCCTTTTCGAGGATGATTTCCAAATCGCGCCGGATCGCGTCCATCGCATAGCTTTCCTGGGCGTCGCGCCGCCATTTCGGCCGCAACTCGATGGGCTGCTTTTTCGCCGCGTCGGCCTCCTCCCGGGTGACGGCCTCGGTTTCCACCATCCGATCCAACGTGGTATCGCGCTCACGAATGGCGGCGCTCAGCGAGCTGAACGGGTTGAAGGCGTCTGGGCCGCGGACGATGCCGGCGAGCATCGCGGATTCGGATAGGGTAAGTTCTGACGGGTGTTTTTCAAAGTAAATGCGTGCAGCTTCACCGATGCCGCGGATTTGGCGGCCCCAATTGATTTGATTGATATAGGCCTCGAGGATCGCATCTTTGGATCGGCTCGTTTCAATCCGGCTGGCAATGGCAATTTCCAATAACTTGCGGTTGGCTTGGCGCAGAATATCGTGGCGTTGTTCGCCTTCCTTGAGTTGGAAGACGTCGGACGCGAGTTGTTGGGTGATGGTCGAGGCCCCTTGGCGCTTGCCTTGGATATTGGCCACCGCTGCTCGCACAATGCCTATCGGATCTATGGCGTAATGCTTGTAAAATCGCGCATCCTCCCGCGCCAGTATCGCTTTGCGAAAATTTTCGGCGACCTCGGCCAGGTGGACGACCGAGCGTTTTTCGCCGTGGATGCGGCCGATTTCCTCGCCTAAGCGGTCGAGTACGATTGAGCGTTCGGGCATGGCGTCGATTTTTGCCAAATCGTAGTTTTGGGATTGGATACCATAGCCAACGGCGCACACGGCGAGGGCGCAAAGGCCGGCGATGATTGGGTAGCCAGCGGCCAGCAGCAGCAAGCGTACGGGCCAGGAAAACGCACGCGTCAACCAACAAAAAAGATGGAACGGCCAAAAAAACAACCACGAAAGGGCGCTGCGCGAACGCACGGGAGTCGCGGCGGGTTTGCCTTTGCGGCGTGAATCAGTTGTGGGCGGGTTGCGTTTAGGCATCGGCGGGCGCAATGTAGCGCGGCCTCCCACAGCAATCCATCCCGGAATGTGGTGGCAGACAAATGAGCCGGGCTTTGTCGCTCTGATCCATGCAATGAAGAAACTACAGCGGATTTTCCTCTCGGGCGCGGCCGGTTTTTGGTTGCTGGCTGCCGTGATGCCAGCTCTAGGCCGCGAGCCATCCAAGACCTTGCCGGATCTGGCCAAATTGGAGGCCAAGGTCGAAGCAGTCGCCACCAAGGTGACGCCGGCCACCGTCGCCTTGCTCTCGGAAGCTACCGGTTCGTCGGGCTCGGGAGTGGTGGCCACGGCCGATGGCTTGATACTCACAGCGGCGCATGTGGTGCAGGGCACGGCGGAGTTATTAGTGGTATTTCCCGATGGCAAGCAAGTGCCGGGCAAGGTGCTCGGTGCCAATTATTCCAAAGACATCGCCATGGTGCAAATCTCCACCAAAGGCCCCTGGCCCTTCGTCGAACGCGGCTCCTCCAAGCCCCTGGCCGCTGGCGATTGGGTCATCGCTCTCGGTCATTCCGCCGGCTTTGATCCGGGCCGGCCCCCGCCGCTGCGTTTCGGCAGGGTGATCTCTAAAGGCCCGGGAAATTTCCTAACAACCGATTGCACCCTCATCGGCGGCGACTCCGGCGGCCCCTTGTTTGATTTGGACGGCAAGCTCGTGGGTATTCACTCTAACATCGGTGTGGCACTCATCAACAACAACCACGCCGGCATTGATGGATTCCGTGAGGATTGGGACCGTTTGCTAAGCGGCGAGGGCTGGGGACGGCTTTCGCTCAATCCGTTTGCCAATCCCGACATGCCGGTGTTAGGCATTGAGATGGGGCTGGCGCGGCGGATTAAAGGCGTGCCAGTGGAGATGGTGGTGCCGCGCTCGCCGGCGGCGGCTGCCGGGGTGCGCCCCGGCGACCTGATCCTCTCGCTTGACCGCAGTGAAATCCGCAATGGCAACGAGTTGCTGCAAATCCTCGCAAAAAAACAGGCTGGCGATGTCGTCAAGCTGGGTGTTTTGCGCGATGACCAATCCCTCG
>JBAXOP010000463.1:0-3557 GCA_037133195.1 Verrucomicrobiota bacterium | reverse complement strand
CCTTGAACAAGAAAGCATCGCGGGCCGCCCGCATGGCATCGGTGATGAGGCCCAGGCGCTCGCGGGCGGTCTCGCCCAACCACGGGTCGCCGCCGGAGCGTGCCGGCACATGGCCTTCGTTCATGCCGCAGAGCACCAGATGTCGGCCGGGTTCATAATACAAGTCCAGCCAACCGTGAACATCGATCACCCGGCCGGCAGGCGGCAGGGGCGCGGCCGCGACCACTTCACCCAGCATCAAATCCAACCAAAACCGCGCGCCGCGTTGCACCCGCCCGATCACCGGTGCCGCCTGCGCCAGCCACTCGCTCAGGCTGGCGGCCATTTCCGCGGACGCCGGACCGCAGCCACCAAGAACCTGCAACATTTCCGCCAGGGCCCCGGTGAAGTCGTCGCGCACAAACCGCGCGCGGCGCTTTTCCAAGGTCACGGCGGCGACCAGCACTTCCATCGCCGCTGCCTTGGCCGGTTCGCTGCGGAACACCTCCGCGTCGATGCGCCGTTGCAAATCCTCGCTGCGCATCACCATCCAACGCTCGCGCATTTCCGACAAACACCGGGCTTTCTGAGCGCGGCGTCCCCCGGTGAGTATGCCGGTTTCCGGCAACGTCAGCAACTCAGCCATGACCGCCAACGTCGGCTCCGCCAACCACTCGCCCCAAACTTTGAACCACCGCGCCAAACCAGCCGTCGGCTGCAGCGCCGCCGGGTGAAACGCCACCCAACCGCCGCGGGTCAGCGCCCGCGCCAATTCCTCCCCTACTTCTGCGTCGGCCGCACCCACCGCTACCTCGTTAGAAGCGGCTCCTTCCCCGCCAATGACCCGCAACGCCTCCGCCGCCTGCTGGCGTGGATCGGCCACCACCCGCACCGAACCGGCCACACCCTGCGGCCAAGGCAACGGCCGCTCGCACCACGCCGCCAATGGCCGGCCGCTGGCTGAAAACGTGTCGGCCTCATCCTCTGGAGCGCCGAGCAACACGGTGAGGCGCTGTAGCGGCGCTCTGTGAGAGGCGCTGCCGATGAGGGAGGATTCTCCACAAGGCGGCGCAGCAGCATCCTTCGCCCATGCCAGCAATGAACGCTCGACGAGCGGCGGCATTTCCGTGACGCCTGCGACCACGATGTTGGAAATTGCCCCCGGCAGAAAAAAGCCCGACGCCAGCAACCGGCTGCGACTGCGAAACCCCCAGCTATCTAACTTTCGCTCGACCCGTCCCTCCAATCTGGCCAACGCGTTCCAGCGGTCGTTCTCCTCCGAGTCGCGCAGGCACCGAGCGGCGGTGGTGAGGGTGAGGGCATTTTCCTGCAATGTGTGCCGCAGATGCACCAATTCCTTAGCCAAGCCCGCTGCCCACTCGCCGTCGGCGGCCGGGGCCTCGGGAAAAAGCTCCACGTAAGCCGACCAATCCGTCACCCCTTCCAGCACTTCCACCCAAGCCACTTGCTCGGCCCAATCCGGTGCCACCTCGCCAAACGGACTGGCATTTTTCAGCAACGAGCCAGGCGTGGCAAACTGCGGCGAGAGCAACGCGCCGGCGGCCTCCGCCAATGCCTCGCGCAAGCGCCGCGCGCTTTCCGCCGTGGGCACTAGTACCAACATGCCCGGCAATTGATCGCGCCGCGCTAATAACCACTCCACGGCCAAGCCTAAAAACGGCCGGTCCCATCCGAGAAATACGCGTTGTGGCATGGCCGGAGCATGCCCCGTCCAGCTAGCCAGGCAAACCAAAATTCTTGGGGGCAACCGGAAATCAGCGAGCCTGAGGATGGAGGGCAGGCGGCCCTCGCCCAATACGGTTAGTTTGGCAGATGGCATGGCAAAAGTCGGCTCCGGGCAGGATGCCCGGGCCACAATAGCACGGGCATCCTGCCCGCCGCCTCTTCTTCCTTTTCTTTCCCGTGTCCTCAAAACGAACAACAATCATGGGCGTCCTCGCCGGATCTCCCGGATTGCTCTTTACTTTAGCAATTTATTACGGCCTTAATTTCCACCTCATGACCTCACTAATTCTTGAAAAACTAGCGGCTCTCGGCCTCGTTCTGCCCGCAGTGCCCACACCGGTGGCGGCGTACGTGAATTGCGTGCGCAGCGGCAACCTACTATTTTTATCCGGTGGACTGCCGATCGACGGCGACACCAAAGTCATCGGCAAAGTGCCTACCGAAGTTTCCATCGAGCAAGCCAAAGAGGGCGCGCGAATCATCGTGCTCAACCGCCTAGCCGTCATCCAGGATGCCATCGGCTCGCTCGACAAGGTCAAGCAAATCGTCTCCCTGACGGGTTTTGTGAATTCGGCGTCGGATTTTTTCGGTCATCCGCAAGTGGTCAACGGTGCCTCTGAATTGCTGGTGGACATTTTTGGAGACAAAGGCAAGCACTCGCGCACCGCCCTGGGAGCCGCCTCGTTACCGCTCAATGTGGCAGTTGAAATCAACCTCATTGTCGAGGTCGAAGACTGAGCCAATGAACACCTCGGTTCCGACCCGCCCCAACGCGGAATTGCTCGAAGAAAATTACGCCCGCTGGCGTGAGGACGCACGCTCGGTGACGCCCACGTGGTCGGCATTTTTCGAGGGATTCGAGCTAGGGGCCGCCCAACCCAGGCTAGCAACGGTGAGCGGAACCACCAGCGGGGCCGCTACGAACCGGGAGGATCCGGCGATTGCCGGAAAGGTCGCCGGATTAATAGAAAATTTCCGTATTTGGGGACACACGCAGGCGCACATCAACCCGCTAGAGGAGGAGGCGCCGCCCGGCAATCCCCGCCTGGCTATCGAGCCATTGAACATCAGCCAGGCGGAGATGGCCCGCGTGACGTCCCATCCGTCGTGGCGCCGCGGCCAACCCATGCCGCTGGGCGAATTACTTAGCTCTCTCGCTGCGACATATTGCGGCAGCATCGGATTCGAATTCATGCACATCGGCGACCCCGCAGTGCGCGAATGGCTGCGCGAACGTATCGAGGACCGCACCAGCGAAGCACCAGCGCCGCCCGCCCGCTTGGCCGACACCCTGCGCTGGTTGTTGGAAGCGGAGGCATTCGAGCAATTTCTCGGGCGCAAATTCCTCGGTGAAAAGCGGTTTTCGCTAGAAGGGGGCGAGGGAGCGATGATTGTGCTCAACGCTATTTTGGAAAGCAGTCCGGTTGCCGGGGTGGCTGAGATTGAGATGGGCATGTCGCATCGCGGGCGGCTCAATGTGCTGGCAAATTTCCTCCGCAAAACACTGACCACCATTTTACTCGAATTCACCCCCAACTTCGTGCCAGAGGTGGTCGCTGGCGATGGCGACGTGAAATACCACCTCGGCTACGAAAATTTCCGCGAGTTGGCCGATGGCAAGGTCCGCATCAACCTCGCCGCCAATCCCAGCCACCTCGAAGCGGTCAACGCGATCGTCGAGGGCAAAACACGTGCCCGCCAACGCATCCTCGGCGACGACGCCACCGGCACCAACCGCAAGCGGGTGCTTCCGTTGCTCATCCATGGCGACGCTGCCTTTGCCGGCCAAGGGTCGGTGGCCGAGGTCCTCAATCTATCGCAACTACCAGGTT
>JBAXOP010000462.1:0-3604 GCA_037133195.1 Verrucomicrobiota bacterium | reverse complement strand
CACAAAAAAGTCTTGAAAGGGCGTACCACGGTGGAGGTTTACAAAAAAACTGGCCGCGGGGGGCAGGTACTAGATTAGTAGTACATTGGTAGGATTTAAGGTGATGGCAGGTTGGCTTTGATACTGAGGCCCATCGGGGACAGGTCCATGGGAGTAATGAGGCGGGTGAGGACTTCGTCGCAGGCCCCTCACAGAGGCAAGGAGTCCTGCTCCTTGGGCTGGCCCTTGCGCAAGGCGGAGGGGCTGCTGCCATGGAGTGTGCGCACGGCCCGCTCGAGTTGATGATGGCAGGAAAACCCGCAATCCTTGATGATCTGCTTCATCGGCAGCGAGGTTTTGCGGATGAGTTCCACGGCACGCTGGGTGCGTTGCTCGCGGATGATTTCCGCAACACCGCGCCGCAGCGCCTTGTTGAAGCGGATTTGAATCATGCGTAGCGAGCAACCATAGGCCAGGGCCAGCGCATCAGGCGTGTAGGCGACGTCAAGCGCATGCTTGCGCACATGTTCGAGCATCTCTCCGACGAGTGCATCAGAGGTGACGATTTGGTTGGAACTTTCGCGTAGCACCAACTCGCATTCGGTAACGAAGGTGCGATGGTCCGGCGCGACGGGTTTGCCGGCAAGCATGCGGTCGAGAAGCCGGGCGGCGGCAAACCCCTGGGCCTCGTACGCAGGCACCAAGCAGGTCATTGGCACCTTGGTGACGAGACCATTGAGGGCGTCCTCGGTTTCGGCCGCCATGCCGATTTGGCTAGGGATGGCAAGTTTGCGTTCATCGACCATTTCCATGAATTGCATGGCCGGTTCGCCATAAGCCACAAACAAGGCCACGGGCTCGGGATCTTGCGTCAAATAGTCGATCAAGGCCGGTCCCATTTCCCAGAACCGGTCCCAATAGTTAGATGACCGGCGCCGGAACGCCAGGCCCAGTGATTTCCAAGTAGCGGCTTGGTCCGGGAAAAAGCATTCGAGTTTCAGGCCATGGGCGTCGGCCACTTGCTGCATGCCACCGAAATGGGTGCGCCCGGCGTTGGCGGTTTCGTCGGACTGGGAACCTAGATAACATAGGCGCCGATAGTTGCGGGCAACGAAATGGTTGGCAATTTGCTGGCCAAACGAGGCCAGATCGGGAAGAACCAGAGGGGTGGTGCCACACACATCGGGCAGGGCACGCAGCCCGACTTTGGGGAGTTTGCAATTGCGGATAAACTCGAGCATCGGGGCGTCGAACTCGTCGATTTGAAACACCACTCCGTCTGGATTCCAAATATTGAGACGCGACAAGGTATCGCGATCAATGCGCTGGCATATCCAGCCGGCCTGTTGGCCATAGCGCATGATGCCGCGCCACTGGCCGAGGCGGGTGAAGCTGGAAATGATGGCGACGCGGCGGCGTTTCATGATGGATGGCGAATGGAGGGTCTGAGATCGGGCGGGGCGCACCCATGTGAATACGGCGGATTGTCCCGGGGTCAAGCGGGATCGCTAAAATGACATTGCGCGAAAAGGACATTGATTTCGCATTTTGGCCATTGACCAAGGTCCGGCATCCTGCTTCCATTAACTTGTAATTGCGCCTAGGTCCAGACGTTCCGGATTGGGCCAACGCTAACCACCCGATCCCAAATCCCATCGTTCCATAAACCAATTCGTTATTAAGCAATCATGAAAACTCCTATTCCACACCTCCAGCCACCGACTGGTATCCCGTGCCGCGCGCGGCCTGCTGCCGCGTTGCGCACATCCCTGGCTCTCGCCGCCACCGCCCTGGCATTCTCCACCGCGCCTCGCGCCGACGCCGGCCTGGTCCTCGAGTTGAAGCCCGGTGATTTCAACGCCACCACCAAACAATGGCCCATCGCCGATGGCTCCATTCTGCCATCCGGAGCCGGCTCGGACTATTTCGCCTGCTCCACATTGCATGCCATCCCCACACTAACTAGCAAAATCAACACCACCAACGGTCTGGGCTACAAGGCCGTTGATTTCACAGCGGTCTCCACCATCCTTGGAGGGCCGCTGTGCCCGGCTTCCCTAGGCGGTGCCAATCCCAAGACCATCGAGGCCTGGAGCTTCCAACCCACGGGAGCCAATGGGGATTATCAGACGATCATCGACTTGAGCCGCCAATACGGTGCAGATAACTCCAACTTCGGCTTTTGCAACTCAGGTTACGGCCATGCAGTCCAGTCCAATCCCAATACAGTGGACTGGACCGCTGGCAATTCGGTTCGCCAAGGCAATTGGGTGCATCTGGTCGCCAGCTATGACGGCACCACGCTAAACCTCTACGTCAATGGCGTGCTCGACAAATCCGTGGCCCACACGTACGCCACTGAGACCGGCGGCTCGATATCCATCGGCTGCATGCGCTGGGGCATTGCCACAACCGCCCATAGCACTGACAATGAGGACGGCTGGAATAGCTACCGAGGCTATCTCGGCTCCATCCGCGTATATGACGAAGCCCGGACCGCCGGGCAAGTCAGCACGGACTATGCCCTGGGTGTCAACTATGGAGAAGCCGGAACGGGCTTGCCCAAGATTGTCTCGTCCGTCTCAGGAACCGGTGGATCCATCAGTCCGCTCGGCGATACCTATGTCGCTCCTCACGCCAATCAACCCTACTCCATCACCACCACTTATGGCTATCAATTGAGTACCGTATTGGTGGATGGAACAAACGCCCCCGATGCCGTCACCAGCGGCAGCTACACCTTCAGCGATGTGACAACCGATCATACGATTGTGGCGAGTTGGGTGCCATTGCCGACGTTCACCGGCACTGTCTCCGGTCCCGATGGTCCGATCTACAGCGCCTTGGTCTCATTGAGCACCAACTCCGACGGTAGCAGTCCCAGCAATGTCCGGCAGAGTGATGCCAGCGGTAATTACGCCATCACTCCGCCTGCCAACGGCACCTATTACCTCATCGCCCGCAAAGGCAGTTTTGTCACATCCTCGGTTCTCACAGCAGTGATCGACGGCGCAAACGTGGCTGGCCAGAACTTCACCTTGGCCAAATCCACCGGGCTCGACCCACTCGTCAATTTGAACGCCGCCGCCCTAAGCGCCGGAGCATTGACCAGTTGGCCTAACACAGGCTCGCTGGGTGGCACCATCGACAAGCCTGAATTTGCCGCGGCACCTACTGTGGAAACCCTCGATGGCAAGGCTGCCGTCACCTTTAACGGCAGCACCACCTTCCTCAGGGCATCCTTTGCCTCGCCAGTTCAAATCACCGGACAGAGTGACTGGTCAATCGCTTATTGGGTGTATAACCCGAGCTTCTCCGGTGATGAGTATCCATTCGGCTGGGCTCGCATCGGCACACCTGGGCGGGGCGCCAACTTCGGCATCGGCAATTACTGGCGTGCTGTGGACCATAATGACGGGGCTTATCATATGTATTTCAACCCGACCCCCGCAGCCGCGACATGGGCGCACGTGGCGGTAACCTATGACGGCAGCACCGAAAAACTCTATCTAAACGGAGTGCTCAACCAGACCGCCTTGAACCGCAGCCTTAACATCTATACCGATGACTTGTCAACAAAAATAGTAGAGTAATAAATTTATTAAAAACATTTCTCTTACCTGAT
>JBAXOP010000461.1:0-3608 GCA_037133195.1 Verrucomicrobiota bacterium | reverse complement strand
AGCCGAACGCGCACATCACCCGCAAGTGGGAGGAGGGAATGGGGCAAGGGCTGCCGTTGCGGGAGGTGATGCGGCCTGGGGCATAGATGATGACCCCGCCATCGGCGAGATAGCCTTGGAGTTGGCGGCCGGCGCTGGCGGGTGCGGCATCGTTGCAGGAGAAGGCGGCGCCGGAGCTGGATTGCTCGAGGAAGCCGCGGGTCCCCGGATCGTAGGCGCAATGTTCCTCGATAAGCCAAGTGATTTTGCGACCGTCGAAGAGTTTGGCGAGATGCAGCAACAGTGAAAAATCGAGGCGTCCGGGGATCACGAGAACGCCGGATTGCGGAAGGCGTTCCTGGTGCAGTATTTGGATGGAGGCGGAAGACATTGGGAAAGTTGGTGACAAAGCGCCTGGCGTGTTGCCTGGCTCCACAGGCATTGACGCGGATTTTTGCTTGAGTGGCACGGATATTTTTCAATAATCCGCCGAAATTTCAAAAATCCTCGCACCGCGGGGGTGGGGTGGCGGGCTGGGCCCGCAAATCGAAATTCAGACTTTCTGAGCTAGGCGTTGAATTGGCGATGAATTGCCGGTCAATGACTTGGCTTGCGCCTTCAGGCACGCTCGACAAATAGCCGTGCCTCTCGCCGTCGCAGCCGGGAGCCGCCGGGCAGATTTATGGCCGGTGGGCCGGTAGGATCCAGCAAAATAATAGCGCGTTCCAACAAGGCGCGGTCGATCTCCGACACACCCTGGTCATGCAAAAACCGTGCCAATGCAGCCTGTTGCATGGGTGGTGGCAGCAGCCGCAGGGCGGGCAGGTGCAGACGACCTTGAGGATCGAGGACATGAGCCTGATCGATGGCCCAATCGAGGATTTCCCGGAGTTCATCGGCGGCGGACGCGGCGCGAGCCAACATGGCGGACGCATCCCTGCCGGCGATGGCGGAAAGCAGCGGCAGGGCTTCGAGGCGCAAGCGGTTGCGCACGGTCGTCGGTTCGCGGTTGCTGGCATCCTCGCGCCAGCGGAGGTTGCGGGTCCGCAGCCAGGATTGCAGGTCGGCGCGGCGCAGTTCGAGCAATGGGCGGTGCAATTCCAAGGACATGCCGCTGGTGGTGAGGATGGGCTGGAGCGGGCGCATGCCTTTGAGGCCGTGGGAGCCGCGCAGCAAATTCCACAGCACGGTTTCCGCCTGATCATCGGCATGATGGGCGAGGATGACGCGCGGGCAGCGGTATTTTTTGGCACAAGCCGCAAACCACTCGTGGCGGGCCCAACGAGCCGCAGTTTCCAGGGAATCCCCGCGCTGGCGGGCGAGCCGGGCCACCTCCACCCGCTCCAATTCAACGGGTAGACCTAGCGAATTGGCCAGGCGTTGGACAAAGCGAGCGTCTCCGGTCGAGGCCCGCCCGCGCAGGCGGTGGTCCAGATGGCAGACCACCAGCTTGCGCAGTCCGCCTTGGACGAGCAAATGAAGCAAGGCGACCGAATCTGCGCCACCCGACACGCCAACGAGCCAGCGCTGGCGGGGTGGGGCGCTGGCCAGCCAGGGGATTTCCAAGTGCGGGCTCATCCGCTGAAGTTGCCTGAGGCGCGGCCCCCCGACAATGCCTATTTGCGCGATTTTCGCCTAGGCGAATTTCGCACTTGGCAGCGTCGCGGGACAAGGCAAAGATGCGCCATGCAGACCGCAGCATTTCTCAAGGATCTTTTCGACCTCTCCGGCAAAGTTGCCGTCGTCATCGGCGGCACCGGTGAACTTTGTGGCACCATGGCCGTGGGCCTCGCCCGCGCCGGTGCCGAAGTGGTCCTCGGCGGCCGCATCCCCGAAAAGGCCGAAAAGCGCTTGGCGGAAATCGCCGGCTACGGCGGAAAGGGGTATTTTGTGCCCGTCGATGTGACGTCGCGCGAATCCCTGGAACACCTCCTCGATACCGTGCTGGACCGTTCCGGCCAAGTGGATATCCTCATCAACGGTGCCGGCACCAACTCCCCCACCCCGTTTCTGGATGTGACTGAAGAGGAATTCCAACGCATCATCGACACCAATCTGTCCGCCGTGTTCCGCTCCTGCCAGGTATTCGGCGAGTATTTCGTAGATGCCAACCACCCGGCATCCATCATCAACCTCGGGTCCATATCGGGCCTTAACCCGTTATCGCGGATATTCACGTATTCGGCGTCCAAGGCGGCGGTGCACAATCTGAGTCGCAATTTGTCGCGCGAGTGGGCGGACAAGGATATCCGGGTCAACACGCTGGTGCCGGGGTTTTTTCCAGCCGAGCAAAACCGCAAGGTGCTCGATGAATCCCGCGTGCTCGACATCTTGCGCCAAACCCCCGCGTCGCGTTTCGGCAATTCCTCCGAACTCATCGGCGCCACCTTGTTACTCGCCTCCAGCAAAGCCGGCTCCTTCATCACCGGCATCGAAATGATCGTCGATGGCGGCTTCCATGCCATGACCATCTGAGTCCTCTCACCATGACTCTGCGTCAGTTCTAGGATTGGCAGACGGCCGGCGGTGCGGGAGATGTCTCCACGCTGGTCCGTATCCTCGAAGAGCACGCCCTCCCTTGGTGCATGATCGGCGGCTTGGCCGTCAATCACTGGGCGAACGAACCTATGGCCACCGCCGATGTCGATCTGGTCATCGCCACTGACAGACTCGACACCTGCCTTGAGGCGCTTTCCGCCTCCGGGTTCACGGCCGCGAGCTTCGAAGGGTCGGTGAACCTCAAGGGGCGTTCCACAGTCAGTATTCAAATCAGCACCGAGGACTTCTACCACACCTATCCGGAACGTGCCGTCCCGGCCGATGTCCATGGCATCCTCATGCGGGTCGCCTCGTTGGAGGATACCCTGCAAGGCAAACTCAAGGCCTGGGCCGAACCCGGTTGGCGCCCGAGCAAACGCCAAAAAGATCTCACCGATATTTTTCGCCTGCTCGATGCCCATCCGCACCTCCATCCGCTGCAACCTGAGGCAATCCTCGCCCGGCTTGATGAAAGCACCTAACGTGGCGAGGCGCTCAGTCCCTCTGCAATCGTTCCCGGTTAGAGTGCACGGAATACAGGGAATGAAGAGCTTGGGTATTGAAGGATTTTCAGGATGCGATTTTAGCAGAGCATGCGAAGACCAAGCGGAACGCGGGAGTACCCACTGAGGTGCATACCGTGGTGAAAAACACGCTGCAACTATTTTAGGGGATTTTAGGGGATGGAGATAGACGATCCCTTCCACACCGGGCCGATAGTGCCACCGGAGACCAGTTGCGCGGGAAAGAGCGTTTGTTCACGGTCCACGCGGCCTTTGCTCACATGGTTGGCCCATTGCACAACGCGGCGGATGATCGGTTGATAATGCCAGTTGATATGGGTAATCGCGGGTTGTGACCAGAGGAATGAAGCATCGGCGTCGCTTGAAACCAATGAGACGTGCTCGGGCACCCGCAGATTGCGCCCCGCAAGAAATTGTTGCGCCGCACTAAACAGCGGCACTTCGTCGATGATCAGCGCCGTGGGCGGCGTGACCCGGAACAACGAGGCAAGCATCGCGTGATACCCCGCGGCACTTTCCTCCCAGTCCGGCAGGTTGAAACCGCTCGTGCGGATGCCGTGGGCCGCC
>JBAXOP010000460.1:0-3613 GCA_037133195.1 Verrucomicrobiota bacterium | reverse complement strand
CCAGGGGCATGATGCCAGCATGGTGTTAAATTGGAGCGGTATTGATGATTTTCGTCCGATTGCGTTGTCGTTTTGATTCTGCGGGTGCGGTAAAAGTGTTGTTTAGCGGCGCGGCGGCAATCTGGAAACACCAAAAACGGGTGACAAGCGGGTGACAAGCGGGTGAGGACGGCGGTGCGCCTCTTCTCGTCCAATCTGGGCAGCCAAATGCGCCTCAGGCACGCGCTTCGTTCGCGGCCAAGCCTTCCTACTACGGTTCACAGGATTGATCAGGTCGGCGCAAGCGTTGGCAGGTATCCGAATTGACCGCCGGATTCCTAGATGGCGGGTACTGAACTATTTATCTGTCACCTTGTACTGATTATCCATTCCACTGCGATTTTAAATAGGTCGAAAACAAAATGCACTCCACTTTGGCACCGGGAAACGCCCGCTCCATCACCTCCCGGTACGCCTGCATCTGAGCGCTATGCCGCGCGACCAGTTCGTCCAAACTCCCAACCGCGTCGGTCTTGAAATCAATCACTTCCACCCGCGTCACCGCGTCCGCCGCATCGCGGTGGACGTGCAAGCGGTCGATCACCCCGCTGAGCCAGCGGCCATCGACCAGCGCGTCAATCGCTTGCTCGCGTAACAATTGCACATTGCGCCCGTCCCGCTCAAAGGTGCCGCGCAGGTCTATTTCATCTAACAATCCAGCCACCAACTGCCCCGCGTCATCATCCGGCAACTCCGGCAGCGCCTCATCAATCCAGCCCACCCGCTCAAACGCCGCATGCACCGCGCTGCCGAAGCGCATCCCAGCCGCCGCCTGCCTTACCGGTGTGCCCGATATTGTCAGCTTGGCCGGAGGATAGGCATCCTGCCTATCAGAGAGTGTTAAACTGACAGGATTGGGCGGCCCGCCCGGATCCATGTGCTTGGTGCTGCCCGGCGTGCTGTGCTCCCGCCGCGCCACCTTGGTTCCCAGTGTCGCCGCTGGGGCGGTGGTCTCCTGTGGTTTTGTTAGCGGCACCTCTGCTATCCAATCTGCCGCGCCATTTTGATAGATGACGCCTGGTTCGCCGTTGGCCCCAAGCGCCTGCTCCAACCAATTGGCCAACGATGCCCGGTTCTCGGGGCGTGTCTTGGACGGCGGTTCCAGCAAAACATAGAGGCCACGTTTGGCCCGGGTGAGCGCCACATACAACATGCAGAATGCCTCGTAGCGTTGGTCGGTTGCCCAGCGGGCCTCCGCCTCGCGCATTTCCGGCAAGATATCGCGAGCCCATTTCGGCGGTGTTTGGCTGATCCATCCATCGCCTTCCGCCACATAGAATCGCTGGGTTTGCGGGATACCATCAGTGGGCACATCGGGCACCACCACCACATCGAAACCGAGCCCCTTGGCCTTGTGGATGGTCATCACTTGCACAGCCGCGATGCCCGGACTTTGCGAAACTTCCAAGCGCTCCACCCGGTCGGCCGCCTCGCGCACACTCGCGCCACCTTGCGCATCCAACGCCGCCAACGCCGCGAGCACATCACCGGCCCGCCGCCGGCCAAAGTCAGACAATTCGTTCCAACAAGGATCGATCACCTCCTCGAGCATGGCGGCAAAACCCACCGTTGTGGCGCGGCCCGACAAACCCTCCCAAGCCGCCTGCCACGCCTCGCCAAAACGCCCGCGCAGCACCTCTGCCAACGGCGACATTTCAATCACCTCGCGTGCAAAGGTGTCTGCTGGATCCGCCAACCACTTGAGCACATGGCCTAACGCAATCCCCACAGGATTGTCTTTCGCCGGTTCGCGACGGCCTTCCTCGATTACGTCAAAATCCGCCGCCCTCAGGTGGTCGGCCACCTCCCGCACTTGCTTGTTGTTGCGTACCAACACGCCACAAGTTACCGCGCGCTGACCAATGCCTAACTCGACTAATAGTTTGGTCAGCCTATCTAACCGATCTGGCCATTTACCGGCCACCATTTCCACGCGTGCCTCGCCGCGTTTGGCCGGCGTTTGCAACTGGGGGGCGGCCACGTGCTCTTGCCACTGCCAGCGCCCGGCCGCCTCACCAAATAGATTTTGCAGGATTTGTGGGTTGCCGCATACTTGGTTGACGAGAGCCAGCACCTCTGGACACGAGCGCCACGATACGTCCATCGGCTCGATTTCCAACCCGCCGTTATAGCGCCGCATCACTTCGTCAAACAACCCGACTTCCCCGCCGCGCCAAGCGTAGATCGCCTGCTTGCGATCCCCCACGATGAACATCGTCCCCTCGCCAGCCGCTGCCGCCTCATCCATCAACGGCAGCAGACCTAACCAATCAGCCCGGCTCGTATCTTGGAATTCATCTAACAACCAATGGTCATAGCGTGCATCCAGGCGGAAATCCACTGCCTCGCGCAGCAAGCGTCCTTTTTCGCCGGCGACCCACCCGCCCATCAGGAATTTCACGTCGTCGAATCCGAGCATCCCGCGTCGGCGCAATCGATGCTCGCACAATGCGTCAAAGCTCGCCACCACCACGCGCACCGCGCGGGTCCGCTGCAGGGCCGCCGCCATTTCGCAATGGGCGGCGAGTTCCACAGCCTCGCGCAGCGCCGCGCCCGCCGCGCCGCCAATCTCAAATTCCTTGTAGAACCTTACCTCCAGCGCTGCGGCACCACCCGCCGCCACCGCCGCGAGCACGCTTTCCAATAATCCACTAGCGCTGCCCAAGCTACCGCTGCCGATCGCGTGTTCCTCCAATTGCTCCAGCACTTTTTCCAGCGCCGCGCGTTGCCGTTTATCAGTCGTTTTGATTGAGTCGAGGCCCTCCCGCGCCGTTGCCAGTAGTCCATGCTTGCGTTCCTCCCAGGCCTCCGGCGCGACCTCGGCCAATACCTTCGGCCCCCACGTCACCTCGCGAGTTGCCCGGTAGCGGCCCTGCCATTGCGCCACGAACTCGCGCAATCCGTCCAACACCCGCAACTCCTCTTTGCCCAGCATCGCCCGCCGGAATGCATGGAAAAACTCATCGTCGCCGCCATCCACTGGTGCCGCCCCCAACACCGATCCTAGCAATTCGTCGCGCGCCGCTGCCGCACGCGCCCCCTCCAGTAAGTCAAAGCGCCCGCCTGTCAGTCCAAATTCATATTGGAACCCGCGCACCACCTTGGCAAAAAAACTATCCATTGTGCCCAGCATGATGCGAGGCAGCACCCGCAGTATTCGCTCGAGGGCCTTGCCGAAATCCGCCTCTGGCAGCGCCAGTTCCCGCCGCAACTTTGCCGCTGCCGCCTCGTTGGTGGCCGCCGTGGCCAGTTTGGTGAGCACCGCATCGGCAAACTCGCCCGCCGCCTTGCGCGTGAATGTGAGCGCCACAATCCGTTCCGGTTCCACTCCGCTGACCACCAATCCGATGACCCGGTTGCCTAACTGAAACGTCTTACCCGACCCCGCCGAGGCCAGGATGAGCAGGTTTTTTTTCAGGATGTTCATCGCTGCCCGGCAGCCTGCCAATCCGGTGGAAAAATGTCACGCCTGGATACGGTCATGGCGGGGAGCGCAGCCGTCCCGCCCAATACTGGCAGTTTTGCTAATCCGGCCACGGAAATGAAGAAGGAGGCGGGCAGGATGCCCGCTCCA
>JBAXOP010000459.1:0-3622 GCA_037133195.1 Verrucomicrobiota bacterium | reverse complement strand
GCGGGCTGCACCGAACGTACGTGGGATCAGTCGAGCGCAAAGAGCGGAACGTGACGCTCGACACGCTCGACCTGTTCTCGGGTGCCATGGGTGTCTCAGCTGCGGAACTTCTTACGCCGCAGGGCAAGAAGGGAGATGGCCGATGAGTCATCTGAAGATTGCGCTGGGCTTTGCGGCCCGGATTGCCGAGAGCGGTTTGTCAATCTATGATGAAATCGAAATTGGCAGTGAGTTTTGGATTCCCTCTGATTCGCTAGAACTTTTGCTCCAATTGGAGTTGGTTGGTCACCGTTTCGAATCAGCGGCGCTTAGGACCCGGTCAAAACTTGCCAAGGAGAAAGTATGCCTGGCATTAGGCTATCCGGTTCCCAAATCCTTCAAAAAGACTCGTCCCCGCGCGAGATTCCCTGGGCAGAATTTCGACACCTACGTCCAAGGCGCAAACAACCTCCAAATTTGGAATGAGGAGTTGTCACCGTCACGGCGTTACGTCCTAATTCGTCCGGATTTCGAAGGAGTGGTTCAACGCGTTCGCGTCGTCTGTGGTGCCGATCTGGCACCGCTGGATACCACGGGAAAACTGACCCGGAAATTTCAGGCAAGGGTTGCTAATCTATCGAAGGTAAGCCTCGCGTCGGGTGTCGACACCCCGAATTTGATGCCAGCAATTGCCAGTTCCACGGTGGCATTGGAGAAGATGTCACCGATTAATTATCCCGCCGCAGCGTCACTGTTGCCGATCCGGCAGTTGTTTGACCTCTTGAAGCCATTGATTGGCCGTAGTTTTGAGGATCCCGGAATTCTTCAGGAGCGAAACCGAGGTGGACGACTGCATGGCATGGTGGCGACCGCATTGGGTTATAGCACACATGCGGACAACGGGAAATTTCCTGATATCCGGCAGCAGGTCTTAGAAGTAAAGCTTCAGACATCTCCAACGATTGACCTCGGCGCAATTTCTCCGGATAGCGAGGAATCGTTAGACTTCCCCTCGCTTGGACGGGTTCACATCCGCCATCAGGACGTCCGTTACGCGGTCTTCTGTGGCTCAGTGTCCGGAGCACAAGTAACGGTCAACGGGCTGATTTTGGTGACTGGGCTGGAATTTTTCAGTGTGTTCGAGCAATTTGGTGGGCTAGTGGTCAACAAGAAATATCAGATGCATCTACCCAACGACTTCTTCGACAAGAACACCGAAGGCTTGTTCGACTAGACGCCCACACTTTGCTTCCAGAACGCTAGTATTCTCGGTCGGTTTGCGCCGATGGATTTCCTTCGCAAGCGAGATCAGGGTTTTCGCCGTTTTGGTCGTCGGGTCAGGAATCGGGAACTGTTCGACATATTGGGTCATAAACCTTCGGCGTCCGGCATAGAGTTTATTGTTGAACTTATGATCGTAGAACGACTCGATAAATGAGGAATTCCCAATGGCGAGCGCTAGCCACAACAGGTCGGAGTCTTCGGAACGGGCTGGAATCATCCAGTAGCAGTCGCCATTGACAATGGCTCCACTGGTATCGATCCAACAAGTGGAGTTCTCTGAAATATCAGTGAAAATAAGTTTGGGTTGCTGCCACGAGGCTGGATTTTGAGGCACCCAGATTTCAAACCACTCGCGCTTTGCGTCGATGACATAGCGGCGTCCTTCAAGTTGCTCGCGGTGTGCTTCGAGATATTGCCGAGCGACAGGATAATCACCAATTGCGATGGTCCGCCGCTTCCCGTCGCGGATCTCATGAGTGTAGAGGATTTGGCGGGGACTTTTCGATAGATTGGCATGAAAACGCTCTGCGACGTGGTGAGTAATGAGCGGGCGGAGAAGCTCTGGTCGCTCCGTCTCAGGGAGTTGGGTCCAGTCGCGAATAAACACGTTGTCTGCTGTGGTTTTCACCCCGACACGAATTTTGCCGATTTCACCGAAGGTCCGGAAGGTGTTGCGTTTCACGGTGTCCAGCCAGGTGTCATTCTCCAGTGTGGTAAGTCGCCATACGTCGCTGGCCTGACGGGTTTCCAAGGTTCCGTGATTGACCTGATAAGTCGTGCCGTTGACTGCCACTGGCCCTGCCAGAGTAAGTGCGTCGAAAACACTCATTGCTTGCGCCTCTGCAGTGGCGCTGGTGGTGTAAATCGTGGTGAATCGAGAATCGCCGGATGTGTGGCTTGGATGCTGTTTCTTGCGAAGGACTAGAACCACCGGAAGGACCGCGGCCTCGAACAATTTGGTGTCGCCGAAATCCCAGATATGAAGCACATCAAAATCACGCAGAAGTCCGGCACGCACGTCGGCACCGGCCTTGGTGGTCATGAAGCGATTGGAAACTATGATACCGGCAATACCGCCCGGTTTCAGCGACAGGGAAATGCCCGCAAGGAAGGCAAAGTATAGATCGATACGCCCGGAATGATTGAATACCGAAGCAAGACGGCGAGCCGACAGTGCCCCCAAAACCTGGGTTCTAACGTAAGGAGGATTGCTGATCGCAGCATCAAATAGCGGCGAGGACTGCGTTTGAAATAGATCGTCTAATGCTCCGTCGAATTGAGCGAGGAAATCTGCGTGATGAAGCGCGAATGCATCAGGCGCGACGCCGGCACAAAGACCCTTTCGTGCCCGATTCAGTGCCGCTGCGTCAACATCGTACCCCTCATAGTGGTGATTGAAATCCCCGAGCTTGCTGGCGAGCGCGTGGATGAGTCCACCGTCCCCGCATGCCGGGTCCAGGATACGAAGGTTGCGGGAATTTGGCGGCAGGTTAGCCACAATCTGTTCCGCGACGAAGGCCGCCAATGCTTCAGGTGTGTAATGTGCTCCCTTGTCCTTTCTGACCTTGGCGGTCAATTGCTTGTCCCAACGAGGTTCAATGGTGGCTATGGGTAATTGGATCATGAGTTCAATTGAACATTGTTTGAGTGGATGTCAAGCGGATTGTTGTCCTTAGCCTAGTGCCCCCGCAGCGGCAGGCGTGCGGGATGGTACCTGCGGCAATCGCCAAAGCAACTGATTCCTACACATCGACGATTTTGGGAGCGGCAAATAGGTTGAAAAGGTGGCGGCGGCGGGGACGTAGAGTGCAGTTACTATCAAAACACCAGCATTTCCTAACAAAATGAACCGAGCCAAGATGCCGCATGATGAGTATCACCTTCGATGGGTAGGTTTAGCCCTGTGCCACGCGGCATGGATCTTGATGACGGGCATCGGCTGGCAATCCGCCGCCGCTGCGCCGCCGGAGTGGCCGCAGGCCGCCTCCTTGCTCAAGGGACTCGGGATTGACTCACTGGTCATGGTCGAGCGCCGACCGCTGAACCCGAGCCACGTCTACACCTATCACGTCGAAGGGCTCGAGCCAGGCGGCGGGCTTTACACGCTGGCACCCGGCGAGGGCAACAAACCGACCCGCCTCGTCGATGCGTCCGGCGGGGTCATTTTGGATTGCCAGGTTTCCTACGACGGCAAGCAGGTACTTTTCAGTTGGAAGCGTACCATGCAGGATCCCTTCAAGATTTGGCGAATCAACGCCGACGGCAGCGGGCTGGCTTGCGTGATCGATCATGATTCCAATAATATGAACGCCTGCTGGCTGCCGGATGGCGGCATCGCGTTTGTGTCGGACCGCAAGCC
>JBAXOP010000458.1:0-3624 GCA_037133195.1 Verrucomicrobiota bacterium | reverse complement strand
GTGGCGACTATACCCGTTACGGGGGGGTTGATGGTGATCCGTTGCCGACCGATGATTTCACTCTGGGCTTGTGGGTCCAAGGAGCCGACCCGGCATATACCAATACCCGTTCAAGCCTGTTGGCCACTAATGGCGATAGTAATGATAGCCTTTGGATCGGCGCGATAGGTGGTAATTGGGGCATCTCGCTCGGCTGGCCTGGTGCTGATGGGGGCACGGTGTTGGCGACTTTCGCCATCACCCCAAGCACCCCGCAGCACATCGAGGTGACTCGTGAGGCTGGCGAATACTCAGTGTACCTCGACGGGATGCGGGTCGCGGGACCGACTGCCGCCGGCGGTTTTAACTGGAACAGTTTTCACGTGGGAATTAATAGCGGAGGCTGGTCGCATTATCGCGGTTTGTTCGGCGATGTCTTGTTGACCGATGTGGTCGCCCGCTCGCCTGAAGCGAAAATCAAGGTCTTCGGGACCCATGTCGCCGGGAGCAGCGCCGTAATCGGTACACCTGTGGGTAACAGCGCCGCCATCGCTTGGACCGTGCCCTATGGCACTACACCAGGGGATATTGCGACCCTGGCACCCACGTTCACATTGTCCTCCGGTGCAAGCTGTACCACTGCCCTTGATGGCGGTACCACGATTCATTCCGGCGACATGTTTGATTTCACCTCTCCGGTGCATTATGTCGTGAAGGCCTCGGATTACGACGCCGTGTCTAATCCCAATTATACCGACTATACCGTGACGGTTACGGTTGCCCCGCCGTTCAATTTTTATACTGGCTTGGCCGCGTGGTTTGATGCGTCGCAACTCACAGGACTGAGCGACGGCGATCAGGTCGATACCTGGGCGGACCTCAGCGGCGCTCACACTGCCACGAAGAATCAAGGATCCATGAGGTTTTCCACCAATCAAATTAATACGACTCTGCCGACGGTTCAGTTCCGCGACAACGCGTGTGCGAATCTCAGCGGTTCGATGTTTGCGAAAGAACAGTATATCGTCTTCAGACTGCCTCAGTCCGGCGATTGGGGCACTGTATTGGGCAGTCAAACCCGGAGTGGATACTTGATGAATCCCACGGGCTATTTCTGGGACCAGAATTATCCTAGCGCCGTCAGGCAAAACGGCGGAGCCCCATTGAGCCCGAATTTCCAGTTAAGTAACATCGGCGACTTTATGGTCCTCAAAATCACCGGTAACAGCAATGACACGAGCGTCAGATCTGGCTGGGCACTTGGCCGCCAGGAAGGTTGGGCTGCACCGGGTATGGACGTGGCCGAGATCATCGCATTCGACCATATTCTCTCGACTGCCGACGAGGATACGGTCGGTGGCTATCTCGAGAGCAAGTATGGGTTGGACACGGCGTATCCGGCTTTTAATCTGCCGGTACCCTACGGCTTGAAGGCCACGCCAGGCGATACGCAAGCCACTCTTGCCTGGCCGGCATTCCCCGGGGCGAGTGGCTACAACCTGAGACGTTCAATCACGCCCGGAGGACCCTATACCGTTGTGATCCCTGTGGCAGGAACGACCTGTACGGACACGGAATTAACCAATGGAACGACTTATTACTACGTGGTGACGGCCACGACGGGTACGGGAGAAACTAATAACTCCGCCGAAGTCAGCGTGATTCCGTCGGCAGTGGATGCCGGCCTCTCCTCGGTGGTTGCCTATCTGCCGGAAGTCTGGTCGGACGGCAGCAGTGCCTCGACGATCACCGTCACCCTGAGAAACGGCGGCGGCATTCCCGCTGCGGGCAAGCTCGTCACCTTGACGCATACCTCGGGTACTGGGTCGCCCGTCCTCAATACGACTACGGGAACAACCGATGGGAATGGCATGGCGACGTTTACGGTGACATCTAACAGTGCCGGTGTGGAGGGCTTTACAGCGACGGCGACGATCGCCACTGGCGAAGTTGCCATCACGCAAACTGGCATGGTGACGTTCAAGACGAAACCCGCCGATCTCGCTACTTATGTTCCCACCAACCTACCCGCCGGCGGTGTCGTCACGGTGGTCGGAACTTGGAACGCGGCGCTCAACAACTGGAGCGCGTGGCAAAACTGGGAGGCCAACTCGTATGATGTTTTTGGCAATAAAGTGTTGGGTGTCAAGGGCGGTGCGCGCGGGGCGATGTATCTCCAGGACAATCTGCCCTCTGCAATGAGCTATTTCGACTCTGGTTTTGAGGTGACTTACATCGGATCCAGTGACTGGCCCCCAGGCCGTGCGGCATGGGCGGAACTCTATACATGGGATAATGACGTCGGCAACAATCCTTGGCCCAATGGCAGGAAGGGCTTTATCGTCAATCAGGATGGCGGTCCCGGCACCGTTCGGACCTATGCCATGACAGGTGACGGTTCTGGTCCCTCCCAAGATTGGCCAACCACGAATACCGTCGGCCTTCACACCATGACGCTCCTGCGCCTCGCCAATGGAGACGTCCAAGCATACGTGGATGGAGTCTTGAGATCAACCATGGCAGGTACTGCTGATCCAGCCTACCCGCTCACAAGGCTCGGCTTTGGCTGTGAGTACACCGGCAATTCTTATATGCCGAAGGGTACCATTGTCGAGCAGGTGAAAGCGTTCACCGTGTCGTACCCGGTGGGAGCGCCGGATGCCGCAACCTCAACGGTGGTGGCCTCCCCGGCCACAATGACCGCTAACGGAACCGATACTTCCACGGTCACTGTCACTTTGAAGGATGCGGACGGCAATCGCGTTGCAGGGAAGGAAGTTACTCTGAGCTATACGGGTTCCGGCGCGGTGACCTATAGCCCCTCCGCAACGCAGACGACCGGAGTTGCCGGGACAGCGGTGTTCACGGTCCAACCGACAAGCACCACACCCGGCATCTATGAGTTTACGGCCACCGTGACCTCTCCGGCGGTAGTGATCACCCAAAAGGCCATTCTGAACACCACCCTGGCCATTTCCACAGCGGTCTTGGATATCTCGGGTGTCGGTACCGGCGAGGAAATTCTCAATACCGGTACCTTGGTCGAGGCCAATCACTTTGGCTCGTCGATTACAGAACTCACGGTCAACGGTGTGGTCTTTGGAACAAGCAACGCGCACCTGACCAAGAGCCCGGGCGGCGGGAGCACAAACTCGGATGCACAAAACTTGGTTACCTCGCTGACCGATGACAATGACTACGGGAAACTGATGCGCTCATACATCTGGGGTGGGGATCAAACCGCAACGCTAAATATCCCCGGACTTACCGTCGGCAAGACCTATCGCCTGCAATGGATCACCTGCAGTCCGCGGGGCGGCAACATCTCGGTGGAAGGTAGCGCCTCCGTGCCGTTGGCACCCACGACCAAACCAGACAGCAACTATCCCAGGGTGTTTGCCTTCACCTGGGTGGCCACCGACACGACGGCCAATGTGTTGGTCACCAGACAACCCGGCGAGTACGACACGGACAACGAGATTCTGTTCAACGCCTACGCCTTGCATGACATGGGCGGCGGCGCGGCACCGGGTTACGCCGGTTGGGCGAAAGACCATGTGAACAGCCAGGCGGCCAATCTGGATTTCAACAATGACGGAGTGCAAAACGGTATCGCCTACTTCATGAATGAGACGGGCCGAGCCA
>JBAXOP010000457.1:0-3639 GCA_037133195.1 Verrucomicrobiota bacterium | reverse complement strand
GTGAACCTAACCGATGGTTTGGACGGTCTGGCTACCGGTTGCACCATCAGCACGGCGTTGGCGTACGCGGTGCTGGCCTATCTGGCACACCGGTTTTACATTGCGACGGAATACCTGGTCATTCCGCACAACCCGTATTTGGGCGAGTTATCGGTATTTTTGTTTGCGTTGGTGGGGGCATGTTTTGGATTTTTGTGGTTCAACTGTCATCCTGCGAAGGTCTTCATGGGCGACACGGGTTCGCTAGCCATCGGCGGCGCTCTGGGCAGCGCCGCCATTTGCACCAAACAGGAACTCATGCTCATCATCATCGGCGGCGTGTTCGTCATGGAGGCCATGTCCGTCATCCTGCAAGTCGGCTCGTTCAAATTGCGCCG
Source organism: Verrucomicrobiota bacterium (assembly GCA_037133195.1). Lineage (GTDB taxonomy): Bacteria > Verrucomicrobiota > Verrucomicrobiia > Verrucomicrobiales > Akkermansiaceae > Luteolibacter. The sequence goes on along the minus strand of JBAXOP010000457.1, from coordinate 3,262 downwards.
CAAACGCATCTTTCGCATGTCTCCCATCCATCATCACTTCGAGTTGGCCGGCTGGCATGAAAACCAGGTCATCACCCGTTTCTGGATCCTTTCTATCATGCTCGCCCTTTTCGGCCTCGCCCTGTTGAAAATCGCCTGACCCACCCCATGACGCTCACCGGAAAAATTGTGACCATTCTCGGCGCCGGCCGCAGCGGCCGGGCGGCCAGCGCACTGGCTCTGCGCGAAGGTGCCAGCGTGTCGGTGTGGGATACTGGCGGGCCCGAGGCGTTCGCCGGGATGCCCGAGGGCGTCGCGCTGCATCCCTATGGTACTGCCGAACAGGCGCAACCCTGTGATTTATTAGTTGTGAGTCCCGGCATCGACACCAACGGCCCATGGGTCACGGCGTTTGCGCGGCAAGCAACAGAGGTTATTGGCGAGGTGGAATTGGCGGCACGCTACTTCTCGGGGCGCATCGTCGGCATCACCGGCACCAATGGCAAGACGACTACCACCGAATTGGTGTCGCGAATCCTCGCTCAAGCCGGACTCGGCGGCACGGCTTGCGGCAATTACGGCGTGCCATTCAGTGAGGTGGTGATGGAGGCCAATCCGCCGGCAGTGGTGGCGCTGGAGCTTAGTTCGTTTCAACTTGAAACAATCAGCAGTTTGCATCCAGTGGTGGCCGTTTGGCTCAACTTCGCACCCGACCACCTCGACCGCTACCCGACCCTAGAAGCGTACTTTACCGCTAAACTACGGATTTTTGACAATCAAACGGCCGCCGACACCGCCGTGCTGCGTGCCGGCGAACCCCTGCCTCCCTTGGCGGCACGCCTCATCACATTTTCCACCTTGGATGAATCCGCCGAGTGGTTCTCCGATGGCCACTCCATCCGCCAACTCGGTTCAGTGGTGATGGACATGGAGCACGACAGCGGCTTGCGCGGCTTGCACAACGCGGAAAATACCATGGCGGCCCTTGCCTCCTGCCAGGCGCTGGGCATTCCGCTCACCGTCATGCGCGAGGCCCTCCACGGCTATGCTCCCCCACCCCACCGCTGCGAATTGATCCGCACCCTCGACGGGGTCGAATACCTCAACGATTCCAAGGCGACGAACCTGCACGCGCTGGAAAGCGCCCTGCGTTCGCAAACCCGCCCGGTGGTATTGTTGGTGGGCGGCAAGGACAAGGGTTTGGACTATTCTTCCGTGCTGCCGCTGCTGCGCGATAAGGTGCTCGCCTGTGTCACATTCGGCCAGATCGCCGCACCTTTAATGAACCTTTTCGCCCCAGCCGTCGCCTGCCAGGCGGTCACCACCCTCGCCGAGGCCCTGGTTATCGCCCGCACCCTCGCTCCCCGCGGCTCCACCGTGCTGCTATCGCCGGGCACCTCGTCATTCGACCAATTTTCCGGTTACGAGCAGCGCGGCAATACCTTTCGCGACCTAGTCAACCAACTCCGCTAACCCGCCATGAACCCTCGCACTCTCCCTGTCAAACGCCGTCCCGTATCTAACGGATTTTTCAAGCGCATCCATGCCGTCACCCGCCACCGCAACCAGCGCGTCGCCACCACCACCACCGCCGATGATTTGGAAAACGACGGCCACAGTGCTCGCATCTCACGCGGCTTTACCATCATTTTCCTGATCCACGTGGTGGCTATCGCCCTCTATTTTATTCACCTCAATTTCCTCAACGATCATTCCGTAGCTAAAGCCACCCCGCCCGCCGCCGCCGCTTCACCTAAACCGCGCACCGACAATCCGCCGATGCTCGGCCCTGACTACGCGACCGGCATTGTGGTGGCGGGTGATACATACGCCCGCATCGCCGCCAGGGAAGGCGTGGATGAAACCGCCCTGCGCGCCGCCAATCAGAACAAGCCGATAGCCGCGGGACGGACGTTCATTCTGCCGCCCAAACGCATAGCAGCCAAGGATTCCGCGATGGTGGTGGCCTTGCGCAAACAGGACCCCTTGAGTGCCGAGCATGGCATGCTCGAAGAGCCACCGGTGGACCCCAGCGCTCCTCTGCGGCGATTGCTGGTCCATCCCGGCGTCGTGCATGAAGTCGCCGCACCCAAGGCCGCAAAGGATATCCCCACAGTCAAAACCTCGAAAGATACGCCCAAATCCTCGAAAGACACGGCCAAATCCTCAAAGGATACAGCCAAAACTTCGAAAGACACGCCCAAATCCTCGAAGGACACAGCCAAGACCCCGAAGGATACGGCAAAAACCTCGAAGGACACAGCCAAAGCCACACCGGCGGCCAGCAAGCAGAGTTATACGGTGAAATCAGGCGACAACCTTTACCGTATAGCCAAACGCTATAAAATTGACCAATCCTCGTTGATGCGGGCCAACAACATCAGCGATCCCGCCAAACTCAATTCCGGCATGACCCTAGTCATTCCTCATTGATCCTCCCCCATGCTCCGCCAAGCATCCATCTTGCTTTGTTCGGCCGTCGCGGCTCTCCTCGCCATCGGCCTCACAATCTTGGCGAGTACCAGCGTCTGGGTGCATGGCCGCGAAGAACCCTATTTCTTCCTCACCCACCAAGCATGCATGGCGGGTGGCGGCCTGGTCTTGGGCATCATCGCCGCACGCGTCTCTCCAGAGTGGCTGCGCAAAAATTCACTCTGGATGCTGGCGGTCGTCTGCGTGCTCTTAGCCCTATGTTTTGTCCCAGGCGTCGGCGTGGACACCTACGGCTCCAAGCGCTGGGTGCAATTTCCCGGCCTGCCCCAATTCCAACCCTCCGAAATCGCCAAGCTCGCCACCATCATCGCGCTGGCGTCTTGGTTTGCCCGCTGGCAGACCGAGGTGCACAGTTTCTGGCGCGGCTTTGTCATGCCTGGCATTTTGGCGGGCGTGCCGCTCTTGCTCATTGCTGCTGAAACCGACGTGGGCACCGCGCTGACTCTTGCGATGGTGGTGGCGGGATTGCTGTTTTGCATGGGTACGCGCTTGCGCTACCTCGTCCCCACCGCTCTGCTCGCCATCTCCGGCGCGGGCTATTATATCTATCATAACGAGGTCCGCTGGTCTCGCATCGTCGCCTGGCTGGATCTGGAAAACCCGATCTACCAAGCCGATAAGGGGATGCAGCAATGGCGCTCCCTGCTAGCCCTCGGCAATGGCGGCCCATGGGGCGTTGGCCTCGGCAATGGCATCGAAAAATTCGGCACTCTCACCTTTGCCCACATCGACTTTATTTTCCCGGTCGTCGGCGAAGAACTCGGCCTGCCCGCCACCCTCGGCGTCGTCC
>JBAXOP010000456.1:0-3679 GCA_037133195.1 Verrucomicrobiota bacterium | reverse complement strand
GAGAGTCTTTCCTTCACAGCTTCGGGACATCTCAGATTATCAATCTGCCCAGGCTCCAGCCCAAACTCAGGCAGGTAATAGATGCTGCCAGTTAGTCGCAGGAGGTTACCGCGGGGCCCGAGAATAACGGGCTGTTCCAGCGGGCCGCCCGTGCGCTTGTTGCAGCGCACGCGGTAACCTGCTGCCATCAACCACAGCTCAAGATCCATCCGGTCCCTGACAACCCCTGCGCGAACCCATTGGTGGACCTGTTGCCAAACGTGGCCAAGAAAGTCGACATCTTCGGCAGCAATTCTCAAGTGGCCAAAGTCAGGCTCTACCCGGAAATAGTCAATGGAAGAAGGAAGTCCATGGCGTAGGCTAAAGTGTTCAGTCCATGCCAAGAGTCCGATGCGGTCTAATTGTGGCACATAGGGATTCACGGCCTTGCCGAAGACTGGATCGAAGTTCGGAATCACGAAGCACTTCACCTTGTCGCCGTGAGCGATTACACACCACGGCATCGATTCCGCCGGACGGCCGGCGAGAAGCTGAATTTGCAACTCATTGATGAGACACTGCTCGTTTTTGAGCCCCAGCCATTGGCAGCCATAAAGAACGCCTGCCGTGTAGGGTTGCCCTGCTCCTGAACAGCTCATATTGATCACAGCCTGTGTGGTTTCCGGATTACCGCGGATCACCCGCGCCGAGGGATTTGCCAAGAGGAACGCAAGAAGAGTCCTCACTGGACCGAACTCGCCGCTACCAAAGAATTTGAGGATCATACCGGAACGAACGTCTCCATGTTTCGCCGTCTCCAACGTGACTTTGATTCCGTTCGCAAGATGCTTGCCAAGCCGACCTTTCAAGGGCCGCTTCCGGTACTTCTTCTTCCGATTAGGATTCATGGGACGTGCCTCCTTCGGTTTGGGGTTCACCCTGCGGTGCAACGGGACTCGGTTTGCCGCGACGCGTCCGCGTCATTTTGGACGCATCACGCAGGCTCGCGATCAACAATTCCGTCGTGATCAGTCGCGTGAGGTGTTTGCGCAGGGAATCCACGCACTGAGCGCCGATGGGGCTGCCGTCGAGGTTGATTCCGATTTTTCTAAATGCCGCGTGGGCATCAATTTCGATTTTGTGGTGTTGTGCTTGCATTGCATAGGACACCAAGCGGTCCAGATTTATGGAAAAATCCCGGCTTGTCGGGGGCGTTTTATCTGGATTCGTGCATGGGTGCATGACGAATTCAGTCAGTTAGGCACCGTGGGCGGCATGGCGGGCCTGCCAGAAGCCGTTGATGCGGCCTCCGGCGTGTTGAGGCGGCCAGTGGGACCAGATCTTCAAGGACCCGATGACCACCCTGGCCGCCATCGACCGGCTGGCGCACCACGCCATCATCCTGGGCTTCAAGACCGAGGGCAGCGTCGGCGGGATGGTGTCCCTGCCGCTTGCCGGGGTGCGGGCAATATTCGCGCCGCAAGGAAGCAGTCGAAAACACCAGCGAGCGGCGGCCCTTGCGCACTTCTCCCGGCTTGGGTTGGTAGGCGGCATCGATCCGGTCGGCGGCCGCCTGGAGGAGTTGGCCGACGAGTTGGGCGGCGGGTATGAAAATGGCGGTGCGCAGCAGTTTTTCCAGGTCGGCCACGAGGGTCTCGCCGGGTTGGGCAGAGCGGATAGCGGCGATCAGCTTTTCGAGTTCTTGTTCCCGGGCGAGGGCGAAGGTCCCGGCGTCCGGTGTTCATTTTTGACCCCGGCCTTGCGCCTGCCGGGACAGCTCCGCAACCTCGTCGAGATGTTCGTCAACGAGCTGCTTGAAACGCTCATAGGCGGCAACGTGCTCCCGGATTGCGGGAACCTCGCGGGGGATGTATTCGGTGACGTTGCGGCCGTTCTCGAGGTGCTGGAGTTTGTGATAGGGTTGTCCGTCGGGGCCGGTGGGGGTGACGGGCCAGCATTTGAGTTCATTTGACCACCTTATTGGCCAATTCTTCCAAATTTCACCGTCTCGTGTTGATATTCGGCCTTTATAGAGTCGCACGGTGAGACTAATTTCAATTCCTAGAAAATATCACGTGACATTGCCAACCCGACCACATAAAGAGCGAATATGAAGGCTTTTCGCTCGTCAGCGCCATCGTTTTCCGACCTCCGGTATCGTGCCGCCATGGAGACCCTGGAGGCCTGTCGGCTCCAAAATCCAGCGCAGAGCGGCTGTTTCCGTTTGCCCGTGAAGGCGCTTCGCGATGCCACGAACGTTCCGAGCAGGGAGGTGCGCGGTCTGCTTGGAGGCCGCGCCTAGGCAAGTAATCTCGAAGGTTCCGAGTGGTTGGGGATGCCGTGGGTGGACTTTGTTGCCGTAGGCAAAGCTCCCTGTGGAACAGGAAACGCTCTGTGGGTTGCACTGATCACTTCGGTCCCCGCCAAAGTGCGGAAGGCGGCTGAGAACACGTTTCAGGGTGTATGTGCAGACCATCATCCGCAGACCAACGACAAGCATCGAAGGTACCTTAATGCGATCAGCGATCTGGAATTGTTCGACAAGGCAATCGGGAGAGCTGCTCCAGAGGCCATTATTGACGGAGCAAATGCCGAAAAGTCGATCAAGAATGCGTGCCTTCTGGATTTTGGGTATGAATCCGTGGGGATGGGCGGTGCCTCCGCAGGCATCACGGTGCTGGTGCTCTGCGCCAAGGCAGAGCTGGATTCGGTAGCAGCTTTCTTTGCCTCCACATCCATCAGCCCCGTGCCGGTGTCTTCACTCCCGGCGTTCTTTAAGGCCAGCCTGGTTGGAATTCGGGTTTCGACGGGAGTTGGTTGGTTTCCTGATATTGACCGATTCGCTCAGGCAATTGCCGATGCTGCTAAGGAGAGACTCCCTCTAAGCATTGTTCTGTTGGATGCCGTAAAGACATCTGGATCGCCTCCACGGCAAAGAGCCGTGGAGGCGGGCTCCATGCTTGCCAGCATAGGGTGGACAACGGGCAAGTTGGAGGCCGATGGAGGACAAACGGAGTGTGGCCCTGCCAAGGGCGCGGGATACCGGTGGAGCGATGGTGACGTCCAGGTTTTCACATTGCCAAACGCGTACCTTCCTGGGGATGAGGTGATTGAGGCAAATTCTCCTGAGGAGCTCATCAAGGATACATGGCATACTTTTGAGTCTACGTTTCCGCAGGATCAGGTTCTGATTGCGATTAGGTATAAGGGCAACGGTTCGCGGAGCGCGAAACCACAAGATGATCATGATACCAAGAATTTCTGCGTACTGCCGCCCCTTCATATCTCGGCTGCCGGCCTCTTGCGGAGGGTTTTCGGGAAATGCGATATTCAGGTAATCGGCTACACTGCGGGAGAATCGGCGACAACCCGTTCCGGCCTGATGGAAAGACTCACAAAGCGATACCGCTTGAACCCGGGTGACGCTGAGGCGAAGGCCAATTTGGCGGACTGGATCCGTCGCCTGGCTCATCCTGAGCGGCTGGCTGAACCCAGGGAGTCCATTCTGGACGAATGTCGTAAGATCGAACAAGGCTTTACCAGTGCTACCCCTGAGAGTGAGGGTTTGAAGAATACCGGGAGCGGGAAAATGTTATCGCTTTTGGAGTCGTTGTTCCGGCGTGGTTCAACCGGCCGGGGTGGTTTCCGCAGTGGGTGCTTGCTGGCAGGTTTGGTGGTTCGTGAAATCCTACGTTTCAAG
>JBAXOP010000455.1:0-3732 GCA_037133195.1 Verrucomicrobiota bacterium | reverse complement strand
ACCGAGTGGGTGATTGATGTGAAGAAGCAGACTTCCTCGATAGTGCCGCGATAATAGCCATGATTGCGGGAAGGATGCGTTGTAATGCAGGGATGGTGGGACGACTCATGGTGGCGGTGGATGCTGTCAATGTTGGAATTGGATGACGACCTGGCCGGTGCTGCCGTCCTGGCCGGTAATGGTGATGGTGCGGGAAGACGTGCCTGCGGGCATTTTGGCCGCATCGATCTGGAAATGGATTTCCTGCTCGCCGCGGAGGTTCCCTGCGGTGCGGTTGAAATTCACTCCCGTGCCCGCGCCGGCCAGGGTCCAGGACAGGCTGGCACCACCGCCGGCATTCACCAGCCTCACGGTGTGCCATTGGGCGGGGGCATCCGCCGGGATATCCCCGAGGTTGATGATGGCAGGCCTCACCACAAGTTGCGGTTCCGGGGCTGCTAGAAGCGCGCCCAGACGGTTGGTTTCGCGGAAACGTTCCGCTCCGGATTTGCTGGCGGCGAGGATGAAGTTCAGCCAGCGCCCGGCGGCAATTTCCGCGGGCAACTCGATGGTCACGAGGTGCTCGCGTTTTTGGCCGTAGGGAACCGGGATGGTGAATGATCCGCGTGTTAGAACAGCAGCTTGCCCTGTCTGCGGATCGGCGCTTTCAGCGGTCCAGTTGACGGTGATTTCCTCGCCGCCATGAAACTCGTCATTATAAATCACCAGGGTTCGCGCAATTGAATCCTTGCCCTTGAACACCAGCAGCGCGGAACCGATGCGGTTCTGCCGGTCGGCCTCCTTGTCGAAGACGGCAACAGGCGCAAAGGAAGCCTGATAATATGGATAGCCACCGGTATAATGGCGGCAGTCTTCATCACCTTCGTAGGGTTCCTCGCGATCATCGTGATGGATTCCCGAGCCCCACGGGTCTTCATGAAACGACGGGCGGCTGGTGTCCATCGTCCGGATGGCCTGCACGGCGGTGACCCCGGTGGAACCGAACCAGCATTCGTTGGCGCCGATCCATGCCATGATGGATGGGTGGTTGCGCCGCGCCTTGATCCAGCGATGAACCCATGCTTCGTAGTAGGGTTTTGACCGCTCGTCCGTGCGCACCCAGGTTTCCCAGAATGGTGCTTCATCGAAGACCATCATGCCGATCTCGTCACACAAGTCATACAGTCCGGCGTAGGCGGATGCCTTGTGAGGGCGGAGCATGTTATGGTTCAACCTCGCGTATTCGCGAACCAGTTGTTCCTGCAACTGCGGAATCAACTCCTTGGTGGACAGCACCGGCGCGGTGGCCGGTCCGTGGCGGTAGCCTTCGTGCCAGGAGAACTCGTAGGCGTCGCCACGGAGGTTGGCGCGGATGCCGTTGAGTTCGTAGTGATCAGCGTTGACATAAAATTCCCGGAAACCGAAACGTGTGGACGCCGTGTCCAGCAGTTGGTCCCTTTCGGTCAGAGTGGTTTCCAAAACATAGAGCGCCGGATCATGCGGCCACCAGTATGCGGCATTCGTCCAGCGGGCATTCTGCACGTTCACCTCCATCGTTGAGTTCGCGGGGAGCGTGACAGTGAACGGTTCGAAATCCTTGCCCTCCGTGCCGCCCTGGCGGATCGCATGATTGAGGACGCGCACCTTGTGGCTCTTGCCATCGCAATTGGCCAGCGTCAGGCGCACCATGATTTCATCGTCCTGCGGATTGCCGTTCTTGTGGAGATTGGGAATAACAAACACATCCGCGACCTGAACCTTCGGTTTGGCCACGAGCGCCACGTCACTGTTGAGGCCGCGGCGGCCATCCCAGTGATCGACACAATACGGATAGAGAAAACGCCCGTCGATCTTGGTGTCGGGCGGAAAATCGTCAGCCTCCAACAGCTTGTCCTGCGCGTCCGTGCTGGCGATCATGCTCTTGCCGCCCCAGACGCGGATTTCCAACTGATTGTCGGCATCGGGCTTGAGATGGGGCGTGAGGTCTATCAGATAAGGCAACTGCATCATCAGATATCCGTTAGAGTCCTCCGCGCCGACCGGTTGGTCGTTGATGAACACCTTGGCGATCACCGCCACACGCTGAATACTCAGGTAGATCTGTTGGTCGCGCAGCGAGGGCGGCACCTTGAACTGTTTCCGGTAGATGCCGTGCCGCAGGTGCAACCACTCGGCAGGGTAACCGTAATCCTGCGGCGCATCCCAGAACGATGGCACCCGGATGTCATGCCGTGCATTGCCACCCTCGGGATAAAAATCCCAGATGCCGTTCAGGGAAATCTCCTGGCGCGGACACGCGGCTGGCGATAATCCCACCATGGCGGTGAAGGTGATGCCAAGCCAGCATGACAACCATCTGCCGGAAGCTGTTGTTACCTTGTTTTCAATCATGTGATTTTTGAATATACGCCATGTGACGGGGAGAAACGATTCCCCGGGTGGATATGCCTTCAGGCTTCACGGCATGAGATGCCCCGGATCCGGTGACGAAACCTGAATCCGGGGCGGGAACCTCAAACGGGCGGACCATCAGGGTGTCTGGGTCACTTTCAGGCGCATGAAGTCCTTGGTTGCCGTGTCAGGCAGGGTGTGGGAAATCGTGGTGCCATCATTCACGGTGGGTGTGACCTCCGTCCAGGCGTGGGCGGCACCAAGGTCGGTGGACTCCTCGATGGCGTAGGTCAGATCGGTTGGAAGCGGCTGACGCTTGCTGAAGGTGATCGTCTTGCCGCTGAGAATTCCGAGTGAGCCATTGCTCACCGTCGGGTCCAGATCGGCGATGGCGTATTCCACGAGGTTGCTGATGCCATCATTGTCCGGATCATCATTGGGGCCTCGCTTGTCAAGCGGAACGGTCGCCCCACCGGCGAAGATGCCGGTGATCCAACCAGCGAAGGTGCCGGTTCCGGAGGTGACCGTCAGGGTGCCGGTGCCGGTGAGGTGGGGATCGGTGTTAGGTGCACCTGAGATGGATGAACCCCAGATGCCAGCCTCTTTCTGCACCCCGCAGATGAACAACATGTCCACCGTGTCGCTATGGGTGGGGAGGAAGTTGAGGTCGAGCGTGGCTCCCGTCTCAATGCGGACAATGGACGCGTCAGCGAGCGAGGTGTTGAGCGTGGCGTTCCCGAGGCTGAGCGTGCCAGTCGTCACCGTGGTGTTGCCGGTGTAGGTGTTGGTGCCCGTAAGCGACTGGGTGCCGATGCCGGTCTTGACGAGGTTCATGCCGGTCGCTCCCTCGGTGATGGCACCGGAAAAGGTGGTGAGCGTTTTGCCGGCTGTGGTCAGCGCCGCGTCGGTATTGGCGGTGTTAAGGGTGAGCGTGTTGATGCCGGAGTAGCCGGAGTTGATCAGGGTGGACAGGTTGGCCGCACCTTTCAAACCACCGAAGGTCGGGGTGGTGTGGCCGGTGGCGTCGATCTTGCCGACGTTGTCGGTGTTGATCGGGCTATTCTGGAGCGCAAGGTTGTTGCCTAGGACGATGCGCCCAGCGTCGATGACGGTCTCGCCGCTGTAGGTGTTGGCACCGCTCAGGATGAGGTCGCCAGCTCCCTTCTTGGCGATGTGCGCGATCGTGCCCGCATGGATGATCCCGCTGATTTCCGACGCGGCGCTGCCGGTGCCGATGTTGACGGTGATATCACGCCCACCGTTGGTGTTATTGATGTCAAGGCTGTTTTGGACGATCACCTTGCTGTCCAGGGCGGATTTTTGCACGGAGGGTCATCGCGGGCTTGGTGTGAGCAAGTTGAA
>JBAXOP010000454.1:0-3743 GCA_037133195.1 Verrucomicrobiota bacterium | reverse complement strand
AACCGTGGCGCGGGCATCCTGCCCGCTGCCAAAGATTCCGGGCAAGATGCCCGGACCGCAGCGAACCGTGGCGCGGGCATCCTGCCCGCTGCCAAGGATTCCGGGCAAGATGCCTGGACCACTGCGAACCGCGGCAATCTCACGGATGAACTTGCCGAGGACGCTGCGGCGCAATTGCGGGTGCTGGTGCCGCAACTGGAAAGCGTGGTGGCGGAGATCGGCAAGGCCATCGTCGGACAGAAAGAGATTTTGCACAGTCTGATGCTGGCGCTCATGTCGCGCGGCCACGTCCTGATGATCGGCTTGCCCGGCCTAGCCAAAACCCTGATGATCCGTACCCTCGCCGAAGTGCTCGACCTGCGCTTCCGCCGTATCCAGTTCACCCCGGACCTGATGCCCACCGATATCACCGGTACCGATGTGTTAGAAGTCGACGAAGCCAGCGGCCGCAAGAACTACCGCTTCATCCGCGGCCCCGTGTTCACCAACATTTTGCTAGCTGACGAAATCAACCGCACTCCGCCCAAAACCCAGGCGGCATTGTTGGAGGCGATGCAGGAAAGCCATGTCACCGCCGCTGGTGAAACCTATCCGCTGGCCCCGCCATTTTTCGTGTTAGCCACCCAGAACCCGCTTGAGCAGGAGGGCACTTATCCATTGCCGGAGGCGCAGCTTGACCGGTTCATGTTTAGTTTGCGGGTGAATTACCCGAGCGAGGCGGAGGAAGAGGAGATCGCCGAGAGCACCACCTCGGACCGCGCCGTCGAGTTGCACAAACGCATGAGCGGCGCGCAGATCCTCCAACTCCAACGCTTGGTACGTCGCTTGCCTGTGTCCAAGCATGTGATCAAGTATGCGACCCGTCTCGCGCGTGCCACCCGCCCCGCCGACCCCCGTGCCCCCGAGGCAGTAAAGAAATGGGTTCACTGTGGGGCGGGTCCGCGGGCGACTCAGTACCTGCTGTTAGCCGCGAAGGCAGGTGCCATCATGCGTGGCAGTCTGGTGGTTAATTGCAACGACGTCCGCATGGCCGCATTGCCGGTGTTGCGCCACCGCATGTTCACTAACTTTGCTGCGGATTCCGAAGGCATTGATGTTGATGACATCATCGCCAAGGTCCTCAAGGAAGTTCACGAACCGGGCGAAAAAGACTATAACGTATAAGCCTAAGGAGCCACCCCATTCTTGTCGCGATTGCGCAAGGGTGGCCCATGGGCCTGAAGAATCAATGATTTTTGGGCATGGGTTGCAGGCCACCAGGATAATCCTCGCCGCGCCCGCTTCGCTCAACGGATTTGCGCCAAGCCACCAGTTCGGCGTCCATCCGTTTGACAATTTCCGGGTGCTCGGCGGCTATGTCGGTCTTTTCCCAAGGGTCGGCTAATATATCGAAGAGAGCCAACTTGTCGGGCATCTGTTTGAAAAGTTTGTATTGGTTATCGACCCATGCCATGGCTCCGTCGGCCATGGTGTCGCCGCCGTAATGCATGAAGCCAAGCGGCCTGGCGCGTTCGGTCATTTTGCTGCCTTGGATGAGAGGCAGGATGCTGAGGCCATCGAGTGGTTGGATCTGGTTAGGAACCTCGATATGCAAAAGGTCCACAAGCGTCGGATAGATATCACTGGTGCAAGCCATAACGCTGGTTTTGGCGGGTTTTGGGATACCGGCAGGCCACTCGATGATAGCTGGCACGCGGATACCGCCTTCCCACAATTGCCCCTTATGGCCGCGCAGGCCGCCATTCCAGCCATATTCGTCCGGGGCGGCTTTATCGTCCATCCAGGCGCCGTTATCGCTGCAGAACCACACCAAGGTATTATCGGCGATGCCGAGGTCGCGCAAGCCCTTGCGGAGGGTGCCCATGCTGCGGTCCACGCCGAGGATTTCGCCGTAGTACGGTTTGCCGTTGGCGGCCTTGAGGTCCTCCGGGGTTGGCTTGAGAGGGATATGCGGACTGCCATACCAGATACAGGCGAAGAACGGTTGCTGCGCCTTGGCGTTTTTACCAATGAATTTGAGCGCTTCCGCGACGATGGCATCCGAGCCGTCGCCTTTAACTTTCACCGGCTCCCCGTTGTGACTGAACGTCCAGTCCAGATCAAACCAATTGGAAACCGAAAACCACTCGTCGAATCCGAAGTGGCCGGGATGGAGCGCGTCACTCGCCTTTAGCGCGCGGCCCATGCCGGATTGGCCGCCGCTCAAGTGCCACTTGCCGAAATGCGCGGTGGTATAACCGACGCGTTTGACGGCTTGTGCGATGGTCATTTCCTGCAAGCGCAGGGGCATACCGGGCCAGTAGGTGCCGGTGCGGTAGGGATGGCGGCCGGTCATCACGCTGGCGCGGGTAGGCGAGCAACTCGGGTGTTGGGCGTAGAACCTATCAAAGCGCAATCCCGCCGCAGCCATGGCATCCAGGTTGGGTGTTTTGATAGCTTTGAGGCCGTTGTAACTTACATCGCCCCAGCCTTGGTCATCGGTCATGCAGAGGATGATGTTGGGGGACTTGGCATGTGCGGGTGTTGTTTCCGCCGCTGGCGCTTGCAACGGAACCAACAGGGTCAGCGCGGATAATGCCAGGATGGTTGGGGAATGGATAGATCTCATGAATAATGAAGCGGGGACGAGAGCGGAGAAATTAAGCATGATACTATGGGTGTGAGGAATTGGAATTCAGAGGGGTCTTCAGGCTGGTAAGTTTGGGCGGAGAGGTATCTTTTTCGATAATGGAAATTACTTCCATGAGTTTGTCATGTTCCTTGGGTGTCTTACGGAGGGCGGGCTCGAGTTGTTTCAAATCAGGCACAGCGGATATTGCGGAGCCGCGATATTGTTTGAGGACATCGAGGGAAATTTGGATGATATAGGCTTTTCCCCAATCCTTGAGGTTCATCAGCATGACTGCGAGGGGAATACCTTCCTCGATGTGCAGGCGGGCCAGCGCCTCAATGCCGGCGAGGCGCACCCCTTTGGAAAACATGGTGTTGGCCGGTGCCATGTCCCTGATGCTGGCCACTATCTCGGGTGCCAGTATTTTCACGTCGTCGAGCGTGAGTAATTGATAGATAGAGCGGGTGCAGCCGCGGGCCGCCGAATCCGGGTTGGTGGTCACCGCGCGGATAGCCGGATAGAGGAGGTCCTTGGGGGCATCGTGCAACGATTTGGCCAGAATGCCGCTGGCACCTTGGGCACCGCCGGGATAGAACAAGGCGAAACAAAGCGCGCCGGCTGCGAATTGCATCTGGTCGGTGGTGTCCTTCACGGCGACGGCTTTGAGCATCTGTGGGAGAATAGGTTTGGCATCAGCCCCGATGTTGCGCAATGCCTCGGCGGTTTGGACCCGCAGCCAGCGGTCATCATCGTTGAGCAACTTCGCCAGGGTGTTAAGTGCGGGTACGGCACGCGCTTTCAACTGGCCGATAGCGGCCACTGCGCCGAGGCGAGCGTTGGGATTCTTGCTGGTGGTTAGTTTTAGCAATTGCGGCAGGATATCCTCCTTGCGCAGTGCGAGTTCGCGGGCGGACCATGCCCGGTCTAACGGCGACCATGAAGCCAGGCCATCAAGCAATTGTGCTGTGGAGCGTTTGGCATGGGCGTTGTCGCCGAGCCAACGTTCGGCGGCGATGGCCTCGGCCACCTCGGGAGCACTCAACCAGGATTGCTCGTGGGCATAGCGGCCTGTGAGTGCGATTTTTTTCAAAGGTGCGGCATAGGCCAACAAATAGCAACTGGTGGCGCCGAG